>NZ_JADMSV010000060.1:0-2011 GCF_015560935.1 Butyricimonas sp. BSD2780061689_150309_C8
AAACTCGCCCGATTTCGGATGGATTTAGGAAGAATAATGTAAACTATTGGGCTTTCAGGGAGATACGCAGCATTATTCCGCATTTGTAAATGTGTGCTTTGAAGCCGTTTTTTGAATAGTTAAGCGAAAAAATTGCTACCTATCCGTTGCCCATTCCAGTTGTATGGAGTTGTTTGAAAATCCTTTCTGCTCCGACCGTAAAGAACGCAGTTTCATCATTTTGGCTTAGCGAAGGTACTTATTTTTTTTGAGATATGAAAAATATAGGTTCCGGAAGTCAATGGTGATAGCTTTGTCGATGTCTGACGATATTTTACATGCCGATGATTAACTCTGTCTCTGTTAATTTTGCAAACAATGGAACAGATTATGAATCAGACAGATGTAAAGGTTTCGTTCTACCTTAAAAAGAGCGAGGCGGATGCCAGGGGAAACTGTCCCGTGATGGCACGGCTTATTGTCGGCAAGCACTCTGAAACAGCATTCAGTGTCAAGTTTCGTGTGCCACAGTCATTGTGGTCATCCGGACGGGCGTGTGGAAAAAGTGTTGCGGCAAGAGACATAAACAACAGACTGGATGAAATACGTGCTGCCGCGCTCGGCATCTATGCGGAACAATCTGCAATCCGTGAGGATGTAACAGCAGAGGATGTAAAGCATCAACTTTTGGGTATGGCTTCGGAACAGGAAACCCTATTAAGCTATTTCAGACTTTTCATTAGAAATTTCGAGAAACGCGTTGGGATCAATCGTACGGAAAAGACATTGAGGGCTTACCGCAATTCCTACAATCATCTGGTACGTTTTTTACAGATGCAATATAAGCTGTCAGATATCCCTTTTGCCGCATTGGACCGTTCCTTCATTGAAAAATATGACTTGTATCTACGTACGGAATGTTGTCTGGCTTCAGGCACAATAGTCAATCTTACCGTCCAACTGAAAACAATTGTCGGAGAAGCTATTGCTGACGGTATAATAACAGTATTCCCGTTTGTCGGATATGAACCGGTACATCCGAAACCGGAACAGAAATATCTCACCTCCGAAGAATTGAATAGGATTATGACAACACCTCTCCATGATCAGATTCTTTATCATGTGAGAGATATGTTCCTGTTTTCCTGTTATACGGGTATTCCCTATAGCGACATGTGTCTGCTGACAAATGAAAACCTTTCTCTCGCGGAAGATGGTACCTGGTGGATCAGGAGTTCTCGCAAGAAAACCGGTGTAGATTTTGAAATACCGCTTATGGAACTGCCGTTCCATATTATTGAAAAATACCGCGATATGGCTCCTGAAGGAAAGCTTCTTCCCATGTATTCCAACAGTTCATTGAATCGTTATCTGAAACGCATCGCCGAAATTTGCGGTATAGGACGTAAGCTGGTCTTCCATGCAGCCCGTCATACCTATGCGACAGAAATTACACTTTCCCATGGCGTACCGCTTGAAACGGTCAGCAAGATGTTGGGGCACAGTCGTATTGAGACCACACAGCATTACGCAAAGGTGACAGACAATAAGATAGATACAGATACGAAAGCATTGGATAAAATAATTGTTGAGCGGTTTTCTGTAGTTATTTGATAATGGCAAAAAATAGGATTATGAAAAGAAATACTGACAATATGGAAATCAAACGTCGCAGTACATTTGCGATACTGTTTTATATAAACCGCACCAAAGTCCGTAAGGATGGAACGTGCCAGTTGCTGTGCAAGATAAGCATAGATGCCAAATGGGAACAGATAGGAACGAAAGTATCCGTCAATCCGGCCATCTGGAATCCTGAAAAAGGACGGGCTGACGGCCGCAGTGAGAATGCCATTACCGTCAACCAGGCTATTGATGATCTGACCAAAGAAATCAAGGAGCATTACAGGCGGATTAAGAACAGTCTGGGATTTATTACGGCAGAGCAGGTAAAGAATGCCGTGATGGGAGTCGGTCAGAAACCGCTAACTCTGCTGGCTCTTTTCAGAGAGCATAACGAGGAGTTTAAGAA
>NZ_JADMSV010000061.1:0-1994 GCF_015560935.1 Butyricimonas sp. BSD2780061689_150309_C8
AAACCGCTACTTCCATTTGGAGAAGTGTAAAAATTGACATCTGCCGGAATTGCGGGGGAACGGGCAAAAAAGAAGTTTACATCGGTAAAAACCGGGATAACGAATACGATTCAGAACCTTGCAAGGTATGTAACGGTTCGGGAATGGTAAAGAAAGTATTAACCGTGGACATCTATCCATATAACAACACAGACAATGAATCTAAATGAACTGACACCCGAGCAACGGGCACAACTGGCGAAAGAAGCCCTAGAAGCTGAAAAAGCCAAAGAGATACAAAAAGAGAACGATCGGCAAGCGTACAAAGAACTTGTCAGTGGCAAGGTAGACGAACTATTCCCCTCACTAGAAAAATTAAGCGTACAGCTAGGGGAAGCGAAAAAACACGTGTATGACGAATTTTCTACCGCCCTAAGCATGAAACGTGACCTTTACAACATAAAGGACAGCCAAAACAGCCACGCTTTCATGAACGTGAAAGGAGATCGCCGGATCACACTAGGAAATAACACCGTCGATAATTACGATGACACCGTCGATGCCGGAATCAGTATCGTAAAAGAGTATATATCAAGCCTCGCGAGGGATGAAAACAGTCGTATTCTTGTTGATACTGTAATGCGTCTTCTGGCAAAAGACCAAAAAGGTACGCTGAAACCTTCCCGGGTTATGCAATTGCGCCAGATGGCGAACAAATCCGGGAATGCCCGTTTTATCGAGGGAGTTAGGATAATCGAGGCTGCATACAAGCCTGAACAAAGCAAAACATACGTCCGGGCAGAGATAAAGGACGAAAATGGAAAGTGGAGAAGTATACCGCTTGGCATGACAGAAGCGTAATCCCGGATGGTCACCGGGGTGGTTCGACTCCGCCCCCGGGAACAAAATTTTAAACCTAAACAAGATGAATCACACGGACACGGCACACAAGACCTTATTCTCCACGCTACAAAAACGCGGGTTAATGGAAATACGTCACGAGATTTGCGAGAAACTTGTGCAACGTAATATCTCGTCCCTCTCGGAATTAACGGAAAACGAGGTAGCGATAATTATAGGCGACCTTGGCACGGACGAGGATTACGGGCGAGTAGATTTTAATAACAATCGACACAGGTACATTCTTTCCCTATGTTATCAACTCGGTTGGGTTCGGGTACACCCCTGCCTCAATCGCACGGTTGTCGACAACTCCCGGCTCGGTCGTTTTATTAAGCAGCGAGGCAAGTACAAAAAACCGCTTCTCCAGTACACGGGAGATGAACTAGGTGCCTTAATTAAGGCTTTGGAACTAATACTGGAGAATCAGACAAAATAAACTTATTGAGTTTTTTAGTCTCTTGCCGTTTTACGATTCCACGAGCCTATTGCAACAGTAAATAGTCCCAAAAAATAACAAAATACAAACCAAATTAGATATCTACCACAAATGAAATACAAATACAAAAAAGTTAGCATGATTATGACTCCAAAGTATAACAGCAATATACACACATTTCCATTTTTTGTATTTACAAAAGGAAGAAATGCGCCCATCATTATAGCTATAATCGCGGCAGCACCTCCTGCAAATGCAATTTGCTTGTAAAATTCAGATGCTAAAAAAACATTCGAAACAAGTGACAATGCCACATAATTCACAAGAATATAAATAACATAAGCTAAAATAGCCGAACCAATATTAATCTCATAATAAGAATAAGATTTCCGAAATAATGAAGCAAAAAATTGCAATGAATTCATGATAAATAAATTTTAATTAGATACAGCGACTTAATTTTTATGCAAATATCATTATAAATAATAATAGAAACAACTAATGGCATACAATAAGAAAGGATATTATATCAGGGCTCGGGTTATCCAAGAAATCACGGCACAATATTACGAACCGGAAAACCACGCCAAATGCTATAAAATGGTGTGGAAAAAGTATATCTATCCCCGGTTCGGAATCTGTTATCATTCATACCTAAGGTACATGAAAGTACAAG
>NZ_JADMSV010000062.1:0-1937 GCF_015560935.1 Butyricimonas sp. BSD2780061689_150309_C8
AATTCATTTTCTCTATGTTGGATTCCTTGTTGCTCATATTGTGATGATAATTTCTACAAATATAGTCATTGGTAACTATCTATGAAACTGTTTGATACTTTTATAGTTGATTAAACTTGTTCATGGCATTTGCCTTAATATCATCCGCTATGTCAATGTAGGGTTTCATAGCTTTGTAGTCGCTGTGTCCCGTCCATTTCATGACCACCTGTGCCGGGATTCCGAGAGCCAGCGCATTGCAGATGAATGTCCTTCTTCCTGCATGGGTACTGAGCAAAGCGTATTTGGGTGTGACTTCATCAATACGTTCATTTCCCTTGTAGTAGGTTTCCCGTACAGGCTCGTTGATTTCTGCCAGTTCGCCCAGCTCTTTCAGGTAATCGTTCATCTTCTGGTTGCTGATGACGGGCAGAGCCATGTAATTCTCGAAATGGATGTCCTTGTATTTGTCCAGTATGGCTTTGCTGTATTTGTTCAGTTCAATCGTCAGGCTGTCGGCAGTCTTGACTGTGGTTATTTCGATGTGGTCGGACTTCACATCGCTTCTTTTCAGATTGCGAACATCCGAATACCGCAAACTCGTAAAGCAGCAGAACAGGAAAACATCACGCACACGTTCCAGGTATTGCTTATCCTTGGGTATCTGGTAGTCTTTCAGCTTGTTCAGTTCATCCCAAGTCAGGAAGATTACTTTTTTCGAGGTGGTTTTCAGTTTCGGTTTGAACGTATCGTATGCAATGTTCTGATGATGTCCTTTCTTGAAGCTCCAGCGCAGGAACCATTTGAGGAATCCCATTTGCTTGCCGATGGTGCTGTTTCTCATATCCTTGGTGTCACGCAGGAAGTTGACGTATTCGTTCAATCCAAACTCGTTGAAATAGTTGAACGTTGCATCCTCCTTGAACTCTTTGAGGTGGTTCCTCACTGCTGCAAATTTTTCATAGGTGGATGCCGTCCAGTTATTCTGGTTACCGCACTCTTTTACAAACTCATCGAACACCTCCCAAAAGCTGACAGGGGCTTCTTCCGGCTGTTCTTCGCTGGTGTCTTTCATTCTCATGTTGAAAGCTTCCTTCAACTGTTGGGTCGTTGGCATGACCTCCTGCACCTCAAATTCCTTGAAAATATTCTGGATTTCGGCATAGTATTTCAGCAAGTCCGTATTGATTTCGGCTGCACTTTGCTTTAGCTTGTTGGTACATCCGTTCTTTACCCGCTGCTTATCTGCATCCCATTTGGCTACGTCAATCCGGTAGCCCGTTGTAAACTCGATGCGTTGGCTGGCAAAGATGACACGCATACGGATGGGTACGTTCTCTACGATTGGCACACCGTTCTTTTTCCGGCTCTCCAATGCAAAAATGATGTTGCGCTTGATATTCATAATTGGGTGCGTTTGAAATTCTACACCCAAATATACACCCAATTATTGAGATAGCAAAAGACATTTAGAAACATTTACTTTTACTCTATATTGTAATTTACACTTGATTATCAGTCGTTTGCAGTTTTATGATATTCTGTGAAAGTATAAGTTCGAGAGCCTCTCTCTCCGCGAGAAACAATCAAATAATGAGAGAGTTAGCACACAAAAGCTGACTCTCTTTTTGTATTTTAAAGGATTCGAACGAAGGGGTGGTGGGTTCGTAACGCGTTCATGAGAAGTCTGAAGATAGTGTTTCAAAAAGTGTGTAAATACCTTCTTTTCTCATGCATGCAAAATTATAAATAGTTCAATAAAATAATCTTGATTCTAAAAAATTATAAATAGGATATTTATAAATATCTGCATTTTGGGCTACCGTTCCCATTAGGAGAATAACAGCTTGGGGGTTTGGCATGGCGCCCCTCATGTTGATGACCCTCTTGTAATCCCTGTTCAGCCTTTCGATCCAGTTTGTGGTGTAAATCATCCCCCTGATTTCCCTCTCGTACTT
>NZ_JADMSV010000063.1:0-1434 GCF_015560935.1 Butyricimonas sp. BSD2780061689_150309_C8
GGCGCATAGTAAAAAAGCTGTGTATACGGATATAAGTTTGTACCTTTGCAGAAAAGAAAAACAGTAATGGAAAAGAACCCGTACATAGAGTTGGCAGAGTGTCTACTGCCGGAAGAGATGGTTGAGTATTTTGAAGTGGTCAAGGTAGAGAAGACCCCAGAGACGCTTGATGTGACTCTTGAGGAACGCGATACAGGAATTGACGGCAACGCTGAAGGTCGGCTTCGTCCTAATGGGTTTTACGAGGAGAGTACAGTCAGGGACTATCCGGTTCGTGGCCGCAAGATGACGTTCCATGTGAAGCGTCGCAGATGGGTCGACAAAGAGACAGGTAAAAGCGTATCAAAGCGCTGGGATATAGTGGCTGAAGGCACCCGCATCTCGAAAGAGTTCGCGGCTTTTTTAAAAGATATGCTTGGACAGGTACCCGATCACGGGCCGCTCTCTTGAATGGTTCTTTGATATTGACGGGGATTTGTTTGAACGTCAATACAAACGGCATCTGAGTGGATATTGGAAGTGGAAAGATACTCCCGAAGGGAAGCACGCGGAACGGTGGCGAGTCTTCCCCGAGAACATGGGTGAGCATCTGAGCATCGATGAGACATCGCTCAGCAACGGAGAGCTCTACACGATAGTCACCAACAAGAAAGCGCGTGGCAGGGAACATTCATTGGTTGCCATTGTTCTCGGCACCGATTCTGATGAAGTTTTGAGAGCCCTGAGACAGATTGACAGCGGGGCGCGCCGTAAGGTGACAGAAGTCACCCTTGATCTGTCCGACAGCATGAACCGCGTCTGTCGCTATGCCTTTCCCGGGGCCAAACGTGTCATTGACCGCTTCCACGTGCAGAAGCAGGTACTTGAAGCCGTACAAGAAGTGAGAATTGCTCACCGTTGGGATGCAATCAATGCCGATACCGAGGCCCGAGAGCAGGCCAAACTGACAGGTGAAAAGTATGAACCCGCGCGCCTTTCCAACGGCGACACGCTCAAAGAGCTGCTTGCCCGTGGACGCTATGCCCTGTTCAAATCCCCGGAAAAGTGGACGGACTCCCAGCGGCAGCGCGTCGACCTGATGTTCTCGCTATACCCGGACCTTAAAAAAGCCTACTGGCTGTCACAACATCTCAGGGCAATATTCTCCAACAAGAAGTCAACGGTAGACAATGCCAGGCTCAATCTGGCACGTTGGTACAACCGTGTCGCCGAATCAGGATTCAAGTCATTCAACACGATCGCGGCAACATTTTACGAACACTCCGATGAAATAATCAACTATTTTGACAACCGTTCAACCAACGCGTCCGCCGAATCCATCAACTCCAAAATCAAAGCATTCCGCGCAAAGCTTCACGGGGTCAACGATACCAAATTCTTCATCTTCCGCCTATGCAACCTTTATGCCTAAACACAGCTTTTTTACTATGCGCC
>NZ_JADMSV010000064.1:0-1417 GCF_015560935.1 Butyricimonas sp. BSD2780061689_150309_C8
TCATTATTTTCTATTTTGCACCAGGTATTGTTCCTCCTTGTAAGTAAAGCCGACGAAAACGATCGACAAGGCACAAGCGACAAGTAACAGCACGAACGTCCCGTCCCATCCGAATGAACTTTCCGCCACGTATCCCATCACCACGTTCGCCAGGATAGCCGTCCCGAAGAAGTACCCGAAGAACCCGGTCAACCCGGCCGATGTCCCGGCCGCGTTCTTGGGAGCCAGGTCAAGCGCCTGCACCCCGATAAGCATCACCGGGCCGTAGATGAAGAAACCGATGGCGATCAAGGATAGCGTGACAATCATGTAGTTATCCGAGAACTGCCAGTAAAGGAAGATAAACAAGGCCACCAGGGCCATGAATATGATCGTCGTGATGGCGCGGCGTCCCTTGAACACCACGTCACTCAACCACCCGCAAACAAGCGTGCCCGGGATGGCGGCGAACTCGTAGGCGAAATAAGCCCAGCCGGCCTCTTTAATATCGTACCCTTGCGCCTCCTTCAAGTAGGTCGGGGCCCAGTCCAGGCAACCGTAACGAACCATGTAAACGAAGGCGTTAGCGATGGCGATAAACCACAACATCTTGTTATTCAGCACGTACTTGAAGAAAATCTCTCTCGTGGTGAGGACCTCTTCCTGTTTCTCGCTGTAATTCTTGGGGTAATCGTTCCGCCATTTCTCTATCGTCGGTAACCCGCAGGACTGCGGGGTGTCTCGAATCAACACGTACGCCAGCAAGGCCACGAACAGGGCCACCGCCGCCGGGAAAATATAGGTACCAATGATAAAGTACTTTGAACTGTCCACCCCGTAGAACCACGACCCGAACCACATGGCCCCGTACACGGCCATCGGGCCCACGAGAGCGCCACCCACGTTATGGGCGCAATTCCAGATAGACATTTTCGTACCGCGCTCCTTCACGGAGAACCAGTGAGTCATCACGCGGCCGCAGGGAGGCCATCCCATCCCGTTAAACCACCCGACCAGGAAGTTCAACACCGCCATGATCACGATGGAAGTCGTGCTTGCCCCGAACAGCTCGATCGGCACGGCCATGAACATCATGGACAGGGCCGCCAGTACCAACCCCAGGGGAAGGAACACCCGCGCGTTGCTACGATCCGAGACGCTCCCCATCAAGAACTTCGACAGGGCGTAGGCCACCGCGTTCAACGACAACACGATACTCAGCGATCCCTTGTCGAACCCGTAAGGTCCGGCGGGGTCTGTTAGAAACGGCATCGCCATCGAGAAGTTCTTCCGCACGATGTAATAGCCGGCGTAACCGATGAAGATGCCGACGAAAACCTGCCAACGCAGGCTCTTGTAAGTCGAGTCGATCTTACCTTCCGGTAATAAATCCTTGTGAGGTGCTGGTTTTAAAAAATTCCACATGTTATTAGATTTT
>NZ_JADMSV010000065.1:0-1395 GCF_015560935.1 Butyricimonas sp. BSD2780061689_150309_C8
AAGTGGGTCAGTTTCGGTTATAAAGGTGGGTCAGGTGATTTTTATAATAGTGGGTCAAGTGACTTTATATTTTCCACAAACAAACAATTTGAGCATTAAGGTTTAAACCGAATTTTTCCGAAATTGTCCTGACCTGACTTTTCCTGAAAATCGACTTTAAAGCTGTTTTTACAGATAAATCAGGTTTCTCTAACAGACAGGAAATAAATGCTAAGTATTTGGCTTTAATCTTAAAATCAAAAAATAAGTGTTTTCTTTTAATGTTTAACAGGGCTGATTTTACAGTTGGCGGTGGCAAGAAACTTTCAGGACCTACCTCATAGACAAGTTTCAAATCAAAAAAAGTATGATAGAAAACGGTATATGGATTGTAAAGCTTCCTTGAAAATAACTTTTGTGTAGGTTCGAACTGAAGGACAATGGAACCTCCCAGAAAATTTTCAAGATTCTCAAACATCAGGATTTTGAAAATATCGGAAGTAATGCCATAAGGAATATTTGACACCACTTTGAAAGGAAATTTCGGAACTGCAAAATTCCTAAAATCACAACCGACAACTTGAACATTTCGGGCATCAGAAAATAATTTTCGTAAATGTTCAACCAAAGCTGTGTCGTTTTCAATAGCAACAACATTGTTGGCAATTTTTAATAAATGAACAGTAAGAAACCCCTTGCCTGCCCCAATATCTAAAACCGTATCCTGATTACTTATATTTGCTTGTCTTATTGCATCTTTTATTAGCACTTTATCAATAGTAAAGTGCTGACCCGTAAAACGAACGGGCAATTTCTTTTTTGTCATTAGTAACTTCTTACAGGTGAATACTTGAATTCAAATCACAGAGATATTCTTTTATAATTATACAACGGCAAATTTAGTAACTTTGCTCGATAAATTAACGAGAAAGAAGAAAAAATCCTTAATTCCGCAACACTATAATTTAACTTTATTTATAAGTTCCTGAGCAACTTTTTGTTGCTCAGGAACTTATAAATAGGGACTGTCGTAAAAAGAATAAAACTTTATAACGAATTGATTGCCAATGCAATATAAAATTTGTATCTTAGCTAAAGATAAAAAGAATACCTCCAATTGCCCTAGAAAAGCCAAATTTGGAGGTATCGCAAAAATTAATCTGCATGGCTAAGGTACAAAATTTCTCTGGAATATCACCCGATCTTCCTTTCACGGAGTTCGATTTTTATGAATTGTATAGGCAGACATTCGCGACTAGCGAGCTGGGAAAAATCAGGAAGAGGCTGCCGCTACGTGAGATGGCAGAGAACTTTGGACTGATAAGCAAGAGCATGAGAGTGGAAAATATAAAGTCACTTGACCCACTATTATAAAAATCACCTGACCCACCTTTATAACCGAAACTGACCCACTTA
>NZ_JADMSV010000066.1:0-1337 GCF_015560935.1 Butyricimonas sp. BSD2780061689_150309_C8
AGTAATGTGGCCAAAAATAGTTGGTAACATTTTTCCAATTAAAGCTTATCTTTGAATAGTAAAGTCGAAGAGGAAACAGGCACTGCTGGGGAGCAACCTGCCAGAAATAGACTTTTCAGATTATACAGTAAAAGGGTACCACCTCAACGTGGTACTCTTCTTTCTTCTCTTTTTGCCACTTTTACTGGTAATCTTTCATGTCTAGGAAAACCCAGTTCCAGTTTGGTTTTTAAACCATATGTACCATCGTAAAAAATTTCTGAAATGTTCTCTTGATAACCCCCTATGAAACGAGATGTCATCTTTCAGGTGAGAAAAGAACCCCTCTAAACAATTCGTCGTGCGAGGGATCCTGGTGTTGTTCAGGTAGTGGAACATGCAAGGCAAGGCATTCTTTATGGTGTTATAAGCACTGTACAAGGCCTTGCGCGTGCGCCACATCCTTCCGCTCTGTTCATTGTATGTTTGGTGGAATAGATACTCGCTGGTATCGTTAACCCAGGAAGTAAAGGCATTAACAAAGAGTTCTCTTTTTTCTATCGAGTCTATTTTGCACACGGTCATGGCGATAGTCCTTAAACGACGTCCCTCCACGCTCTTGTGGTCTTTCTTGAGATAGGCTAAACAACCACGTTGAACATGTACCAGGCAACGTTGAACCAGGATAGGCCCGTGATTCGTGCCATGTTCCTTGTTATATCTTTTTATCCACTTGTTAGCGTCTTTTATCGCCCGGATAATGGATTTATGACCATCACAAGTTACACTCTCGATGACGATGCCCAGGCTCATGATATTAATTAAATCTTGGTAGATTTCATCGGCATACTCGCCACTTGTTGTCCGGTAAAGTAACGTCTCTTTCAACTCGTTTTCTCGATAGATAAACAAGCATATCTTGTTACTAAAATAAGTCCCATCCACGACCAGGTTAACCAAGCGATATTCTGGAATTACCCAACATGGATAACGATTTAAATACACGGAAAATTTACGACGAAGAGTACGGGTGCTAAGCCCTGAATCTCGTGATATTGATTCCAGGGTTTGACGGTAAATGACCCACTTCTTGAACCAAATCAACTCGTTCGTTCTTTTGACTGGTTCATTTTTTATCGTGAAATAGATGCCACAATGCAGGCAACGGTAACGTTGTTTACCAGATTGTTTACCCCACTTTATCGTGTCGGTCGATTGGCATGACCAACAACGAGCTTTCCTACTAGATTTTTCCATAAAAATTACCTTAATTGAAAACGTTTTCAATTAAGGTAATTAATCATTCTGGAATTCAAATCGTTATAAAGAATTTACCAACTATTTTTGGCCACATGGCC
>NZ_JADMSV010000006.1:0-167056 GCF_015560935.1 Butyricimonas sp. BSD2780061689_150309_C8
TAAGTGGGTCAGTTTCGGTTATAAAGGTGGGTCAGGTGATTTTTATAATAGTGGGTCAAGTGACTTTATATTTTCCACCCGTTCTCGTGCGAGTTTTATCCAATCTGTTGATAGTCAAATAAAACCTACCTGATTACAACAAATATACGAGAAATCAACATAAAACTACTCTTTCACAGAATCATGACGATATACCCGCATGACCCCCTGTATACGTTTCAACCGGGAAATCAGTTGTGACAAATGTTCCGTATCACTAACCAACACGGTGATTTGCCCGTCAAATAATCCCTCGCTCGAATTAATGGACAATCCCCGTAACGTGATCTTCGGGTCCTTCGCTATCACCTCGGTAATCTTGGTCACCATTCCCGCATCTTCACGCCCCACAATACTCAACACCGTCTGGTAGGAAGTCGCCCCGGCATTCGTCCAAGCCGCCTGCACGATTCGGTACGGGTAGCGACGCTGCAAATCAAGAGCATTCTTACACTGGGTCCGGTGAATCTTAATTCCCTCACCAATAGAAACGAATCCCAGAATATCATCCCCGAATACCGGGTTACAGCAACGGGCGAACTTGTACACCACGTTATCCACGTTCCGGTCGATCAACAACACATCTTCACTAATCGGGCGGGACGGGGTAACCTGCACCTCTTCTCTTGGGGTAGCAACCGTACGTTCCTCCTCTTTCGGGCGAGTAATGAACTCCTTGATCTCCGCCATATCCAACTTTTCCTCGGCAATCGCCTGGTAAAGATCGATAGCAAACTTATACTTATAGTGTTGTTGCAAACGATGAATCACCTCGTCCGTCAACTCTAACTTCCAATTCTTAAACCGACGAGCCAACATTTCCTTACCCAGTGTGGCCTGAGCCCGCGAATCTTCGGTGAGAAACTGACGAATCTTGTTACGAGCTTTCGAAGTCGTGGCAATATTCAGCCAGTCGGCATTCGGCTGTTGATTATTCGAGGTTAGGATGGATACCTGATCCCCGTTCTTCAACACATAGCGCAAGGTCTCGTTACGTTGGTTTACCTTTCCTCCTACACAACGGGATCCCACGGCCGTGTGGATAGCATAAGCAAAGTCAAGTAACGTCGCACCCGCCGGTAAAGTCTTCAAATCTCCCGCCGGGGTAAACACGTGTACCTCCTTATCTTGCAGGTTAATTTTAATATCGTCCAGCATATCCACGGCTCCGACTTCCGAACTCTCCAATATCTCTCGTAACTCAGTCAGCCACTCCTCTATAGCCTTATCCGCCGTTCCCCCCTTGTACTTCCAGTGAGCCGCGAATCCCTTTTCTGCAATCTCATCCATCCGTTCCGTACGAATCTGCACTTCCACCCATCGGTTATTAGGTCCGAGAACGGTGGTCTGCAATGATTCATAACCATTGGATTTAGGCACTGAAATCCAATCCCGCAATCGCTGCGGGTTAGGCGTGTACTTGTCGGCCACGATCGAATATGCCCTCCAACAATCGGCCTTCTCTTCCGGCCCCCTGCTATCCAGTATAAAACGAACCGCGAATATGTCATAGATTTCCTCGAACTCCACCTGTTTCTTCCGCATCTTGTTCAAGATCGAAGCGATCGTCTTGGTACGCCATTTCACCTTGAATTTAATTCCCCGGTTATTGAATTCTTCCACGATAGGGGCAATAAACTCGTTGATATATTTTTCACGGGCCTCCCGTGTTCCTTCCAGCTTCAAAGAAATCTCCTTGTACACCTCAGGCTCCCCGTAACGCAAAGCGAGGTCTTCCATCTCCGATTTGATATTATACAAACCTAAACGATGGGCAAAAGGAATGTAGATATAACTGGTTTCCCGGGCTAACTCCCGTTGTTGTTCCGGAAGTAAAGTCTCGGCATGTCGTAAATCATACAATTTTTCCGCCAGAAAAATCAACTGCACCCGTACATCTTCAGCAAAACTCAGTAGTAATTTCCGGAAATTTTCGGAATCCACCACCCGGTGAGTAGCGTAGATATGGCTTATATCCCGTAAACCGGCTAATATCTGGGCTACTTTCTCTCCAAATACCGTTTTTATCTGTTCCAATTTCAACGTTCCGGACTCTATTGCCCGATGCAACATCAAACAAATAATAGAAGTCCTCCCCAACCCGATCTCGGACGTGATAATTAATCCGGTATCCAGCAAACGATGAATATCTTTCTCGGTAACCGCTCGTGAATTTGCCTCGCTGCTCATTGCCGTGTCGAAAGCTTTTCGCACGAGACGAATATCCTCGGTTGAAATCAAGTTCTTACATGACTTTAATAAAGATCTATATTTTTGTTGTACAGTAATGTATGTCGTAGTTTCTGCCATAACAGGTTAATTTAGTAAATTCCAATTCCTATTAATCATATCAAAAAAAATGCCGTACTCCCCGATTTTCATTCTATTCAAGATGTAATAACAACTAATTATGCAGGACAACGACAATACCCGGCCAAAGGTTACCCGCAAGCCCCTAAAATTAATTTATTTCAAGCTACACAGGATAAAACCGTATCGTTACTGTCGTTCTTTTATGCTATCACCGTGAAAAAATCTGAATTATTTGACTACCGGTTTCACGATAATCTCGAAATTCCGACCATAGTTAATCAAGAACAGCCCCCGATTCTCCAAACCACCAAATCCATTCACCGGATGAAACCGGAAACGGGTAAATACCCCGCTTATATCCTTTTCCCGCAACACGTTCAAGGTATTCCCACGTTCCATGTCGACCAAGGGGATAAAGCACATAACAATGTCAAACGCCCGGTTCACCACATTACTTGGCTCCGAATAAAAATAATCCCGGTGTTTCGCGGAAAACTCTTTAGCCACATCACCTTGATAATCCACGTAACTATTCGCCATCATCTTCACGTTCAACTTAAACAACACTTCCTCGTCGATAGAAGTAAATTTCAACCAATCGGGGAAACCAATTACCGTGATCCGGAACTGATCTGCCAGTGCAGACAACACGGGCAACGTCCGACTGGCCGCCGCTTCATTTATAGTTGGAAACAAGATCATATTTTCCATTCCCGGCCTCATAATCTTGCGTAATGAATCCAAATGCATTTGAGGTCGCCATTGACAATTCGTCATATCTTCCATCCCGTTCGCCTGTAAGCGACTCCGTACCAGATCTGTCAAACGACTCTCTTCCCCGGTGCGAACTCCCCCATCGGGAATGATATTTATCAGATGAGCCTGCGTACCGTTCGCGACAATCCAGTCCGCCATCTCTTCTACCAGAGAAACCGTAGACGTATTCAACTGCACGAAATTCGGGAAACGGACTAAATCTCCTCCCCGTGAAGAAAGCGGGAAAATCATCGGAATCGTCCGGTTTCCTAGCTGTTCGGCAACCACCTTATACGTGTTCGCGTACACGGGACCAATAATCAAATCCGGAGATAACAAATTCAATTCCCCTACCAAACGTTGCACGGTATTGGGATCACGTTCCGTGTCATAAACATGCAAATCGATCGTGTATCCCTGCCGTTTCAAACTATCCACGGCCATCAATACCCCCTGATAAAATTGCAGGAAAGGTTCCGTGCGAGAAGATAAACGCCAACGCTCGTTCCGTATATTCACACCCAGCGTGTCCACCGGAATTTCCTCCTCAGATAAGGGCAACTTGTTTTCCTTCACGTACAAAGGCAACATAAGAGCAACTTTCACGTGGCGTTGCTCATGAGCAACTTCAGGAATAATAAACACGGTATCACCCACAACCTGCTGCACCATTCCTTCCAATGAATCGCGGGCAGGCGGGAAAGTATTCGGATGACTTTCCTCGTGTTTTTCCATCTCTTCACGCCGAGCTTGTTGAACCTCTTTCGCCTGACGTTTTTCCCAACGTAATTCAGCCTCCAACACGGTCCGATCAATCTGCCTCAATGCCAATTTCACGACAGCACCTTCCGCGATCGGTCGGCTCACGTCGTACTCCGGATTATCTTTCAGAATTCGTTTCATCTTGATATTAAACTTCCGGGAAAGAGAATATAGCGTCTCTTTCGGTTTCATCCGGTGATAATAAAACTTATCATCAATAGATTTAAAGGGTTCGACCACAGGAATTCTCAACACGTCCCCAATCGAAAGAGCATTGTCACTCTTATCATTTAATGCTTTCACTTCATCCACGGAGACACCGTAAGCCTTACATATGGAAAAAAGCGTTTCCTTGGCTTTCACCGTATGGAGATAATAGGACTTTCCCTGATACACGATTTTCTCTGTCGATTTCTCTATCTTGATTTCCTGCGCCCCGACATAACCCGTCAAACCCAGCAACAGGAATACTAAAATGAATCTTACCATCTTTATCACTTCTTATTTTCAAAGCAAAAATAGTAAAATAGTAGTGATAATTGAAAAATCTCTGCTATTTTTGCAAAGTTAAGGTATTTCAATACCAGCACTGCCCGTGTTCAGTAGTGATGAACACGGCAAGTTTTATAAATTTACAAACGTTACACACTCTATGGGTTTCTTTAAAAAAGGACATATCATCGTGTTATTGATCAACATAGCCGTAGCCTGCATCGTGTTGTTCCTGATCGGGTACATCGTGTTGAATCGATTGGAGAAATACACGAATCATGGTTACTATATTACTGTTCCCGAACTCCGGGGACTCACTCCCGACGAGGCGGAACCTTTCGCCAAAGAGAAGAATTTGCAAATCCTTGTCATCGATTCTATCTATGACAATAATGCCAAACCGGGAACTATCGTAGAACAATTCCCGTCACCGAATGCTCACGTGAAGAACAACCGGGCCATTCAACTGACCATCAACGCCAATGCCCCGGAAAAAATCATTTTCCCGAACCTTCGCAACGTGGCCTTCCGTCAATCCTTGCAACGATTGAAGAACTTGGGACTCAACGTTGGAAGAATCGAATACGTTCCTTCCAACTTCAAAAACCTAGTACTTGATTTCAAATACGAGGGCAACATCATCGAACCCAATAGTTTGATACAAAAAGGAGAAACGGTGGATATTGTACTCGGGAACGGGAATACGTCCAATGACCAAGTAGCCATCCCATCGTTAGTGGGGAAGACACTGGCAGAGGCAAAAGCCATGCTATTGCGGGCATTCTTAAACGTGGGTGAAATCCAACCCGACAACACGGTCAAAACCGAGGCGGACCAATCCACGGCAATTATATACCAGCAAGAGCCTGAATTCGAAGAGAACATGACGATGAAGATGGGGGGAGACATCACGCTCTACCTCACGAAAGATAAAGAAAAAATAATGGCACTGGACTCCCTGTCCATTGAGGAGCTACAACCATGATAGAAGAAGAAGTAGAAGATTTAGAAGAACTGGGCGAGGACGAACCGGAACAAGAGCAAGAAATGTATGAACATTTCCGTCTGGAAGTTGATCCCGGCCAAAATTTACTGCGCATTGATCGGTTTCTGGTCGATCGGTTACCCAACGTATCCCGTACAAAAATACAAGAAGCTGCAGAGGCCCAATGTGTACAGGTCAATAATAAACCGGTAAAATCCAATTACCGGGTAAAACCCAAAGACATCGTTACCTTGATGCTCCCCCACCCGAAACGGGAAATACGGGTCATACCGGAAGATATTCCTCTAAACATCGTGTACGAGGACGACTACCTGCTAGTCATTAACAAAGAACCGGGCATGGTGGTACATCCTTCCTACGGGCATTACACGGGGACTCTCGTGAACGCTTTGGCATGGCACTTGAAAGGGAATCCGTTATTCAAAGAAAACGATCCCCGCCCCGGGTTGGTTCACCGGATAGACAAGGACACTTCCGGCCTGCTGGTCATTGCCAAAACGGAAGAAGCTAAAACCAAATTGTCTTCCCAATTTTTTCATAAAACCTCTAGTCGGAAATACGTGGCCGTATGCTGGGGGAACTTGGAAAATGACAACGGAACGATTATCGGTAACATCGGAAGGAGTATCTCTAACCGGAAAATCATGGGTGTATTCCCGGAAGGTAGCGACTACGGCAAACACGCCGTGACTCACTATCACGTGCTGGAACGCTTGGGCTACGTGAATGTCGTGGAATGCGTGCTGGAAACCGGACGTACCCACCAAATCCGGGCTCATTTCAAATCAATCAGACATCCGCTATTCAATGATCCGGAATATGGTGGTAATGAAATACTGAAAGGGACCACTTTCACGAAGTATAAACAATTCGTGCAAAATTGTTTCGCCCTCTGTCCCCGACAAGCATTACATGCCAAAACCCTTGGTTTTGAACACCCGGGAACAGGCAAATGGATGGACTTCAATTCCGAAATACCACAGGACATTCAACAGCTCATTGAAAAATGGCGGGGCTACGTGGCAAACCGGGAACTGGAAGATATTGAATAACCTAGACAAACACGTATTTCAAAATACACAATATCGAGAGTATATACATCGTGAGATTTAACTCTCGATATTTACCCGCAAACAATTTAAGCAACACGTAAGTCAACAGCCCCAACACGATACCCTCCGCAATCGAATAAGTCAACGGCATCATGATAATAGTCACGAAAGCAGGAAAAGCCTCGGTCATATCATCAAAACGAATTTTCTTCACCGCATCAAACATAAAACTCCCCACGATCACCAATACCCCTGCCGTAGCGATGCCCGGAACCAACAAAAAGAACGGGGCAAAGAACAGAGCGACAATGAACAATCCGCTAACAACAGCAGCTGTCAAACCGGAACGCCCACCTTCGGCAATACCGGCAGTACTCTCAGCGTAAGTCGTGGTGGTTGACGTTCCGAGCAAAGCCCCGACCGTTGTTCCCACAGCATCCGCCATCATCGCAGGTTTCAACTTCGGGATACTCCCATCAGGTTTCACCATTCCCACTTTATTTGCCGTACCGACTAATGTTCCTAAAGTATCAAAAATATCCATGAACACGAGCGAGAAAATCGCAATCAACATATTCGGGGACAACAAAGAATGAAAATCCAGCTTGAAAAAGACCGGCTCCAGAGAATGAGGCATCGATACTAAAGAAAAGCCTTCCGGTATCCGGGTAATCCCCAAAGGAATACTTAATAACGTGACCGCCACGATCGCGTAGAAAAGAGCCCCCTTCACTTTCCGTGCAACCAACACTCCCCCGATAATAATTCCTCCCACGGCCAACAACGTCGATGGAGTAAACTCGCCTAAAGAAACAAATGTTGCAGGATTAGCCACGATCAACCCGGCCTTTTGTAATCCTAAAAAAGCAATAAACAAACCAATTCCAACGGATATGGCATGTCTCAACGTTTCGGGAATAGCATTCACGATCAACTCCCGTATATTAAACACGGTCAACAGGATAAACACTAGCCCCTCGATAAAAACGGCAGCCAAGGCACTCTCCCAGGAATATCCCATGCCCTGCACTAACGTAAAGGCAAAAAAAGCGTTCAACCCCATACCCGGAGCCAGGGCAAAAGGTAATTTCGCCAAAATAGCCATCACCAGCGTGGCAAAAGATGCTGCCAAAGCTGTAGCCGTGAACACGGCTCCCCGGTCCATCGATGCCGCCGAAAGAATATCCGGATTCACGGCAAGAATATACGACATCGTTAAAAAAGTAGTGACCCCAGCCATGATCTCTGTCTTTACCTTCATCACGCTGGGATCAAATCCAAAAAGTTTTTTTAATATCATCTTTATCCAGGATAAAACTATGCCCTCATTACACGTTAAAACGGAAGTTCATCATATCCCCATCCTGCACCACGTACTCTTTTCCTTCCACCGACATCTTCCCGGCTTCCTTGCATTTTGCCTCGGATCCCAAGGCTATAAAATCCTCGTATTTAATCACTTCCGCACGAATAAAACCTTTTTCGAAATCCGTGTGAATAATCCCAGCCGTCTGCGGGGCTTTCATCCCGTTCTTAAAAGTCCACGCCCTCACCTCCTTCGGGCCTGCCGTAAAATAAGTACGCAAATTCAACAACTTGTAAGCCGTACGAATTAATTTATTCACCCCGGCTTCCTCCAGTCCCAAATCCTGCAAAAACAATTGTTTCTCCTCGTACGTGTCCAACTCGGCAATATCCGCCTCGATAGCGGCACCGATCACCAATACTTCTGCCCCCTCGTCCTTCACGGCTTCCCGCACGGCATCCACGTATTTATTTCCCGTCACAACAGAAGCCTCATCCACGTTACAAACGTACAAAATAGGTTTATTCGTCAGCAACATCAACTCTTTCGCGGCCTCCTGCTGTAAATCGTTTAATTGCACGGAACGAGCGGATTTTCCCTGCACCAACGCATCTTTATATAAATGCAACACCTCGACCAGACGTTTCGCCTTTGCATCCCCTCCGGTCTGTGCCTTCTTCTCCTCTTTTGCCAAACGGCTTTCCACCGTTTCCAAGTCTTTCAACTGCAACTCTGTATCAATCGTCTCCTTGTCCCGGATCGGATCGACATTACCATCCACGTGTACGATATTATTATCATCAAAACAACGTAACACGTGAATTATAGCATCCGTTTCCCGGATATTAGACAAAAATTTATTTCCTAAACCTTCACCTTTACTCGCACCTTTCACTAACCCAGCAATATCCACGATCTCCACCACGGCAGGTACCACATTTTGAGGCTGTACCAACTCGACCAATTTATTCAGTCGCTCGTCCGGCACGGTAATCACTCCCACGTTCGGTTCGATCGTGCAAAAAGGGAAATTTGCCGATTGCGCCTTCGCATTACTCAAACAATTAAATAACGTCGATTTCCCCACGTTTGGCAAACCGACTATTCCACATTGTAAACCCATTATATTTTTGTCATTTTAATTATTACCTAACCTGCCAGCACGCCACACTCGTGGAATGCATTTTTTCGGCCGACAAAGATAATGATTCTTTTTAATAATACATACTCCGCTGTCTCTTATGTGTTTCACCTGTATCTCACCCGTAACTTATCGATAACTTACCGATAAGTTACCGATAAGTTACCGACGCGGAAGGTTAACTTTTCCCAAACTTTACCTTCAGATACAATCCGGACATCAACGAGACACCGGAGAGATTGTAGTACAAGCCAGATTGAGCCTATTACCGGACTATATCAGATCAAATCGTACGACGTTCATATTTTCGGAAAAAAGTTACCAACAAAAGACACCCGACAAATGCAAAAGGCGCACCCACTAGTGCCGGGTAAGAGTAACTCATTCCAGCTTGCAAAGGTAATCCCCCAACATAAGCACCGATCGCATTTCCCAAGTTAAATGCCACCTGTACACTAGCCGCACCTAACATCTCCCCTCCTTTTGAATAACGAATTAGCAACACCTGCTGTGGGCTCGAAACTGCAAACAGACCGGCTGTACACAAACACATCAACCCCACTGCCAACCAAGATATATGAGCGAAGAAAAAAATAAAAAGCAATGCAACACAGATCATTCCTTGTGCAAAGGCAGCCACTCGTCCCGGGGAAAACCGATCGGACAAACGTCCCCCAGCCAGATTTCCCACCACCATTCCAAAACCGGCAAGCACCATAAGGAACGTGATCATACGAGCCGGGAATCCGGCAATATTCGTTAGTAAGGGAGTCACGTAGCTATACCAAGCAAAGGTTCCCCCATTACCCAACAACGTTGCCCCCAGAATCAACCAAGGTGCCGGAGATTTCAAAAAACGGAACTGCCCCCTCAAACCGGTATCCGGCAAATTTTCTACCCGTGGCACCCAACGCCACATATAATAAAGAATAATAACGCCCCAACATCCAACGAGCAAGAAGGTCAAACGCCAGGAAATCGAGGCACTTAAAGCCGTCCCCAGCGGAACCCCGAACAAGTTAGCGATCGTCATTCCCGCAATCATGATAGATACCGCCTCTGACCCTCTCCCCTTATCCGCTAACTTCTCGGCGACAATAGATGCCACCCCGAAATAAGCCCCGTGCGGTAATCCCGAAATGAAACGGGCCACAAGCATCACCCAGTAATTAGGAGATAAAGCCGCACAAACATTTCCCAGCATCATTACTCCCACCAAAAACATCAAGATATACTTTAACTGATATCTGCGTGCCAAGATCAACATGGGAGCCCCGACACAAACTCCCAAAGCATAGGCCGAAATCAAATGACCGGCTGTAGCGATACTGATTCCTAAGTCTCGAGCCACATCAGGCAATATCCCCATCATCACAAACTCGGCTATTCCAAGACCAAGCGTACCAAAAGCTAAAGCAATAAGACTCTTCTTCATACACGTTTTTCTTTATCGTCGCAAAAATAAAAAAATAAAGAATAACGTGATACAGAATAAAGTATAAACAATCTTACGATTATGTTATCTCGCTGTAATATGAAAACAACCTTGCTTAAACTCGTAACGAACGTAACATTTCTTTTGCAAACGCAAATCCTGCAACACGTCGGCTAACACACTTTTCAATTTTTCCTCCGGGGCGTCTTTACGCCCGTCTTTTTTGAAACGCGTATATGCCACGTCAAAAGTAGTCCCGTACACGTGAGCGGAATTGGCACTAGCATTTCCATTACTCCTCCGCAATTTCTTCACGCTGGACCCCGTTCGTAACACACTTGTCACGATAATACTATGGGAAGGCAGGCCTTTCTGATACAGGGAGTCTTTAAAATTCCGGGCAATATCAGCCAATAAATCACAGGCCTCCGGTACAAGATAAGGCTCCGAATGTGTTAATTTATCCACTTGAAACAATTTGCAGGATTTAATCTCTTTTAAATTCCGGTCTGCCTTACTCAAATCCTCCGACGATTTCAATGGAGTAATACCCAATCGCTTGGCGGATGACAGATGCCTGTCATTTAAATCATTAAAAGTTCTCTGGTAATTTTTAAAATAAACAAAAGGCTTTTTACTCTTTTCGTTTTCCTTACAAGCCCCAACCAATATCAACAACACGCACGCTATCGTGTAATACCACTCCGTTCTTCTCATCTATATCTATTCATTTTTCACAGGTTCCACATGCACGGCCACGTGAGTACGCGATCCGTATTTAGCCCTCAAACGATTCTCGATCCCGGTAGCAACCACATGAGCTTCCCGAACGGTCATCTCTGGCTGCAAACGGATATGTATCTCTATCGCAAAATCATTCCCGATCCGACGAGTTCTCAAATTATGAGGGTCTTTTATTTGCAAGTCTTCATTTATTATCGTGATGATCTCTTTCTCGATCTCTTCCGGCAAAGAGCGCTCCAATAAATCATTTAAACAAGGGATCAAGAGTTGAATAGATACTTTCACGATGAAAACACTCACGACAACGGCCGCAATCGGGTCAAGCACCCGCCAATCTTTTCCCAGAAAAATCGCCCCGGCAATACCTAAAGCCGTACCAATGGACGAGAACGCATCCGAACGATGATGCCAAGCATTCGCCACGACAGCTTGGCTTTGCACCTTACGCCCGACGATAACCGAATAACGGTACAGGATTTCTTTCACCACGATCGAAACAAGAGCCGCAACCAAGGCTATAAAATCGGGACTACCCAATTCTTCTCCCCGATAAAAAGCAAGTATCTGATTCAACCCGTTCCAGAAAATCCCTGTTCCAACCATTAACAAAACGATACCGATAATTGCCGTTGCTAGTGTCTCATATTTACCATGCCCGTAATCATGTCCCGCATCCTTCGGTTTAGCAGAAACTTTCACGAAAACCAGCACGATAATATCCGTCACGAAATCTGACAAAGAATGTACGGCATCCGCAATCATAGCACTACTTTGTCCCAATATTCCCGCCACGAACTTAAACACTAACAAAAAGAAATTAGCAATTGAACCGACAATTGTAACCCTATATATTTGCTTTTCCCGACTTTCCTTTTCCATTGACAATAGTTAAACGCTTACAAAGTTACGAGAATTAATGTAATTTTACCGTAGAAATTTAGAACATTTTAAATGTTTAAACGTTCAAACACTTAAATTATAAAACGAATCAGAACATGAAACTTTTAGATGAATTTAAAGCTTTTGCCCTGAAGGGAAATGTAGTCGATATGGCCGTCGGTATCATTATCGGTGGGGCATTCGGGAAAATCGTGTCTTCATTAGTTAGTGACATTATCATGCCTCCCATCGGTATGCTTATCGGTGGTATGAATTTTTCCAATTTACACATCGTGTTACAAAAAGCCCACATGAACGAGGCTACGGGAAAAATGGTCGAAGCCGTCACCCTCAACTATGGTAACTTTATTCAAACAACGATCGACTTTTTGATCATTGCATTCTCAATCTTTATCGCCATCAAATTCATGAATAAATTGAGAACGAAAAAAGAAGAAACCCCGGCTCCGGCAGCTCCTCCCGCCCCGTCGAAAGAAGAAGTACTATTGACTGAAATCCGGGACATCTTGAAAGACAAACATTGATAAAGTTTTAGATTTTAAATTTGAGATTGAATTCTCAAATTTAAAATCTAAAATTTAAAATTAACCTAGCGGATTTCCCCAATCTTACATACCTCAATAAACGAGGCTCCTTTACCATGCCCGAAACTTCCCCCGACAACCACCACGTAGTCATCAGCCTTAATGCCATTCTGCATCAACATTTCCGGCAGATCATTCATAAACTCATCCCGGGACATCGGTTTTTCAGTATAATAGGGATACACCCCGAACGAGAGAGCCAATTCTCGCATAACCCGTTCATTATAGCACCGAGCGTAAACAGGCAAGTCACTCCGGAAAGCCGACAGGTAACGGGCTGTACGTCCGGAAAGCGTATCAACCACAATCGCCTTAATCGGTAACATCAATGCAGTTTTCACTGCCGAACGAGCCAACGCTGCCGTAATCTCGTTATTTATACGAACCAGACTTCTCCCCGCATCCGGCGGAACAGTTCCCTCGTTCTCCTCTGCCACTTCACGCATCACGGTTACCGCCTCTTCGGGATATGCTCCGTAAGCCGTTTCCCCGCTTAACATGATCGCATCAGTACCCATGTAAACGGCATTCGCAATATCACTAATTTCCGCACGAGTCGGCCTAGGATGCTCGATCATCGTGTGTAACATCTGCGTGGCAATAATCACGGGCTTCTTACTCTCAATACATTTTTTAACAATATATCGTTGAATTTTAGGGATTTTCTCCGCCTCGATCTCGATCCCTAAATCTCCGCGGGCAACCATCACCCCGTAAGCGTAATCCAGAATCTCGTCAATATTATCCACCCCCTCTTGATTCTCGATCTTGGCAATGACCTTGATCTTACTTCCCCGGGCATCCAGAATAGCCTGTATCGCCATAACATCCTCTTTATTACGCACGAAGGAGTGAGCTATAAAATCCAGATTATTATCTATTGCAAAATCAATAAATGCCCGGTCCTTATCACTTAAAGATTTCAATTTCAAGGAAGCTCCCGGCACGTTCACGCTCTTACGATTCTTGATAACAGCCTCGTTTGTCACCATCATTTCCAAATAATGATCCTTTTTCTCCACAACGACTAGCTTCACATCCCCATCGTCCACCAGCACCTTATCTCCTACTTTTATATCCTCTGCAAAATAAGGGTAGGACACGTGAATTAATTTTCCTTCCATTTTCAACTCCGGATCACCCGTTAAGTAAATCGTTTCTCCCCGGTCCACGTGCATCGGTTCATCCATAAGCATTGTTCTCACCTCCGGCCCTTTCGTGTCGATCAAGATGGCGATATTATCCGAAACTTTCCGAACATTCTCCACCACCTTCAACGCCTGCTCCATATCCTGATGAGCTGTATTCAACCGTACCACGTTCATCCCGGCACGATATAACTTCTCTAAAAACTCTACCTCACATCTTTTGTCAGATATGGTAGCCACAATCTTAGTCTTCTTCATATCATTAATAATAATAGTTATTCTTCGCGTATTTCCCCAACCTGTAACTCGCCAACCTGCAACGCGGCGAAGCCGCTCACATAAAAGCCTGTAACGCCAGTTCGTAGGATTTCAACCCGAAACCGGTAATTACCCCCCGGCAAACAGGAGTTAGGAAAGAAACATGACGGAAAGCTTCCCGTTTTGCCGTGTTAGAAATATGAACCTCGATCACGGGACAGGGAATCGCCGAAATAGCATCCGCGATAGCAATCGAAGTATGCGTGTAGGCTCCAGCATTCAAAATAATCCCGTCATAGGAGAATCCCACTTCATGAATTTTATTGATAAGCTCCCCCTCCACGTTCGACTGGTAATAATCGATCTCGACCATCGTGTAGAAATCTCTCAACCCCGACAAGTACTCCTCGAAAGAGGTTTCCCCGTAAATATTTTTTTCCCTGATTCCCAAAAGATTAAGATTGGGACCGTTTAAAATCAATATCTTCATATTCACCGTTTTTACTGAATACAAAATTAACAAAAAAAACGATGAGACCGGACATTTCAAGCCGGATTTAGGTATTAAATTTCGATTACAAGGTCTAATAATAAAAATTATGAGTGTTAAACTTGACAAAACTGTTACAACTCAAAGAAAAAACTTATACCTTTATCTGGCGAAAATCTATCAGAATACTCTTGAGATAGGTTTAAAGTGGTGAATTAGAATTTGTATTATTTATTTTGTAACACAGCTAAAAATGACTTGGAACGAAGCGATAGATAGTTTTCGGACTTATTTGATTTTAGAAAAATCACTATCAACCAACTCGGTGGAAGCTTATTTGAATGACATCAGAAAGCTGGGAGCCTATTGTGAACAACGGACACCTACATTGAATCCGAAAGAAGTGTCCTATGACGTATTAAACGAGTATATTTCCGCCTTGAAAGACACCGGGGTTACTCCCCGTACTCAAGCTAGAAGTATATCCAGTATCAAATCTTTCTTCAAGTATTTGTTATACGATGGAGCCATCGGACTTAACCCGGCAAACTCGCTTGATGCACCAAAAATCGGACGTACCCTTCCTAGCGTCCTCAGCGTAGAAGAAATTGAAGCCATGATTAACGCTGTGGATCTGACCAAACAAGAAGGACAACGTAATAAAGCAATCCTCGAAACATTATATTCTTGCGGTTTGCGCGTATCTGAACTTGTCAACTTGAAGTTATCACAAATTAACTTCCGAACAGGATACATCAAAATCGAGGGAAAAGGAAACAAGGAACGGATTGTTCCACTGGGAGCGAAAGCAAAAGACGAGATCCGTTGCTATTTGAAAAAAGATCGCGACAGAATGAAAAAAGCGAGAGGATTCGAAGATATTCTCTTTTTAAACAAGATGGGAAAATCTCTTTCCCGCGTGATGATATTCAATATTATCAAGGAAACAGCACTCCGTGCCGGCTTGAATAAAGTGGTATCCCCCCACACCTTCCGTCACTCATTTGCCTCTCACTTGGTAAACGGCGGTGCGGACATCCGCACGGTTCAAGACATGCTAGGACACGAATCTATTCTGACAACGGAAATTTACACGCACCTGGATAACTCATATCTCCGGGATACAATCACAAATTTCCACCCCAGAGCGAAGAAATCCCGCAAATGATCCTTATATTTGTATCCAATACCCGAAAAAGTATTGGATACAAATATTTAGAAACACATGGAAAACAAACAAGATATATTGAAACAGTTGTCCAGCAATGACATGGACATCGTTAGAGGGGCCATCGAACAAATCAAACAAGAAGGTGATATTTCCATCGTCCCCGAATTACTGGACATCCTGTTACAAAGTCAGGACACGAACATCATTACCAACCTCACGGCCTTACTCTCGGACGTGAAAGAATCCGACTTCAAAACGGTCTTGATGGATAAATTGATCAACGCTCCCGAAGGTAGCGGAAAAGCCAATTTATTACGCATATGCTGGGAATCAGCTATTGATTTTTCGGAATATCTGGATGTATTCGTTGATATGTTATTGCATGAAGACTTCATCGCGGCACTAGAAGCCTCCACCGTCATTGAAAACCTACACGGTAACATCCCGGAAGAAAAGATTCACATAGCCATACAACGTTTAAAATCCGAAAGTAATGAAGACAACGCCTTCTTACTGGAAGGCACTATCCCTCATTTAGAAGAAATGCTCCTCAAAGAAGAAGAGGATGAAGAAGAACATCATCACGATCACGGACACGATTGTAGTTGCCATTGTCATGATTAGTTTGCCCGCAACAAGATTATCTATCGCGTGATTTAATGATTTCAGATTAGGTGATTATAGAATCGCTGAATCATTTAATCGGCAATCACTAAATCTTTGAATCATTCAATCTAAAATCTAAAATTAATAAAGCCACTCTTTCACCTGTTCGACCTTCTCATCTAAAGGCATATTTCCATCCAGCCATTTGATCTCGAACCCGTCCCGTTCCATTTTACGGAACCAGGTCATTTGTCGCTTGGCAAACTGGTGAATGGCAATGTTCAGTTGCTCCACCATCTCGTCATAAGTCAACTCTCCGGTAAGATACAAGGTAAGGTATTTATACTCTAACCCGTAATATATCAAGTCTTCCGGTTTTATTCCCCGGTCAAGCAACCCCTTCACCTCATCAATCATTCCCGCCTGCAAGCGGGCGTGTAAACGTTCTGTAATCCGTTGTCGCCGAGTCTCACGATCAAATAGGACCCCGACAATCAAAGATCGGATCTCCGGGAACTCCCCTTTCACGGGTTCATGTGTAGTATAATACTCGGCAATCTCAATAGCCCGAATCGCCCGCTTTACCGTGTCCGTATCCGTCGTGTTGTGCAAGGAACGATAGGAGGACAAGATGTCGGATAATTCCGCCAACGACTTACAGGCCAACCGTTCCCGTAATTCGGGATTTTCCGGAACAGGAGTCATCCGGTAAGCTTTCAAAATGGACTCCACGTATAAACCACTTCCCCCGCACAACACGGGAAAAATACCCCTACGTTCACAATCCTGCCACACTTTTAAAAACTCCTGCTGATACATGAACAGATTAAAACGAAACCCGGCATCGGCAATATCAATCAAATGATAAGGTACAAGCGTACCCTCGTGGACATACTCGTCCAAGTCCTTCCCCGTACCGAGATCCATACCACGATAAATTTGTCTCGAATCGGCTGAAATAATCTCTCCTTTCAATTCCGCAGCTAAACGTACCGCTAAAGAGGTCTTTCCCGTGGCCGTAGCCCCCAAGATGGTCAGTAAATTATACATGAATATTGCTCTATGATGATACCTGTTTACTTTCCCGACAAAGATAGTTTTAAAAGTGGCAAGATTTATCTCCCAACCTATTTTTTTCTCCATGTTAACACCAACTAATGCCAAAAAGTGTTATATTTGAAAGCGACAAATAATACTACTTATTCGAAAAAAATTATAAAACAGCAACTATGATAAACGATGACATCATTCGCTTAAGAGCTTTAGAACCTGAAGACTTAGAATGTCTGTATCAATGGGAAAATGATATGGATTTATGGGAAGTCAGTGACACGCTTACCCCCTTCTCCCTGTTCACGTTAAAGAAATACATCGAAACTTGTCATCTGGATATATATACCACCAAGCAACTCCGCCTGATGATTGAAAGAGTGGATACAAATGCCCGGATTGGATTAGTTGATCTCTATGATTTCGATCCATATCATCAGCGTGCCGGTATCGGGATTATGATCCACAATACAGAAAACCAAAAACAGGGATACGCAACAGCCGCTATCCGTCTGATGATCGACTATTGCTTCGAAACACTGGGACTGAACCAGATTTATAGTAGCGTACCCAGTGGAAACATTGGTAGTCGCAAACTTTTCGAGAAACTCGGTTTCGTGCAGACCGGATACCGAAAAAACTGGCTCCGCCGGGGAAACGGCTGGGAAGACATTGTATATTTCCAACTACTAAATCAATAAACCAAATCGAGGGGCTGTAGTTTTACAGCCCCTCAAATTTATAAACTAAAACGGTTATGAAACACTCGTTATTATTGGTATGCCTATTCTCGGGATTCTTGACGAAAGCTGCAATCCCGGAGAAAACAATTCAAGCCACCATTACCGACATTCAAGCAAAAGGAGTTACTAACACAACCGCCATCGAAACCGGAGTACGCCAAGTCGCTCACCTTTGGCAATCACAAGATGGCACGAACTCCGAATTCCAAGAATTTTGCGTGAAAAACTATATTACAGACCCGGAACAAAAACAACAGGTATTCCAAAAGGTAAGTCATTACTTCGAGGCCTTATGGGGACATTTTAACGAAATCACGCTCCAACTTCAATTAAACTTGCATCAGGACAACGGTCCTCTTCATGACATCGATCCCATGTTCGGTGCTTACAGTCCCGGCTCTCATTTGATTAACGATTTTTACAACAACAAAATCGGCTTTATCATTGCCCTTAACTTCCCGGAAGTACCTTTACAGGACAAAGAAAAACTAAGTAACGACCGCATGGCTTGGGCCTATGCTCGCCTCGGTGACGTGTTTACTCAACGGGTTCCGGCAGAACTAATTCAAGCTGGAGTGAAAGCGGAAAGTGATGCGGACGTGTATATTTCAAGTTACAACATTTACATGGGACACGTGCTAAACGCCAAAGGACAAAAGCTTTTCCCCGAAGATAAAATTTTGCTTACTCATTGGAATTTAAGAGACGAAATCAAGGCCAACTACAACAAAGGGAAAGAAGGTTTGGATAAGCAACGCACCGTTTATGAAGTCATGAAACGGATTATCTCGCAGGAGATCCCCGTGCAAGTCATCAATTCCGGAGCTTACGACTGGAATCCTTACACGAACACACTCACTCAAAACGGACAAACTGCCACGGGAACCCCGGAGGCAACAGAACGTTATCAACGTATGTTGAATAACTTCCACGCCATGAAAGCCATCGACCCTTATGCCGGCAAGAATTTCATTGAACGAAAGTTTTCGGGAGAAATGGAAGTATCGGTAGAAGATGTAAAAGCTCTTTTCACCCAATTCCTCACTTCTCCGGAATTGAAAGAAGTCGGCAAGATTATTTCCAAACGTCTAGGCCGTAAACTGGAAGCATACGATATTTGGTACGATGGTTTCAAACCTCGTAGTAATCTGGACGAGGCCAAACTGGATGCCCAGATACAAAAACTTTACCCGAATGCAGAGGCTTTCAAGGCAGGACTCCCCTCCCTGCTCACACATTTGGGTTTTACCCCCGAAAGAGCAAATGAAATTTGTGATAAAATAGCCGTGGATGCCGCACGAGGATCAGGACACGCATGGGGTGCCGCCATGAAGGGACAACAGTCCCATCTTCGTACCCGTATTCCCGCGGAAGGAATGAATTATAAGGGGTACAATATCGCCGTTCACGAATTCGGCCACAACGTGGAACAAACCATTTCCATGTACAATGTAGACAATTTCATGATGGCCGGAGTTCCCAACACGGCTTTCACGGAAGCACTTGCTTTCGTGTTCCAAAAACGGGATCTGCAATTACTGGGCATTGAAAACAACGACCCGGAAAAGGACAAGATGGACATTCTTGACAAATTTTGGAGCCTGTACGAAATCATGGGAGTCTCCATGCTCGACATCTCCATCTGGGAATGGCTGTACGCAAACCCGAACGCGACGGCAGAACAGCTAAAAGAAGCCTCTATCAGCTTGTCAAAAGAAATATGGAATAAATACTATGCCCCCGTCTTCGGCAAAAAAGACGAAACGGTTTTAGCCGTTTATTCCCACATGATCAGTTACCCGCTATACCTGTCCGCTTACGCCTTCGGTCAGATCATCGAATTCCAACTGGAAGATTACCTCAACGGTAAGAACTTCGCTCAAGAAGTTGATCGTATTTACCGACTGGGACGTCTTACCCCGAACGAGTGGATGATCCAAGCCACGGGAAATGACCTCAGCGTGGAACCCATGATACACGCCTTACAGAAAGTAATCAAAAAATAAATCTTTCTACTTCAATATAAAAAGACAGCCGACTGCAATCAGTCGGCTGTCTTTTTATATTGAAACGATTTCACCTTCACTTATTTTCCTTCTCAGTGATAACCAATTTATCGTTTTCTTTATCATAACCGACATCCAGTTCCGTTCCTTCTGCTATACCTTTAATAATTACCTCTGCCAATTCATCCTCCAGATATTTCTGGATAGCTCGTTTCAGCGGGCGGGCCCCGTACTGCGGGTCATATCCTTTCTCAATAATAAAGTCTTTCGCCTCTTTCGAGATCGTGATCACCAAACCGAGATCATTTACCCGCTTGAACAGGCTCTTCAACTCGATATCGATAATCTTGTAAATATCCTCTTTGGTCAAAGGATTAAACATGATAATATCGTCAATACGATTCAGGAACTCCGGCGAGAAGGCATTTTTCAACGCTTTCTGAACAACCCCTCTCGCATACTCGCTATTTCCTTCCATGTTCTGGGAACCGAAACCGATTCCCCGGCCGAAATCTTTCAACTGACGGCTACCGATATTAGAGGTCATAATCACAATCGTGTTCTTGAAATCCACTTTCCGCCCCAGACTATCAGTCAACTGTCCGTCGTCCAACAACTGCAACAGAATATTGAACACGTCCGGATGAGCCTTTTCGATTTCATCCAGCAACACGACAGAATACGGTTTACGACGTACTTTCTCGGTCAACTGCCCGCCTTCCTCGTATCCCACGTACCCCGGAGGCGCCCCTACCAATCGGGACACGGCGAATTTTTCCATGTATTCACTCATGTCAATCCGGATCAACGCATCCTCGGTATCAAACAAGTAACGGGCCAGCACCTTGGCTAACTGTGTCTTTCCGACACCCGTCGGCCCCAAGAAAATAAATGAACCGATCGGACGATTCGGATCTTTCAGTCCAGCACGATTCCGGTGTATGGCTTTCACGATTTTCTCGATCGCCTCCTTCTGTCCGACAACACTCTCGCTCAATTCATCGTGCATCTGCAACAACTTCATCCCCTCGGTCTTGGCAATACGTTTCACTGGAACCCCGGTCATCATGGCCACCACCTCGGCAATATGCTCTTCGGTCACAGTCACCCGGTTTTCCTGCAAATCCCGCTCCCAATTTACTTTCTCTTCTTCCAATTGTTTCAACAACTGCCGTTCCTTATCCCGGAAAGCGGCTGCCACCTCGAAATTCTGTTGTTTCACGGCCTCCTTCTTCTTCTCCTTCACCTCTTCCACGTCCTTCTCCAACTGTTCGATAATCGGCGGCACATTTATATTGGAAATATGTACTCTCGACCCCGCCTCATCCAAGGCATCAATCGCCTTATCCGGCAAAGCCCGATCGGAGATATAACGGGTTGTTAACTTCACACAGGCCTTGATAGCCTCATCCGTGTAACGCACGTTATGATGATCCTCGTAACGGGACTTAATATTATTCAAAATTTCTACCGTCTCGTCAAACGAGGTCGGTTCCACCAGCACCTTTTGGAAACGACGTTCCAAAGCACCGTCCTTCTCTATATTCTGGCGATACTCGTCTAGCGTCGTAGCCCCGATACATTGAATTTCTCCGCGAGCCAACGCCGGTTTCAACATATTGGCCGCATCCAGATTACCCCCGGAACCTCCGGCCCCGACAATCGTGTGAATCTCATCAATAAACAAAATGATATTCCGGTTCTTCGCCAGCTCGGCAAGAATCGCTTTCATTCGTTCCTCGAATTGACCCCGGTACTTCGTACCTGCCACGATAGAGGCTATATCCAGCGAAATCACCCGCTTGTCAAACAGTACCCGAGACACCTTTTTTTGAACAATACGCAAGGCAAGTCCCTCGGCAATAGCCGATTTACCAACCCCCGGATCACCGATCAACACCGGGTTATTCTTCTTACGGCGACTCAGAATCTGTGCCAGACGTTCGATCTCCCGGTCACGTCCCACGATCGGGTCCAAAGCTCCCTCTTCCGCGGCTTTCGTGATGTCATTTCCGAAATTATCCAGCACGGGAGTATCAGATTTGGAAGAAACAGGACCTCCTTGACGATAAGGATTATACATAGAAGATTCATCGTCTCCGTCCTCCGGATCATCCCCCTCGTCATTAAATTCGGATTGCATCCGCATCTTCTCTTTTAGTACGGCTTCTTTAAAGATGTCGTAATCAATATTCATCGTTTTAAATAGCTTCGTCACAAAGCCAGCTTGATTCCTCAATATTGCCAGCATCACGTGTTCCGAGTCTAATTCGTCATCACCCAGATCCCACGCCTCGTCGGACACGCGTTTCAACACGCTATTCGCCGCCAATGTAAAGTCAAGACTTTCCACCTTGTCGGATTTATAACGTTTCCCCTCCAAGCGTTGCTCTATCTTATCTTTCACCTCGTAAAAATCCAACCCTAAAGACATTAATATATCAATCGCCCTTCCACTTCTCAACTTCAGCAATCCCAAAAACAAATGCTCCGGGTAAATCTTGGAATTCCCCAGTCGTTTTGCTTCTTCTCCTGCCGAAGTCATGATCTGTTTTAGTCGTCTCGTATCTTCTTTTCCCATATTTTCAATGCCGCCCTTCCACGGCTTTACTTGTTACTTTTTATTTATCGTAAAGATAAACTATATACTTTAATATTCAAAATAAGTCCACAAGCATTTACAACGTATAAAATATACCAATCTTTATGAACTCATTAATGTGTTAAACTCTTTTTCGGTCAAAATAGTTACATTTAACTTCTGTGCTTTTTGCATTTTACTCCCGGCATTCTCTCCTGCCAAAAGATAAGTCGTCTTGTTAGACACTGAATCACTGACTTTTCCCCCGGCTTTCAGGATAATTGCCTTAAAATGCTCGCGTGGCAGCGAAAGAGTTCCCGTGATCACGAAGGTTGTTCCGGCCAACTGATCGGATTCTCCCTCTTCTTCCTGTATTGTCCCGCTAATACCATATTGCAAAAAGCGTTCCATCATCTCCCGGTTCTCCGTCCTTTCGAAATAACGGATCACGCTACCAGCCATCTGATCCCCGATATCCTCGACCTCCGTCAACTGTTCAAACGTCGCGTCCATCAACTTCCGGATGTCCTTAAAATGACGGGCCAGATTCCTCGATGCCGTCTCCCCGATATAGCGAATCCCCAGAGCATTAATGAATTCCGGCAAATTCCGTTGTTTCGATTTCTCTATTCCGGCAATAAGATTATCCACCGATTTTTCTTGTAAACGATACACGCTCAACGTGTTCATTTTACGGATAAACTTTTCTTTTCCCTGTAAAAAACGATACACTCGCTCGGCATCCTCACGTGACATTTCGTCAGTCTCCGCAATCTCATCCAGTGTTGCCGTGTAAAGACGATAAATATAATCGAACTTAACAGACAGTAATTCAGCCTTATGGAAATCAATTCCGGGTATATCCAACGCGTAAATTACCACATCCAACGGTAGCATATCCACCTCACCGGCCTGCTTTAAACGCTCCAGCGACTCGTTGAACGGCATCCGGAAATACTCCAGCATTTTATTGATATTCTTCTCCCGATCACCGGTGAATTGCAGGCTCCCGACAGCCATCAACTCCTCTTTCGAGGCCCCGGCCAATTTCGTCAGGCTACCGAAATGTTCTGCCAAAACATCCGCATTTTTGGCAGATATATTCTTCATCCCGATCTCGAAAGCATAAATCACTTTCCCCAACGGGATACTGGTCATCACGTAACTCTCCGGGTAAAGAATCTTTTCCAACCCGATCAATTCTTCCCGACGGGACGGCAGAGTATAAATATCCGCAACATCCTGAATAAACCCTTTCGTCAGCAATAAATCAATGGTCTCCCCCCCCATTCCCTCTATATCCATCGCCTTCCGGCTCACGAAATGTTCCAGTTTCCCGGCTATCTGCGGGGGACAGTGATCCTCGTTCGGGCAATAATGATTTGCCTCCCCTTCATGACGAATCAACGGGGTACCACATTCCGGACAATGCGTGATAAACTCGATTACCGGGGCATCTGCCACTCTCTTTTCCACGTCCACCCCCACGATCTTCGGGATAATCTCTCCCCCTTTCTCCACGTACACCATATCGTGCAGGTGCAAATCCAACTCCCGGATAATATCTTCATTATGCAGTGAGGCCCGTTTCACGGTAGTCCCCGCGATATGAACGGGTTCTAGGTTGGCCACCGGGGTAATCGAACCGGTACGTCCCACCTGGTAATCCACGCTAAGTAACCGGGTCTCCACTCGCTCCGCCTTGAACTTGTAGGCCACCGCCCACCGGGGAGATTTCGCCGTGTATCCCAACTGCAACTGCTGCCTGATACTATTCACCTTAATCACAATCCCGTCAATCGGCACCGGGAGATTCTTCCGTTCCACATCCCATTTGTGAATAAAATCAAGAATCTCGTCTATATTGTGACATAACCCGATATACGGGGGAATATTAAAACCCCATTCCCTCGCTTTCATCAAATTCCCGTAATGTGTCGGGGTCAACGTGATTTCTCCCGGCACGTAATATAAATAACAATCCAACTGCCGCTTGGCAACAATGGAAGAATTCTGCAACTTCAACGTACCTGCCGCCGCGTTCCGCGGGTTGGCAAATAAAGCCTCTCCCGCCTCCAGTCGTTCCTCGTTCAATCGATTAAACACGGCAAAAGGCATCAGAATTTCCCCCCGAATCTCGAATTCTGCGGGATAATCCTCCCCCTGCATATGCAATGGAACCGTTCGAATAGTCCGAACATTAGTTGTCACGTCATCCCCCTTCACGCCATCACCCCTCGTCACCGCCACCTGCAAATTCCCATCTTCATAGCGCAAGCTGATAGAAGTCCCGTCATACTTTAACTCGCAAACATACTCCACGTCATCTCCCCCTATACCTTTTCGCACCCGCTCATCAAAATCCCGGATCTCCTGCTCGCTATACGTGTTCGCCAATGACATCATGCCATATTTATGCGCCACCTGCACGAACTCATTCGTCGTGTCGTTCCCCACCCGCTGCGTCGGTGAATTCGGATCAAACATTTCCGGATGCTCTGCCTCCAACCGTTCCAGCTCATGCATTAACTCGTCAAACTTCTGATCGGTAATCTCCGGCTCATTCTTCACATAGTACAGGTAGTTGTAATGCTCCAACAACTTTCTCAACTCAACAATTCTATCCATAACAGTTTCAAGTTACAAGTTACAGGTTACAAGTTAAAATCCCAGACGTATTCAGGTCATAACCTGCAATTTACAACCTGTAACTTGTAACCACGATGAAAAAGAGATTCGATCTCTTTTTCATCGTGTACAAAGATAATTGTTCTTGATGGAGATTGTGGGAAAAAATAATTATTTTAGCGGAATAATTTTATAAAAAAATAAACCACAAGCTACTACACATGAGACACAAACATACCTCGTTTTTCTTAAATTCCCTGACAATAGGCATATTACTTATATTCACACTTGTCACTCCCGGTAAAGCCCAATTTGTCGATCTCGGACAAGACCCATGCAGTACACGCTGGCGACAAATCAAAACAGATAACTTCCAGATCATCTACCCTGATTTCTTCGAGGATAATGCGCAATACCTGGCAAATATTTACGAGAAACTATACGCCCACGCCAATACCCTCGGCATCAAACCCAAAAGGATGTCCATGATCGTGCGGGCGAATGGTGGCGTGTCAAACGGGAACGCGGGCTGGGCCCCCAAGAAGAGTGAACTCTACACGGCTCCCCCGCAGGATGTCAGCGACGCTTGGCTGGAACACTTGTGTATTCATGAATTCCGCCACGTTGTACAGTACGACAAGGTAAACCAAGGTTTCACGAAAGCATTATACTATATCTTCGGAGAACAAATCACGATGGCCGTCATCGGGGTATATGTCCCCATGTGGTTCCTAGAAGGAGATGCCACGGTATTCGAAACCTCCGTCGGAAAAAGCGGGCGGGGACGTTCACCCGAATTTCTTAACGAAATGAAAGCCCAGATCACGGAAAAAGGAATATACACCTACTATAAGGCCGTACTCGGTTCCTATAAAGATTTTGTTCCCAACCACTACGCCCTCGGCTATTACATGGTCGGAAACAGCCGTGTTCACTACGGTCCCGGTATCTGGCAAGATGCCCTCTCCCGGGTTGGAAAACGTCCTTACGGAATCACGCCTTTTGCCCGCAGCCTCAAACTCACGATGAACGAAAAACGAGACTCCATCTGGTCATCCCGTCATTTCCAGTCCCTTTTCGTCAATCCTGACAGCGTGAAACAAGCCAACACCCATTGTGATGCCAAACGCACGCTCTACCGGGATAACTTCAGCGAACTCCAACAAATATGGAAACAAGAGTCCGACCAAGTACCCCACTCATTCGATACCATCACGACCACAAACAAGATATACACGAACTACCATTACCCGACAGCCACCCCAACCGGACAAATCATTGCCTACAAGGAAGGATTGGCTCAAGAAGGAGCCTTGGTCATCCTACACCCGGACAAAGACGAGATCATCACCCGAACGGGAATCATGTATGATTATAAATTTGCCTATCAGGACGAAACGCTCGTGTGGTCCGAGTACAAATACCATCCCCGCTGGGAACACGGGGGTAAAATGGTACTCGCCAGCTACGATATACGTCACAAGAAATATCACCGTTACCCCACCCGGCAAAACAGGTATGCCCCTTTTGCCGTGGAGGGAAACTGGGGATTCGTGGAAGTTGACAAAGAAGACAACGCCTCCATCGTGATCCTTGACCGCACGTTCCAAAAAGAAATATTCCGGGTAAAAGGCTCCGGAGACGAACTATTCGTGCATCCCTCCTATGACGGGAAAAACAATATCGTCACCGTGGTGGTATCTTCGAAAGGCAAACACCTTGAATCCATCGATATTCACACGGGCAAACGTACCCCGATCACCGCGTTCACCCCTTACGAGATTGACAATCCGGTTACCGTGAACGACCAGATTATATACCGGGGAGCTTTCGATGCCAACAACTCGTTCTACCGGCAAACCCAGCTACAAGAATTCGGGGCGAACATACTTAACTCCAAATTCGGCCTGCGCTACCCGATCGTTTCCCCACACAAAGATTCACTTTTATTCTCGTTCTATACTTCCGACGGGTATAAACCGGGTAAAATTGCCATAAGCCAATTAGAAAACAAAGCCATAGACACCCAGACCTTCCGTATCGCCGACAGCGTGACACGACAAGAAAACTGGCAATTCAAGCTAACCGCCGACTCCACCTACGCCAGTCGGAAATACAATAAAACCTCCCACCTATTCAACTTCCATAGCTGGGGCCCCATCTTCCCGGACGCTGAAGACGTGGACATCGATTTCGGGTTAGCCGTCAGCTCGCAAAACAAGCTAAGCACCCTGTTCCTAACCGCGGGATTCGTGAGAGGAAAAGGTTACGAACACGGCAACTGGCAGGTAAAAGCTACCTACAAAGGATTCTGGCCCACCCTGCAGCTGGAATTCAAGAGCGGACGCAATGACGATTTCATGCAAGACTACGCGATAAAAATCGTTCAAACCCAAGAAATCGACACGATTCGTTCCATTTATAAATCACAACGCACGAAAGGAACGGCCACGGTACAATTCCCGTTCAACATTTCCCGGAAAAACTATTCCCGTTATATCATCCCTTACGTGAAATATGAAATTCAAGCCATACACTCGATAACACAGAGGCGTTCCTACTTGTTGGACCACAACCGGTGGACCAGCCTGCCTTCCAACAACCCGTATAACTCCGTACTCACCAACCCGGATGATGTAAAACTCCAGATCATGCGCTACGGGCTTGTCCTCAATAACCAAACCCGGACAAGTCAACGGGACATCTATCCCCGCTGGGGACAACGCTTGGAAGTCGGGTACGCCCACACGCCATTCGACGGATTGGACTACGGCAACACGAAATGGGCAGAAGGACGTTTGTATCTTCCCGGATTCTGGAAACATCACTCTTGGACGCTCTACTTCGGTCATCAACTGAAATCGGATAAAACAACCAACTACTACGGGAACCAGATTTACTCTCCCCGGGGAGCCTCTCTCTACGGGTACAACCTATCAACGTTGAAAATATCTTACGCCTTGCCGTTCTGGTACCCGGATGCCCACATCGGACCACTTGTCTACATGAAACGGTTCACGGCAGAACCCTTCTTTGATACCGGCTGGGAGAAAAATCGCTATTGGAACAAAACCTATCACTCCTATGGCGTGGAAATTTCGGCCGACACCCATTTTTTCCGTCTCCCGTTCCCCGTAAACATCGGTTTCAGAACCGGATACGAAACAAAAAACAACTCCATGTTTGTCGATATGCTCTTCTCGGTGGCCTTCACCATTTGATAGATTCAAAATATTCGGATTCCCAAACTTTGAGAATCCGATTTTTTTTGATTACCTTAGGAGCAATCAAAAAACAAACTTATGACTCTAAAGGAAATTGCTGCGTTATCAAATGCCCGGGTGATTCACGAAAACGGCCATCTCGACAAGGTCATCCGTCACGCTTTTGCTGCCGACTTGATGAGCGACGTCCTCCGGTTAGACACCAGCGAGATGATCCTCATCACGGGACTAGCCAACTTACAGGTGATTCGCACGGCAGAAATGTCTGACATCAGTTTCATTCTATTTGTTCGAGGAAAACAAGCCTCCCCCGATATGGTAGAATTAGCCAAAGAGTGTAACATCGCTATCTTACAAAGCAAGCAGAGCATGTTCAAAGTCTGCGGACTTCTGTACGAAGCAGGGCTAGAGCCCATTTATTAAAAACAAGCATTATGGAATTCAACTACAACATCGAAGGAGGAAACTTTTCACGTGCCGGTACTGCCTCAAGCGAGGTAAAAAAGATACTGAAACAACTCAACGTCAACCCCGCCGTACTGAAACGCATCGTGGTTGCCCTCTACGAAGCAGAGGTAAACGTGGTTGCACACGCTTACGAAGGAACCATGCAAGTGTCTATCGATCCCACCGTCATCACCGTCGTCATCAGCGACCGGGGGCCCGGAATACCGGACATAGACCTAGCCATGCAGGAAGGATATTCCACCGCCTCCCCCGAAGTCCGGGAAATGGGATTCGGAGCTGGAATGGGTCTCCCGAATATGCAGAAAAACTGCGACAAACTAACCATCGAATCCAAAGTAAACGAGGGAACAAAAGTCACGATGACTACTTTTTTTTAACCGCACGCGGCAGTTAAAAAAGTTACAGGTTACAAGTTGAGCCTTCGGCTCTACAAGTTAAAAGTTAAAAGACAAAAACTGAAAGATAAAAGAAGTTTAGAATGAAAAAGATTCCGTGATTGCCGATTCGATGATTGGGTGATTAAAATCACTTAATCGAAAATCATTAAATCACTTAATCGATAGGATCTAAAATTTAAAATCTAAAATTAATCATGGAACCGTTTTACCACGCCTTAAAAGTTGCCAGTACAGCCTGCATCGGATGCACGCACTGCATGAGCCTCTGCCCCACGCAGGCCATCCGCATTAAAGGTGGTTTGGCGACGATAAACAAAAATGCTTGCGTCGACTGCGGCAAATGCCTCAAGTCGTGCCCGCAACATGCGATATACGTGGAGCAGGACGATTTCAACCAAATATTCAATTTCAAACACCGGATCATCCTTCTCCCGACAGTCCTTTTCGGACAATTCTCGGAAGAAATCACGGAACAACAAATCTTCGCAGAACTCCACCAGATGGGGTTCACGGAAGTAATCGAGGTGGCACAGGCATCGGGTATCCTAGCAAAAGCCATACAACGTTACATGGAAAAGAACTCTTACGAGCGTCCCTTCATCTCGTCCTTCTGCCCGGCAATCGTCCGCTTGATACAGGTACGTTTTCCCTCGCTGATAGACCATATCGTCCCGTTAAAACAAGCCATGGACCTGGCAGCCATCTTCGCCCGTAAAAAATATCTCGATAAGGGTATTTCGCCGGATGAAGTCGGTATATTCTACGTCACTCCATGCGCCGCAAAAATCGCGGCAGTAAAAAGCCCGGTCGGCGACGATCAATCCAACATCGACGGAGTTATCAACTTGAATTTCATTTATAACAAAATACAACTGGGCCTCACGCAACACCGGGATCAACCCGTGGGAACGGTAACCGAACGCACGTACCTCTCCCCCGAATCCATCGCCTGGGACTTGTCGGAAGGCGAGGCCTCTAAATTTGAAGGTCGCTGCCTGGCCATTGACGAGATCCACAACGTGATCGACATACTCGAAAAAATAGAAAATGATGAACTCACGGACATCGATTTTCTTGAACTACGAGCCTGTGACCACTCCTGCGCCGGCGGTGCGCTTGTCGTGAACAACCGATTCCTAACCATCGAACGCCTGCGCAAACGGATGCAAGCCAGCAAACACGAACAACAGCAACCCGATTTCGATGACATTCAAGAATACGAATCCTACCTTTTCAAACAAGGTAAACTCAGTGGGAAAATCCCACCGCGTTCCATCGAACAACTCGACGAAAACATGCTTGTCGCCATGGAAAAGATGGAAAAATTAAACCGCATCATGCACGTTCTCCCGCAAATCGACTGCGGGGCCTGCGGCGCCCCGGCCTGCCACACGCTGGCAAGGGATGTCGTTCAGGGAAAGGCGAAACTCAATCAATGCGTGTTTATGCAAAAACTCCTGTGCAACGAGGCCTTGATGACACCGGAAGAATCCCTTGAACTTTCAGAAAAAACTTGGGGATTAAAAAGATTTGGAGAATAAACAAGATAAAATATATTCACGAAAACCACAAACTACAAATTATGACAGTACAAGACATTGTTTCCCAGCTAAACCTCACGGTATGTTCCGGACAAGAAGGTTTACAACGAGAAGTTAAAGGCGGCTACACGTCCGACTTGCTAAGTGATGTCATGGGACATGCCCAAGAAGGAGATGTATGGGTTACCCTGCAAACACACAAAAACGTCATGGCTATCGCCTCCTTGAAAGAAATCGCGGCCATCATTCTGGTCAAAGGACACCTCCCGGAAGAAGATACGCTGGAAGAAAGCAATAACGAAAACATCCCCATTCTCTCCAGCCCGTTACAGACTTTCGAAATCACGGGACAATTGTACAAACTACTTCACCCGTAATCACGAATTTCATGGAAATCCGGGCCGATCTACACATACACACCGTGCTGTCACCTTGCGGGGATCTCGACATGAGTCCCGCAAACATCATCGGTATGGCATTACAGAAAGGCCTGTCCCTCATCGGGATTTCCGACCATAACTCCACCCGGCAAGCCCCCGTGATCCAGCAACTGGGCGAACAACAAGGGCTACGGGTTCTTTGTGGGACGGAAGTCAACACGGCGGAAGAAGTTCACGCCCTTGCATACTTCCCCACCTTGGAACGCCTTACCGCATTCCAGCACTTCCTCGATCTCCACCTCCCGGATATAAAAAACAACCCGGACAAATTCGGTTACCAAGTCGTGGTGGATGCCGAAGAACAGATCACATACGAAGAAGAACGACTCCTGATCACGGCCTTGGATGTCGATATAAACACGATCGAACGTACCGTCCACGCACTGGACGGCATCTTCATCCCGGCCCATATCGACAAATCCCGTTTCAGCATTCTCTCTCAACTCGGATTCGTCCCCAAAGACTTGAAATGCGAGGCTCTTGAACTCAGTCCTCACACGACACTGGAACAATTTCTTCAACAAAACGCGTACCTGTCCGGATATAAATTTATCCGCTCTTCCGACGCACATTACGTTGACGACATCGGTAAAGTTTTCACGAACCTCTCGCTACCGGACTTGTCATTCGATTCCATCCGGGCAGCCATCACCCGTTAATTTAAAATTTGCAGGATTATGTTTTTAGACACCATGTCACCGGAAACCATCGTCAAAGAGGCAAGACGCGATACCACCGCAATTCTGAACAAGAGGGATTTCTTCATCAACATGCATCGCCGGGAAATCCTGTTCGCCAAGAAATTTCCCGTATCATTTCAAATCGAGTGGAAATCCCCCCTCACGCACAACCAATGGCATATCATCATCGCGTGTAACAACAAAAAGGAACGGGAGAACCCGGACGTTTACTATTACTCCACTTACGAGACTTACAGAGGCGCCGGCATCATATTCCCCGTTTACAACATGAGAACCGAAGAACTCGTTTTCAGCAGGTACACGGGACACTTTTTCAGTCGTTACCGCACACGCCACCTAGTACCCAATAATCTCTACACACCCGGTATGGACGTGATCCGGCATTATGTAGATCACAACAGTAGTTATTTTTACCCGCAAACCGACGCAGAAAAAAGATTCACGTGTTGCCTCACGGACGGCATTGCCCTAGGCATTTGCGAGAAAGGTCTCGACACGTTCCGCACTTTCATCTCACACGATATGCTATTCAAAATACAAGAGAGAGTCCTCCATTCCAGCATCGAACACCAACGTCTTCTCGATGATTTCATCAACGACAAACTCCCTGCCTCCTATCAAGAATACAACCTCCAAGGAAGAGTGGGAAGAGTTGCCGGACCGGAACCCGCCCCCAAACTATCACTCGACGACGTGAAAGATCTATTAAAAAACAAACCCAGAATTCCCCTCTTCTCCCCACCTTGCGGGAAAATCGAACTGGAAGACTAGAAGAAAAAATAATTCCTCAAAACAACTTATCTAACAAAAATCCATTTATGACCTTAAAATATCCCTAAATCCGTGTTTTAACATTCATGATTTTAACGATATTCGATAAAAAATTGATTTTAACTAATGTAAAATAATGTTATCAAAACATCATCATTCTGCTATCATATTGCGAGCCGCTCCCATTCCGCTCCCATTCCTCCCCTATTCCCCCTCTATTAAAATATAAAATTATTGTAGTATCATAGTAATTATTAACACTAGAATAAGTATCTTATAACAATTTGATCACAGAATAATAACTCTATCAAACAGAAATTCTATCAGAAAACCCATTTTACCGGGACATAACTCCACAAGATTTTTTATAGCAAAAAACGAACGTTTCATTATATTGAAATGCTGACCATCAATAAAATGGAGAATGTTAATGTTTGATTTGCTTTCTATCTGATCGATAGAATATTAAAAAATAAGCAATATTGGTTTGCTTTAGTAAAAAATGCCTATATTTGTGACGTTAATAAACGTTCATTTTTTGACACGAAGAACAAACTCCTATGGATAGTCAGAACACATTGCCCATCAAGAAATTACTCGTTGCCGAAGACAACGAAAGTAATTTTCTTTTAGTCATGACTATCCTGAAAAGAGATTACCAGATCATTCATGCCCTCGACGGCTTGGAGGCCATTCAAAAATACCGGCAGTACAGCCCGGACGCCATCCTTATGGATCTTAAAATGCCAAACATGGATGGATTGGAAGCCACTCGTGAAATCCGGAAATTAAATACAGGTATCCCCATCATCGTCGTGAGCGCTTTCGCCTTCGACAGCGACAAACAAGAGGCAAGCAAAGCCGGTTGTACAGACTACCTTACGAAACCGATCGACTCTCGTTTATTAAAAGAAACTCTGAAGAAATACCTTTCCTGAAAATAAAACAAAATTCGCACGAAATAGAGCTATTTTTCGATATACGAATCACAAAAATCAATGAATTGCAATACAGAATAATTTCTACATTAGAAACAATCTATATAATACCAAGTTGATAACAAATCTCTTGTTCCTATTGATAAATTAATTATATTTGGAACGATTTTTCATGCGATTGAAATTAAATCATAGGGAAAAGATAAAAACTATAAGAATGTGTGCTTCTCATTCAAGAAAAAATAGAGTAATTAATACAGGTATTGAATGCAAACGTTATCGGACCATATCTTAGATATTGCCCAAAACTCGATACGAGCCCAAGCCTCTCGTGTTGAAATTGACCTGCAAGAGAATATAACGGAAGATTCTCTTGTCATCACGATCAGAGATAACGGGTGTGGCATGGACGAAACCACGGTTGCAAAAGTTACCGATCCTTTTTTCACGAGTAGAACCGTGCGTAAAGTCGGGCTGGGCATCCCTTTATTCAAACAGAATGCAGAGGCAACAGGAGGAACCTTGAAAATAAAATCAAAACCGGGAAAAGGTACCACAATCGAGGCAAATTTCGGTCTTTCACACTGGGACAGACCACCCATGGGTGATATTGCCGGGAGCATCGTGATTCTCGTGTCGGCAAATCCCGGGATCGACTTTATTTACCGTCATTCCACGGAAAAAGGGAAATACACGTTCGACACGAATGAAGTAAAAGAGATACTGGAGGGAGTACCTCTAAATGACCCGGAAATCGTTATGGCATTAAGACAAATGATCCGGGAAAACATAAAAGAGATTACACAAACAAGTTAAAACAAAATAACCTTAATCATTTTATATGGAAAAAATCAAATCACTCGCGGACCTCAAACGCATCAAAGAAAACGTGCAGACGAAGATTGATCTTCGGGAGAAAAGTGAACAGGTTGAAAGCCTGATCCAGATTAAAGTGGCTATGGCAACTTGCGGAATCGCCGCGGGTAGTAAGGACACCATGAACTACTTTATCGAAAACCTGGAGAAAAACGGGATTGCTGCCGTGGTTACACAAACGGGATGCATGGGGTACTGTTACGCGGAACCGACCGTGGAAATCACAAAACCGGGGAAAGACCCGATCGTGTTCGGACATGTAACGACCGAAAGAGCCGAAGAAATCATTCAGAAATACCTGAAGAATGACGAGCTCGTGGCCGACATCATTCCGGTAAATTTTGAAACAATCTAAAACAAAAAAGGACAGCTAGAACAACTAATCAAAACCTTGAATCTATGAGTTATAAAATGCATATCCTCGTTTGTGGTGGAACGGGATGTAGAGCATCTGCCAGTCACCAGATTATTACCAGACTGGAAGAATGTTTAAAAGAGAAAAACCTGGAAGACGAAGTTCAGGTCATCGCAACCGGTTGTTTCGGTTTCTGTGAAAAAGGACCGATCGTGAAAGTCATGCCTGACAATACCTTCTACGTACAGGTTAAGCCGGATGACGCCGAGGAGATTGTAAATGAACATGTTATCAAAGGACGTAAAGTCGAAAGATTATTATATAAGGATCCGGAAAAGAAAGAAGCGGTAAGCGACTCGAAACACATGGGTTTCTACAAGAAACAACTGCGGATCGCCTTGCGTAACTGCGGATTCATTGACCCGGAAAATATTGAAGAATACATCGCCCGCGAAGGATATTCCGCGCTAGCGAAATGTATCACCGAGATGAAACCGGAAGAAGTGATCAACGAGATCAAATTATCCGGACTTCGCGGTCGTGGAGGTGGTGGGTTCCCTACCGGATTGAAATGGGAATTCGCGAGCAAATACCAGGCAGACCAGAAATACGTGGTTTGTAATGCCGACGAGGGAGACCCGGGAGCATTCATGGACCGCTCCATCATGGAAGGCGACCCGCATTCAGTGATTGAGGCCATGGCCATCTGCGGATACAGCATCGGGGCTACCAAAGGATTAGTTTACATCCGCGCCGAATACCCGCTTGCCATTCAACGCCTGAAAACAGCCATCCACCAAGCCGAAGAATTCGGTTTACTGGGTGAAAACATTTTCGGAAGTGATTTCTCGTTCAATATCGAACTACGCTACGGGGCAGGAGCTTTCGTTTGCGGTGAGGAAACAGCATTGATCCACTCCATGGAAGGACACCGTGGAGAACCCACGATGAAACCACCCTTCCCGGCTGAATCAGGTTACCTGAACCGCCCGACCAACGTGAACAACGTAGAAACTTTGGCTAATATCCCGGCGATCATCATGAAGGGAGCTAACTGGTTCAATAAAATCGGAACGGAACGTTCCAAGGGAACCAAGGTATTCGCCCTTGCCGGAAAAATCAATAACGTGGGATTGATCGAGGTTCCCATGGGAACTACCCTTCGTGAAGTGATTTACGAGATCGGTGGCGGTATCAAAAACGGTAAAAAATTCAAAGCCGTACAAACCGGAGGTCCCTCCGGCGGTTGCTTGACCGAGAAACACTTGGATGTACCGATCGATTTCGACAACCTTCTGGCATCCGGTTCCATGATGGGTTCCGGTGGTATGATCGTGATGGACGAGGACGACTGTATGGTATCTGTTGCTAAATTCTATCTCGAATTCACGGTGGAAGAATCCTGCGGTAAATGTACCCCCTGTCGTATCGGTAACAAACGCCTGCATGACATTCTGGAAAAAATTACCCAAGGTAAGGGAACCATGGAAGACCTGGATATGTTGAAAAACCTGGGTCGCGTGATCAAGGATACCGCTCTTTGTGGTTTAGGACAAACTTCCCCTAACCCGATATTATCAACGATAGACAACTTCTACGACGAGTACCTGGCACACATTAAGGACAAGAAATGCCCGGCAGGAAAATGTAAGGCATTACTGATGTACCACATTGATCCGGAACTCTGTATCGGATGCGGACTCTGCGCCCGCAACTGCCCGGTAGACGCTATCGTCGGAGAACGTAAAGAACCGCATTTCATCAACACGGCAAAATGTATCAAGTGTGGAGCTTGTATGGAGAAATGTAAGTTCAAAGCAGTAAGCACGAGATAATTTAAAATTTAGAATTTAAAATTTAGAATTGCTTCGGCAGTTGAGGAAGTTTTTATTATGAACGAGAATATTACACTAAAAATAGATAACCGAGAGATCAGTGTTCCCAAGGGAACCACGATCCTTGAAGCAGCCCGGGACATGGGTATCGACATACCTACCCTTTGCTACATGAACCTGAAGGATTTGTGCATCAAAAACGCCCCGGCATCCTGCCGTCTCTGCGTGGTTGAGGTTGAAGGCAGAAAGAACCTGGCTCCCTCGTGTGCCACTCGCTGCGAGAACGGCATGAACGTACACACGAACACGATCCGGGTACTGAACGCCCGCAGGACCGTGCTAGAACTCATGTTGTCCGACCACCCGTCAGACTGTCTGGTGTGTGCCAAATCCGGTAATTGCGAATTGCAATCCGTAGCTATTAAATTGGGTATCCGGGAAATTCCTTTCGAGGGAGAGAAAACGGAATTCAGAGTTGACCTGTCCCCTTCTATCCGCCGGGATGCCACGAAATGTATTTATTGCCGTCGTTGCGAAATGATGTGTAATGAAGTGCAGACCGTGGGTGCGCTGGGTGCCGTTAACCGGGGATTCAGCTCCGTCGTGATGCCCGCGTTCGACCAGTCACTGCAAGATTCCGAATGTACTTTCTGCGGACAGTGCGTTGCAGTATGTCCCGTGGGAGCCTTGACGGAACTGGATCACACGAACCGCCTGATCAAAGATTTAGCCGATCCGGACAAGACCGTGATCGTGCAAACCGCCCCGGCCGTTCGTGCCGCCCTGGGTGAAGAGTTCGCCCTTCCAGCAGGAACTTCTGTTACCGGGAAAATGGTGGCCGCTTTACGTAAACTGGGCTTTGCCAAGGTATTCGACACAGACTTCGCGGCCGACTTGACCATCATGGAGGAAGGCACCGAATTACTGGGTCGTCTGGGAGCATTCCTGAATGGCGACAAATCGGTGAAATTACCAATCATCACCTCTTGCTGCCCGGGTTGGGTGAATTTCTTCGAGAAACAATTCCCGGATTTACTGGATATGCCGTCAAGCGCCCGTTCACCGCAACAGATGTTCGGGTCTATCGCCAAAACATACTGGGCCGAAAAAATGGGTATCAAACGTGAAAACCTCATCGTGGTATCCGTGATGCCTTGTCTGGCCAAGAAATTCGAGTGTGAAAGAGACGAGTTCAAGACAAACGGGGACCCGGATGTAAATTACTCCATCTCTACCCGAGAGTTGGCCGCGTTGATCAAACAGACCAATATCAATTTCATGCAACTGGAAGACGAAGACTTCGACGCACCGCTGGGAGAATCCACGGGTGCTGCCGTAATCTTCGGGGCAACCGGGGGCGTGATGGAGGCCGCCTTACGTACGGCTTACGAAATCCACACGGGTAAAACCTTGGATAACGTGAACTTTGAAGGTGTCAGAGGTATCGAGAATCTGAAAGAAGCCACGATTGATGTCGACGGATTCGAATTGAAAGTAGCCGTGGCACACGGTTTAGGAAATGCCCGCAAGCTCATGAACGAAATCAGAGCCGGTAAATCCCAATACCATGCTATCGAGATTATGGCCTGCCCCGGTGGATGTATCGGTGGTGGAGGTCAGCCCTTGCACCATGGAGATTCTTCTTTGTTGAAAGCACGTACACGGGCTCTTTACACGGAAGACAGCGAAAAATCGCTCCGGAAATCCCACCAGAACCCGTACATCATCTCGTTGTACGAAGAGTTCTTGGGCAAACCCATGAGCGAAAGAGCCCATCATTTGCTGCATACGTGCTACTTTAACAGAGGAAAAGAGATTATTGAACAATAATATTCGAAGTTATCATTATGACACAAATAACATTAGCGAAGTGCAAAGTTGACCAACTGGTAAAACTGTGTGAAGAATTCGGGAACCAACCGGGAGAGTTAATTAACATCTTGCACAAAGCACAAGGCTTGATCGGCTACCTGCCCAGAGAGGTGCAGGAAGTGATCGCCCGTCAACTAGATATACCCGTATCCAAAGTGTACGGGGTGGTGACCTTCTATTCTTTCTTCTCAATGACCCCGAAAGGGGAACACCCGATCTCCGTGTGCATGGGAACCGCTTGCTACGTTCGGGGTGCAGAGAAAGTTCTGGATGAATTCAAACGTATCCTAAAAGTAAATGTCGGAGAGACTACCCCAGACGGGAAGTTCTCTCTAACCAGCTTGCGGTGTGTGGGCGCCTGCGGACTTGCCCCGGTTGTACTGATCGGTGAAAAAGTTTACGGACGGGTTACCCCCGGAGAAGTAGAGAAAATTCTAAAGGAATTTGAATAAGAAACATAAAAGGCGGTCGATTGACCGCCTTTTATGTTAGTTGCAAGTTACAAGTTAATAGGTTACAAGTTCATACAATATCAACCGTAACTTGCTAACCTGTAACCTGCAACTGATCTTGTCCCAGACAAAATCACTTTATTGGAATTGTAAAATTAAAATTTGAACCTATACCTTCTTCAGAGGTAAACCACAGTCGCCCGTGATTTTTGCTTACGAAATCTTTACACAATAATAGGCCCAAACCGGAGCCTTCCTCGCTATTCGTACCAAAGGTCGTGAAATGCGTGGCCTCATTTAACAGTTTTCCTTGATCTTCTTTTTTGATCCCACAGCCTCTATCAGACACGGTGACAAGTACTTCTTTACCATTCCCCTCTCCCGTCTTGTTCTCATCGGCAACATCTTGAATCTTCACGTGTACCATAACAACGGTATCTTTATGACTAAATTTAATCGCATTCGAAATCAAATTACGCACGACGGATTTTATCATCTCGATGTCGACGATAACATTGATAAACTCGACTTCTGAATTCAATTCCAAGGAAATTGACTTGCTCTCCGCTATTGGCTTAAACACCTCAATAACCCCATCAACCAAACCGACCATATCTATCGGTTGCGGAACATTGGATAACTTACCCAACTGACTCTTGGTCCATTTTAACAGATTATCTAATAAAGAAAATACTTCCTCTGCCGTTTTATTGGTCATTTCCAACATCTCGAACACGTCCCCCGGAACGGTTTGCGGGTCGATACTCATCATAATCGTGTTACACAACATCTTGATGGAGGCCATCGGGGAGCGCAGATCATGAGCAATCACGGAATAAAGTTTATCCCTACCGGCTATTGTCTTTCTTAATTCCTCGGTCTGACGTAGAATAATTCGTCTGGCATCCACCAGAGAAAGTTGATGTTCCACCCGGATCAACAGCTCTTCCCGACGAAAAGGTTTCGATATAAAATCATTCGCCCCGAGTTGGAACCCCTTCACAACACTTGCCGAGTCATTCAACGCGGTCAAAAATATAATCGGAATTTCAGCTTGTTCCGGCTCCACCTTCAAACGTCCTGCCACCTCAAACCCGTCCATATCGGGCATCATAACATCCAACAAAATCAAATCCGGATGTTCACTTTTCACTTTTTCCAAAGCTTCCGTCCCGTTCATCGCATACACGATACCAAACCCCTCTCGCCCGAGCAAAGCTTTTAACAACAGCACATTTGACTGAACATCATCCACCACTAATATTTTATATTCAGCAGGATTTATTTTCATACACTTCATTTTTTAATTAACGCACGTAAACGCTGTTACAAATGTACAAACTATAATTTATTTTCGAGACATCTTTCAATCATAGTTTTCAACTTTTCAGCCTCTAACGGTTTGGGCATATATTCGTTACATCCGGCAGCAAGAGCCATTTCACGATCCGTTTCAAAAGCAAAGGCCGTGGTAACTATAATTGGAATGGTTGGATTCAATTCCCGGATAATCCCAGCCGCAGACAGGCCATCCAATCCCGGCATCCGGACATCCATTAAAATTAAATCCGGTTTACTCGATTCGTATTTTGTCACCACGTCAATCCCGTCATTCGCTCTTAGCACGGAATAGCGCTCTTCCAGTATAGCCTTGACCAACTCGTAGTTACAATCCATATCTTCCGCTACCAATATTAACGGTTTATTCTGTTCTCCTGCAACCGGGAACGTACCATTATAAGGTATTGAAAAATAGAAACAAGACCCGACACCAAGCTCGGATTCTACCCAGATTTCTCCACCCATTTTGTCCAGAATGGATTTACAGATAGACAACCCTAACCCGAAGCCCTGTTTCAACAAATCCAGCTTTTCAAAACGCCCGAATACATTATTCAATTTTTCTGCCGGAATCCCGCTCCCGGTATCTCGCACATATCCTTCCATCATATCTCCCTTCAACTTGTACCCGAGAGTGATTGACCCTTTTTCTGTATATTTTATAGCATTGGAAATCAAATTTGAATAGAGTTGTCTCAAACGGTGAGAATCGGAAACAATCGTCAGAGATGCCACGGGTCGCTCGAAAATTACCTTCACGTCATTCTTTATCCGCATCTGATGCATTTGCCGTAACTCCTCGCACAACTCGTCCATCTGTATATTCTCATCTATAAATTCCATTTTACCGGATTCGATGCGAGATAAATCAAGAATATCATTAATCAGATGCAGCAATAAATTACTATTCGCCTTGACAATATCCAAATATTCTTCCCGTTCACATTCACTTTCCGTGTGAGCAATCACCTCGGAAAAACCGACAATAGCGTTCAACGGAGTCCGAATTTCGTGACTAACATTGGCCAAAAAGGCCGATTTCAAACGATCCGATTCTTCTGCCCGTTGCTTGGCCTCGATTAAAGCCTGTTCATCATCTCTTCTTTTTTGAATATCAGCAATAAAACCCAGAATTTTCGTAACTTTTCCTCGTTCGTCAAATTCCTGAGCCACCCCTTTTAAATCCACCCATTTATACTCCCCGGTATTTAATAAATCTAACCGGAGTTCCAGGCCAATCTTACACGACTCACCCGCCAAAAGACTATTATAAATAGCCTCAAAAATTCCCCGATCATCCGGATAAATACTGGCAATAAAAGTGGTCATACGAAAAAAGTCATCCTGAAATTCCTTTCGATCAACGCCGTACGCCTTGAATAATTCATCCCCGATTTCGATTTTCCCGCTGACAATATCTGCAAACCAGGGGAAAACGTTACCGGCCTCTAACATTAACGATAACCTGACCACGTTATCCGCCAAGAACTTTTCTGTTCGTTTCACTACCACATTCTCACATACATCACCTTCATTTTCCCCCTCGCACTCCCCGTTCTTTGCTTGTTGGAAAATCTCTTCTTGCAATTTCCCGACTTTTCCTTGCAGCTCATGACACAAATTTTCTTGCGCCAACAACTTTCTAACGAGTTCTTCTCTCGTAAGGCTTTCATATACACCCATTCCATATTTCGATTAAAATCGACGAAATGTACAAAAAAAATGAACATTTCTCACATTTACACAAACAAAAATAAGGCTATTTTGTAACAATGTTGTATCTTTGTACTGTTAAAAGAAGGTGATATATGAGTAAAAACATTCTGATAGTGGATGATAAGCCTGAAATAGCGAAAGTCATCACGATCCAACTATCCAAGGATTATAATGTACATTCGGAAGGAAATCCGATTGAAGCTCTTGCATGGATGCACGCAGGAAACATTCCCGATCTTATTATATCGGACGTAAATATGCCGGAAATGGACGGAAGAACATTCCTCAAGCAGCTAAAAGCAAGCTCCACGTTCAATTTTATACCCGTTATTATTTTATCCAGCCTGGAGAGCAGTAACGACCGAATTGAATTGCTGGAGGCAGGAGCCTCTGACTTCGTGCTAAAACCTTTCAACCCGCAGGAGCTGAAGATCAGAGTACGTAATTTATTGCGGTAAAGATATGTACACGTACTATATCGGGGAAAACACGGACTGGATAAACAAAATATCACATTGTCTGAATTGTCAAGTTATTACTTTCAATAACCCGATTAAAACGATTTTGTGCATCAATGAACAATCGAAGAAAGATATATCCCCTACCTATATCTTCGTCGAATCATACAATAAAAAAAGGGATTTACAATGGTTGAATGCCATCGCTCAAGGCGATCTGAAGAACACGTATCTACTACTGCTTTCAGAGAAGATTGCAAAAGAAGATATTGTGGACTATCTTCATGCTGGCACTAGCGAAATCGTCAATATCAACACAACCCCGGAAGATTTACAAACGACATTGGCTTTCCTGCCTAAAATAAAACAGCACACGACAGTTCATGTTCAAAATAATCCCCGGAGATTCAAGCTCCCTTGGTGGAAAAGAACATTTGACATTCTCTTTTCCGGGACGGCAATTATTTGCCTCTCCCCGTTTCTGATTGTAACGGCACTTGCCATCCGGATCGAAAGTAAAGGTCCTATTATATATAAATCCAAACGAGTCGGAAGTAATTACGACATATTTGATTTCCTCAAATTCCGTTCCATGTACGTGGATGCGGACAAACGCCTAAAGGAATTCGAGGCCTTGAATCAATACCGGGAAGAAACACAAGATCAACAGGCTCATACCGAAACTTCCCCAACCTCCAATCAAACCAACGAGACTCTTCTCGTGGCCGATGATTTCATCACGACAGAAAAACAATTATTAAAGAACAGACGGAAACAACAGAAAAATGCTTTCGTCAAATTCGAGAACGATCCCCGAATTACCAAAGTCGGACGTATCATCCGTAAATATAGCATTGATGAACTTCCTCAACTGGTTAATATACTGAAAGGAGATATGTCCATCGTCGGCAACCGCCCCCTCCCCTTATACGAGGCGGAATTACTAACCACGGACGAATACATCGAGCGTTTCATGGCACCCGCCGGACTTACCGGTTTATGGCAAGTAGAAAAAAGAGGTGACCAAGGAGCCCTTTCCGCAGAAGAAAGAAAACAACTAGATATAAAATATGCCCGCAACTTTTCGTTCGGGAACGATATAAAGATCATTTGCAAAACATTCACGGCGTTTGTGCAAAAAGAGAATGTGTGATTAACAATATTTTAAAATATGGGTGCTAAATATATTATTATAGCCTGTTTATTATGTGCTGATTTTGTTTGCCTTGCTCAAGAGAAACAGAAAAGGGATTCTATTCTTCCTTATGAAAGTTTCGTTCCGCAAACATTAACAACCAATGAATATATTAACTATCAATTACCTCCACTGGACTCGCTTTTTGAAGGAGCTAAAACAAATCCCCGGCTGAAAGCAATAGGTGCATCTATCGAGGCTGCCCGTAATGACTTAAAAGCAACCAAACGAGATTGGTTGCAATACTTTTCCGTACGGGCTGGATACACATATGGAATTCTCGGAACATATACCGATCAAGAAAGCCAGTATACACCCTTAACAACCGTATATTCCGGGGCAACTCAAAATAGCTGGTCCGTAGGAGCCAATATCATCATTCCTTTCAACAGGTTCTTCAGTCATCGGGTAAACGTGAAAAAACAAAAAGAACTTGTCAAGAATGCAGAGTACACGCAACAGATCAAATTCGATGAAATCAAAAACGAAATTATCGAGTTGTATTGCAACATTCAATACCAATTGAAATTACTAAAGTTAGCAACAGAGTCCATCACCCTATACAACGCAGAATATCAGGTAGCGGAGCTTGACTATATCAATAACAAAAACAACAAGGACAGGTCGCTAAGTGACTTAAAACATTCACAGAAAGTGGCAAAAATTGAATATGAGAAAATCATAAATGAATTAAACATCATGTTCTTAAAGCTTGAACTCATCAGTAATATTCATTTTAGAAACCAATAGCCATGAAATATATTACCTACTTTATCAAGTTTTTCTACCGCATTAGATTTTGGTTGATCATAGCACCGATTATTGTTGCTTCTCTCGTCTACTGGAAAACCAATAATACCCCTCGCGATTACACGACGACTTGCTCCATATATACCGGAATTATCACGGGTGTCAATATTTTATCCGAAAGCGGGGTTACCACGACATCTTATACTCAAGGTAGTATGATGGATAACCTGTTAAATATCATCACTGCGGACCAAACCTTAAAACAGGTTTCATTACGCCTATATGCTCGCATTATGGTATACGGTGATCCCCATAAAGACAATATCTATACAAAAGCCAGTAATTATAGAAATCTCTACAATCATGGAATACCTATTCATAATTTAATAGATAAAAAATCTGATAATGATTCGATCAACGAGCAACGTACCTACGAAAAGTTACTTGCTTATGAAACAAACGATCCGACAAACTATGTCTACGGAATATATCAATGGAACCTCCCTTATGTAAATCGGGAAACTTTGAAAAAAATATATGTCAAACGCCTTGGTAATAGTGATGTGCTTGAAGTTTCATATACAACAAACGATCCCGGTATCGCATATCAAACAGTACTGATTTTGATTGATGAATTTAATAAACAATATCAAGAGCTACGTTTCGGCGAAACTAATAATGTTATCAAACATTTTCGCCACGAACTGGATAGCATTGGAAAAGAACTCAAGATTTCAGAAGATTCCCTTACCAAATATCGAGTGGAAAAACAAGTGATCAATTATGACGAAGAGACAAAGCATGTGGCAGCATTGAATCGGGATTACGAATTACAATACTGGGAAACACTAAATAATTATAATTCAACTGATAGTTTAAAACGGGAACTCGAAAAAAGGATGCAATTATACACGGAAATTATTCAAAACAATAATTCGTTTATCCTTTTAAATAGCAAAATCAGCGAGATCAATGAAAAGCTGGCCATGGCAAAATACTACACGAGTGATGCTGTTTCGAAAATAACCATTGATTCTCTCCAGCGTGAATTAGACAAAAACGAGACGACTTTAACTGAAGCCGTTCATAAAATAGGGTATCTGAAATATAGTAAAGAGGGAATTTCCAACGAGAACATGATCGAAGAGTGGTTGAAACAAGTTCTCGCCTATAAAAAGGCTCAGGCAGAATTAATCGTTTTAAATAAACGAAAGATTCATATGGCTCAAAAATACATTCATTTTGCCCCTATCGGTTCGACCCTAACACGTAAAGAACGTATGGTAAACATCAATGAAAGAAGATATTTAGCGATTCTTGACGCCTTGAATACAGCTTTATTAAAACAGAAGAGTATTCAAATGAATTCTGCCAGTTTGAAACTAATGAACGCCCCCTACTACCCCTTAGTTCCCTCCGCACTTGGTAAACACAAATTACTAACAATCGGAGCTTATTTAGCAACATTAATATTCACAATATTTTTCTTCTTGATTATTGAGATACTGGATCATACATTACACAATCTCTTCAAAGCCGAACAATTAACCGGATGTAAGGTTCTGGGAGCTTTTACCCGGCAATTATCTCTTGCAGCCAGAAGATATAATAAAGTTTACGCCACGCTTTCCGCACAAAACTTGTGCAATTCCGCAACGACTTATTTTAAGCCTGATCAAAGTAATATTATAAATTTAATCAGTAACGAACCCGGAGAAGGAAAGAGCTATATCATGGAGCAAATGGCTCAACAATTTATGGAACGAGGATATGACGTAACACAATTATCCTGGCAAAATGAACCACAGACAGATGCTCAAGCTTTTATTCAATCCTTGAACATGAATGACCCGGATGATTTGGAAAAGAACAGCCTAAAGGAAAAAATCGTTATCGTAGAGTATCCTTCGTTAAAAGAAGCCGCATTAACAGCCAATATCTTACAAAATGTCAGCCTAAATTTACAAGTTGTAGATTCTAGACGTACATGGAAAAATACAGATCAACAACGATTTGAACGGACAAAAGAAATGTGTCATAAAGCACCCCTGTTTTTGGTATTAAATTACACGAAACGGGATGCGGCGGAAGACGTGAATGGTTTAATGCCACCTTACTCTTTTTTACGCAAATTATTGTATCAACTTTCACAATTAGGACTAACTGCAAACGACAAGACAACACAAATCTCTAAAGATAAACACCGTAATGATTAAAAATGGCTCGTCCTATATTACAGCGATCGCATTTTTCATCGGTCTGAGTGCTATATACCTATTAACACTAAAAGGAGGAATTATCCCGGCCCTCCTTTTTGCCTGTTTACCGGCAATAGCCATGGTTACAGCCAAATTTTGCCAGAAACAGTATTACTTTTACGTCTTTTTTGTCATAAACTACGTCATCACTGGAATTGACCGATATATTCCATTGAAATTCGGAATGATTATGCTCGGTTTAACTTTAGGGATCGGATGTCTTCTTCTTTTGAAAAACATCTTCCAAGTATATGAATGGAGACGTGGCTTTAATGCGCTAACCGCTTTATGGGGTATATGGTTCTTTTATTGTTTATTTGAACTTTTCAACCCGTTAGCGGTGGCTGACGCATGGTTTATCGCCATAAACGGATATGCTCTTTTCCCGTTGATAAGTGCTATAATTATACCCGTCCTCTTTACTCAATTCAAACATTTTCATTGGCTATTAGTCCTGTGGGCTATCTTATCCATATTGGCAGCCTTAAAAGGATATTGGCAAAAAAGTCATGGATTTGACTCTGCCGAATTATACTGGTTGTTTGTAGAAGGCGGGGCAAGAACCCATATTATCCATTACGGAGTTCGTTACTTTTCCTTCCTATCGGATGCGGCAAACTTTGGAATCACAATGGGACTTTCCCTAGTCGTATTCGGGATTTCAGGCTTTTTCGTTAAAACACGTTGGATAAAATATCTATTTTGGCTTACTGCCCTTACCTCTACCTACGGATTATTAATCTCCGGAACCCGTAGCGCCATTGCTGTTCCTTTAGTCGGGTTATGCGCATACGCAGTACTATGTCGAAGTTTCAAGAATCTATTCATTGCCGGAGGAATATTAATAGTCATTATCTTATTTCTCACCCAAACCAATATAGGCAATAGTAACTCCATTATCCGCAGGATGCGTTCCGCTTTCAATAAAGAAGATGCCTCTTTTAAAGTCAGAGGGATCAACAAGGAAAAAATGATTCCTCTAATGAGGGATAAGCCTTTCGGGGTCGGATTGGGACTAAGCGGAGGACGCATGGAACGTTTTGCTATAAATAGTAAATTATCCGAATTGCCCCCGGACTCCCTACTTACGATGTATTGGCTGGAGACTGGAATCGTGGGATTATCTCTCTATCTTTCTTTGCTGGTCCTCATTTTTACACGGGCCTCCTATATTGCCATGTTCATCATCAAGGACAAACGATTGAAGAATATTCTATTTTCCATTATAGCCGGTCTGGCAGGTGTATTTGTTGCGGCCTATGCCAATGACATCACGACTTACCCGAACGGTATCCTCATTTGTATTCTATTTGTATTCCTATTCATTGCACCCTATTACGATAAAGAGTTAACACAGAATGAACCAACAACCTGATATATCCATTATTACTATTAATTATAACGGTTTGGAAGAAACCTGCCAACTAATAGAATCTCTACAACAATACCCACAAGATTGCTCGTACGAGTTTATTGTTGTCGATAATGGTTCTATTCAGAATGAAGCGTTACTTCTTCAAAAAAAATATCCGGAAGTTCACGTCATTCGCAGTGAACAAAATGTAGGTTTTTCGGGAGGAAATAATTTGGGGATTCAGACTGCCAAAGGAAAAGGGATATTCTTACTAAATAATGATACATTGGTCACGGCCAACGATCTAAAGTATCTATACGAAAGATTGTATAGCTCCCCGGTAATAGGTGCCGTAAGTCCAAAAATCAAATTTGCTTTTCCACCCCAGCATATACAATTCGCAGGGTTCACTCCTTTAAGCAAATACACGTTACGTAATCGGACTATCGGGTATAACGAAACGGATGAAGGACAATTCGACATACCACAAGAAACGAGTTATTTACATGGAGCCGCCATGATGGTAAAACGAGAAGTAGTCGAACAAGTCGGGAGGATGCCGGAAATCTATTTCCTCTATTACGAAGAAATAGACTGGTGTACACAAATGTCAAGACAAGGATATCAGTTATGGTACGAACCTCGTTGCACCATATACCACAAAGAAAGTCGCAGTACCGGTAAAGATTCTCCTTTAAAAACATATTACCTCACCCGGAATCGCTTGTTATACGCATGGCGCAATCGACAAGGAAGGACACTCTATATATCTATACTATATCAGCTTTTAATGGCCAATCCTAAAAATATAATGATGTATCTACTACACGGCAGATTATTGCAAGCAAAGGCCATTTTTGACGGGAGTAAGGATTTTTTTCTATTAAAACATAAAAGAGAAAATATATGAATATTCAAGAAGTATTATACATATTCGAGTATATTTGTTGGATTCTTGCAAGTATTGCCGTTGCATACCCACTAATTTATTCACTTGCCTCCCTAGGAACAAGAAAATCATATTACCCGACAGCTAATAAACAACATAAATTCGCCATCCTGTTCCCCGCTTATAAAGAGGATAGGGTTATCCTTCCGGTCGTGGAGTCTTTCCTACAACAACACTATCCACAAGAGCTGTACAAAGTAATTGTCATCTCGGATCACATGCAGGAAACCACGAACGAACGGTTGGCCCAACTCCCAATCACGCTACTTAAAGCAAACTATGAAAATAGTTCGAAAGCGAAAGCCCTGAATTTCGCCATGGACCACTTCGGACGGGATGAATTTGATGCTGTTGTTATTCTGGATGCCGATAATATTGTTGATACAAATTTTTTATTAGAGATTAATAAAGTCTTTGATGCCGGAGTGCAGGCTATCCAAGCACACCGGACGGCAAAGAATCGGAACACGGACATTGCGGTTCTTGATGGTCTTAGTGAAGAAGTTAACAACTCCATTTTCCGACGTGGACATGTAAGACTAGGCATATCCTCCGCCCTGATAGGTTCGGGAATGATATTCAACTATCAATGGTTCCATGACAACGTAAAACACCTCGTCACCACAGGGGAAGATAAAGAATTAGAAGTTTTATTACTCAAACAGAGAATATTTATTGAATTTCTGGACGAAGTGTACGTATACGATGAAAAGACACAAGGAGAAAAAGGATTTTACAACCAACGCCGCCGTTGGTTGGCAACACAATTCGCTCAATGGGGACGCGTCTTCAAGGATCTTCCCCAAGCAATCTTGTCCGGGAATATTGATTACAGTGATAAACTGATCCAATGGATGTTACCACCTCGTCTTATCCTATTCGGAGGAATCATCGTGATGGGAAGTATCATGCAAATCATTGATTGGCCGCTTGCCTTGAAATGGTGGGCTTTATTTCTTATCATGGGAGTCACGTTGTGTCTCGCCATACCGGACAAACTAGTGGATGATCGGTTCAAAAAATCAATCAACAAACTACCCTTGTTATTTATCATGATGGTAGTCAATTTATTCCGGATGAAGGGAATGAACAAAAAGTTCGTGAACACGGAAAAGAATGGTTCCTCAACTTTATAAAAATGAACCCTATGAAAATAGCCATTGAAGCACAACGCATTTTTCGCACGAATAAACACGGGATGGATTTTGTCGCTCTCGAAACAATCCGGGAATTACAAAAGCTAGATCATATTCATGAATATTACATATTGGTTGCCCCCGGAGAAGATCATTGTCTGGAAGAATCAGCCAACTTCCATATTATAGAAATAAAATGCCCGACCTATCCGCTATGGGAACAAGTTGCCTTACCACTAGCCATTCGCAAGATAAAACCGGAGATTGTACATTGCACGAGTAACACAGCTCCATTATTCTGTCCGGCACGACTAATCCTCACATTACATGATATTATATTTTTAGAAAAACGGGTACACAATAATAAGTCCATGTACCAAAACATGGGATGGTACTATCGTCGTTTTGTTGTTCCCCGGATACTGAAAAAGTGTAAACAGATTATTACCGTATCCCAATTCGAATGTCATCGGATTCGGGAAACATTACATCTACCAGAAGAACAAATTATCGCCATTCACAATGGTTTCAGTAAACGTTTTCATCCGCTAGAGTCGGTTTATGACACCACGAAAAAATATATCCCTGCCAAAGAATATTTATTTTTTCTGGGAAATACCGATCCTAAAAAAAATACACCACGCACGTTAAAGGCGTATAGCGTGTATGTACAACATTCTACCCACCCATTACCCCTGTTAATTGCAGACTTGAAAGAAGAAGTCATCCATCAAATATTAAAACAAGAGGGTATCGAAAATATTAAAAATATGCTCTATTCTCCGGGCTATATCACCCATTCTGATTTACCCGCCATATATAATGGTGCCCGGACTTTCCTCTACACTTCCCTACGGGAAAGTTTTGGAATTCCTCTTTTGGAAGCCATGGCGTGTGGCACTCCGGTTATTACTTCCAACACCTCTGCCATTCCGGAAATCGCAGGAGAGGGGGCGATATTGGTTAATCCGCTAGACGTTAATGCCATCGCCAAGGAATTACTCCGACTGGAAACAGACGTTCCCTATCGGGATCAACAAATTGCATACGGTTTGGAAAGAAGTAAGCTATTCTCTTGGCAACACACGGCAGAACAATTACTGAAAATATATGAATCTATACACTAAAAAAGAAGATTATGAATGATTATATATCTATTATCAGCTCGTTGATCATATTTCTATTTCCATACTTGGGACGCAAATGGTTTAATCCTCAACTATTAAGTTCAACTGTGGTCAGTCTCGGATTACTAGGAACTTTTGGAGGTATCATGTACGGCCTGTGGGTTTTCAGTGTCGAGCAAATCGACTCATCCATTCCGCAATTATTGGAAGGATTAAAAACAGCCTTTTTAACTTCTATCGCAGGTATGTTAGCCTCGTTAATACTCAAGCTTGTACCCGGTTTTTACGGGATTAGAAAAGAAGAGGAACAGGAAGAAGAGATCACAGACAAACAATTACTCCTAGTACTTGAAAATATCGAGAAAAATACACAACCGACAGCCACACTGGCATTGGTTCAGGAAGTTAAATTTTCAAACGAACAACTCAAGAATAATTTTCAATCCCTGAACGACAATCTACAAAATATGGTTGCCAGAGAATTACATTTCAACACGGAAGCACTTGCTAGTTCTCTCCAAACGGTTATATCCAATTTAGACAATAGGATTTCAGAACAAATTAATCAAACCATTTTAAAGATATACGATATACTGGAACAACAATTACAGCATATCATACATTCCCAAGAATTTAACCAGACAATACAGGAACAACTTCAAGACACTCTTTCTAAATTACAAGAAACAATACAGAACATCGAAACCTTTTTGGGAAAATCCAATAATCTAAACATGAAACAAAATCATGTTTTCATGGAGCAAGTGACCTCATTCGGTGAATTTATCAAAGGCTCGGAACAACAAATGAGTTCTCAATTAAACCGTATGGAAGAAAAGTATGAAAGGGAATTAACCGAACTGGAAAAGTTTACCAAGACGTTAATGACGATTATCAAAAAATTATCACAAGACCACGATACGCTGTACAAAAAAACAAATGACGTGGAATGACCATCTAATTGTGTATTATGAGAATATTCAAATCATCGAAAGAAGAAAACCAATGGATGTCAATCTCAGACTTGATGTCTGTACTTATGATGATCTTTCTTTTCATTTCTATCGTGTATATGAGAAGTGTGAATCTCGAAAATAATAAAATAACTTCCATTGCCCAAACCTATGAAACCACACAGGTTGAAATCACGAACGATTTAAAAAAGGAATTTACAAAGAATCTGCAAATCTGGAATGCCGTATTGGATTCCTTAACGCTTTCCATCCGTTTTGAAAATCCCGAAATCTTATTTAAGGTCGGAAGTGCCGAGTTAAACGATCATTTCAAAAGTATTCTGGATAGTTTCTTTCCCCGATTCATACAGATTCTAACCGATCCCAAATACAAGAACGATATTGAAGAGATTCGTATAGAAGGCCACACGTCCAGCGAATGGGCCGGAGAATCCTCACCCTATCAAGCTTATTTCAATAACATGGAACTTTCACAGGACAGGACTCGCAAAGTTTTAGAGTATATCCTTTCGCAGATAAAAGATGAACAACTACTCCACTGGACTAAAAGTAAACTTACCGCCAACGGTTTATCTTCCAGTCATCTAATCTATAATCCAAATCAAACAGAAAACAAAGAACGTTCCCGACGGGTTGAATTCAAAATAAAAACAAATGCAGAACAACAAATCATTAGAATTTTAGAGCAAAGTAAGGAGTGAAAATTGAGATCAATTCTCGAAAGATTAAATTGATAAATATCCAAATAATGATTGATAGACTTAAAACAATGATAAAAGGAAACGACCACATTAGAAAATTCATCCTGTGGTCCATTACACCTACCAATAATCCTCGTCCCCGCTTTTGGGTCAAATGGTTTATAAACCCTTTTATACACCAAAAAGGGCAAAGAGCTATCATTCGAAGAAGAAGATCACGCATTGATGTATTTCCATGGAATCAGTTTATTGTAGGCAAAAACAGTCTTATCGAAGACTTTACAACCATAAACAATGGAGCTGGGCATGTCATTATCGGGGATAACGCCCGTGTCGGAATTGGTTCTGTCATTATAGGTCCTGTACGTCTGGGAAATAAAGTCGGATTAGGTCAACATGTTTTTATTTCCGGTTTCAACCACGGGTATGAAGATGGGGAGCGAGACTCTAATGAACAGCCATTAGTAAAAAAAGAGGTTTTCATCGAAGATGAATCTCATATCGGAGCCAATGCAGTCATTGTTGCAGGAGTTCACATCGGTAAAAGATGTCAGATCGGAGCCGGAAGTGTTGTTACTAAGAATATCCCGGATTATTCTGTTGCCGTGGGTAACCCGGCCAAGATTATTAAACAATACAATTTCCAGAAAAGAGTATGGGAAAATACAAGAAATAAAACTATGAACTTATGAGAACGAGTACACCCAAAGACAGATGGGATCTATCCATCTGCAAACATGACTGGGTATTAGAAATCGGTTCCGGGCATAATCCCCTCTATCGTTCTAATGTGATTGTTGATAAATACATAGACAATAATGCACATCGATGCGGAGATATAAAAATCTTTCCTCATCAACATTTCGTACATGCAGATGGAGAACACTTGCCCTTCAAAGACAAAGAATTTGACTACGTGATCTGTAATCAAGTTTTGGAGCATGTAGACAACCCTCAACTATTCATCCAAGAGATTTGTAGAGTAGGTAAACGCGGATACATAGAAACTCCCAGTCTCATTGGAGAATTTCTATTTCCTAAAGAATCACACCAATGGGTTATCCTTGACATCAATGATAAACTGGTTTTATACAAGAAAGAACTCATGCCCGGAAACTATATAAATAATTACGGAGAATTATTTCTTAATTATTTACCCTATCAATCATTACCATATAAAATATTAAAACTAACGGAAGGGGATCTGATGATCAATCGCTACGAATGGCAAGAAGAAATCAATATTATCGTGAATCCTCAAGATGATTATTATCTTCCTTTTTTCACGCAAAAATGGAATCGAAATATGGTCGAAAAGTTATTTCCACCTCGCAGTGTTTATCACGAACTAAAAGTAACATGCGATGCCATAAGCCACATTATAAAGATAAAATTACTCGAATCATTACACAAAAACAGGAAACTTCAAACATTGGAAGAGCATTTACAATCGAACAACACTCTTCCACAAAGGAATTCGAGAAGTACCCACACAAACAACAAAATGCAATGAAACCAGTTAAAGTAAGCGTGATCATCCCCGTGTATAATACAGAATTATATGTAAGGCAAACGATTCAATCTATACTAGGACAAACGCTACACGATATAGAAATTATTACCGTTGATGATGGCTCAACGGATAATAGTCTATCCATTCTCTCGGAATTAGCCGAGCAAGATCATCGGATAAAAATATTCGCCCACAAGAATCAGGGTGTCTCTGTAGCCCGGAATATCGGACTTGAGCAAGCATCGGGAGAATTTATTTACTTTATGGATAGTGACGATCTTTTGGAAAAAGATACGTTAGAAATATGTTATCAAAAATGCCTCGACGAACAGTTAGATTTTGTCTTTTTCGATGCAGAGGCCTTCTGTGATGAGGATACTACTCTCAGAAAATATCAATATCAACGTAATCTACAAGGTGAGGACAAAATTTGGACTGGAATCGAACTATTAAAAATACAAGATGACACAGGTAACTTTCGAACATCTGTTTGTCTCTGTTTTACCCGTTTAAGTTTCCTACAAAAAAAAGCCATTCGGTTTTATCCCCACATTATCCATGAAGATGAATTATACACGGCTCTGTTATATTTAAATGCTACACGAGTAAAATATATTCAACGAACTTTTTTCAAAAGACGAGTAAGAAAAAACTCTATCACCACCCGTCCATTTTCAATGAAGAATATCCAAGGATACTTTACCGTGGCAAATGAATTAAAAAACTACACGAATTCACAAGCTGCAGTAAGAGAAATCATTCATAATCACTTATCTAAAATGCTCAACGCTGCCATACGAAATGCGTTCAAACTACCTGCAAAACAACGTCTTTACATTGCGAAATGCGCCCTAATGGACTACTCTAAATATGTGAATTGTAAAACAATTTGCGTGTTACTTTTCAAATCTCTACTAAAAAGATAATTCTATGGGTTCGATTAAAAAAGAGCTACTCTCCGGTGTTTTTTATACAGCCATTGCTAAATATTCGGGTATTCTCATATCATTGATTATTACAGGAGTACTTGCCAGATTAATATCCCCGGATAAATTCGGTATCGTGGCCGTAGTAACGGTTATCACCTTTTTTTTCAGCATATTCAGCGACCTCGGAATAGGAGCGGCTATCATACAAAACAAGGAACTTCAACAAAAAGATCTTAACCAATTATTTTCATTCACGGTATGGAGCGGGTGTATCTTAACACTATTATTTTTCCTTTGCTCATGGCCGATTTCCTTTTTCTACAAAGAACCGAGCATGAAGACGATCACCCAGCTATTAGCTATAAATCTTTTCTTCGCATCAGCAAACATTGTCCCGAATGCCCTATTGTATAAAGCGAAAGCTTTCAAATTTCTCGCATGGAGAAGTCTTGGTGTGCAAGTAAGCGGAGGTATAATCGCTATTCTGGCAGCTCTTGGTGGGGCAGGACTTTATGCTTTAATTATAAATCCCATTCTTTCCAGTATCCTATTATTTATCATATCTTATCAAAAATATCCTCAAACACTGGAAATGACCTGGGGCATCCCTTCTATCCGGAAAATATTCAAATTCTCGGCTTATCAGTTCATGTTCAATATCATCAACTATTTTAGTCGAAATCTCGATAAGCTCCTTATCGGGAAATATATGGGAATGTCACCCTTGGGATATTACGAAAAATCATATCGGCTGATGATGCTTCCTTTACAAAATATCACCCATATCATCACTCCCGTGATGCACCCCATCTTTTCAGACTATCAGCATGATTTAAATCATCTGGCAGGTGCATATGAAAAAATCATCCGTTTACTAGCTTTCATCGGGTTGCCATTATCTGTTTTCCTTTGGTTTTCGGCACGTGAAATCACCTTGATCGTATTCGGAGAACAATGGATGCCCTCTGTATCAATATTTCAAATATTATCTATTTCTGTCGGGATACAAATCATCATGTCTACCTCCGGCTCCATTTTCCAAGCATCCAACGACACAAAGAGCCTATTTTTATGTGGGTTATTCTCATCAATCATCAACGTGGCAGGTATATGCGTCGGATTATTTATTTTCAAAACACTGGATGCCATAGCCTGGTGTATCACGATCACATTTTCAATCAGTTTCCTTCAATGCTATTACCAAATGTATTACATCACCTTTCGTCGTTCTATCATTCATTTAGGGAAACAATTTCTCTCCCCTATCTTACTCGGTAGTATCGTATTTCTAACACTATTTTTAATTACCCCTTTCATAACTCCATATTCGTTATTTATCAATTTGATCATAAAATCAGTTGTCTTTATAGGGATAGATCTAACCTATATTCATATCACAAAAGAATACAATTTGGTGAAACTACTTAAATTCAAAGCATGAAAGCATTATTTCTCACGTTCCATGGCTTTCACGCCACCAATGGAATTAGCAAAAAGATCCACTATCAAGTACGAGCACTCGAAGCTAACGGGGTGGAGACCCATCTTTGTTATTTATCGGAAAAACAAGGAATAAAATACCGTATGCTAGATCAAGAGATTTTGGCAGATTACGGAGATGGTATAAAAGGAAAACTATACAAACGTTTTGAATTCAATTCGGTCTTCCGCTACATTATAAAAAACCAAATTGATCTGGTATATATTCGCTCTGATCACAATGCCAATCCATTTACGATTAGGCTAGTACGTAAAATAAAAAAAGCCGGAATCCACGTGGTTATGGAAATTCCCACGTATCCGTACGATCAAGAATACGTTTTATCCAAAAGGAAAATACAACTACTTATTGACAAATGTTTTAGGAAACAACTTGCTAAATACTTAGACCGAATTATCACCTTTTCCAATTACAAAACGATATTCGGAATCCCAACACTCCAAATCTCTAATGGGATTGATTTCAAGGACATCCCCGTAAAACAAGAAGCAAACGACACTTCACAAGAAATTCATTTAATCGGGGTCGCCGAGATTCACTATTGGCACGGATTTGACCGCTTGTTGAAGGGGCTTGCTAATTACTACATTCATTCTCCCCAATACAAAGTGTATTTTCATATTATTGGAGATTTTTTTAGCCCTAGAGAACGTGAAGAATATATGTCTATCATCAAAGAGAATCACCTAGCTCCCTATGTTATCCTGCATGGACGGCAAGCTGGACAAATGCTTGACCTTCTTTTTGAACTATGCGATTTCGGAATCGGTAGTTTGGGACGCCATCGTAGTGGAATCACAAATATTAAAACGCTTAAAAACAGAGAATATGCAGCTAGAGGCATTCCGTTCATCTATTCAGAAATAGACGAAGATTTTGAAAATATGCCTTATATCATGAAAATTCCCGCAAACGAGGAAGCTGTGGACATAAAGCAAATACTCAATTTTTACAATCAATTACATATCACGCCTTTAGAAATAAGAAATTCGATTCGACATCTTTCATGGAATAACCAAATGAAAAAGGTACTTGATGAGATGCAGAAAAAAGACAAAATAAATCCAAACAACAACAATATTGGCTAACTTTGCCACATAATATACTAATAAATTTATTCCTAATAAAGAGAAATGGCCGCACTAAGGTTTTTCTTTTACCTGTTAATGAAACCAGCAACCCTGGGAATGACATTCTTGGGCGCATGTGGAATTTTCGCACCATGTATCAATCCTGATAAATGGTGGATTCCTGCGTTATCTGGTCTATTCATGCCGGGAATTATATTAGTCAATTTATATCTCCTAGTATTTTGGGGGATCCATAAAAAATGGTGGATTATATTACCATTTATCACAATCATCAGTAATCATCAATTCTTTTCAGGAATGTTCCAATCACCTTGGAAACAAGATATTCCCTATGTTCCAAAAGATGAAATCACCATTGCTAGCTATAATGTTGAAGGTTTTTACTGGATCGCACGAAATATAAAATATAATATAAAAAAATTAGTAGAAGACAATCACATTGATATTTTATGTATCCAAGAACATTGTGAAGAATCACATCTGGATAGCATCACCATTCAACAAAAATTCGGACTTCCCAATCGATGTGTGTTTTTTAACAGACAAACGGCATGGGCCAATTTTGGAATCAGTATATATAGTCATTATCCCATAATTCGATACGGTGAAATCAATTTTAATTCCGAAAAGAACAATAGTATGTGGGCAGACATCTTAATCGGAAAAGATACCATCCGCGTATTCAATAACCACTTACAAACAACAGATGTCAGCATGAATGGCAAAAAATATGAAGAATACAGAAGCGTTAAAGACTGGAAAGGTCAAGCCCGGACACTTGTGAACATCGTGGAACAACTAAAAGCCAACTTTGTCATTCGTGCCAGCCAAGCTATACAGGTTCGAAACCTCATTGACACGACCCATTACCCTGTCATTGTATGCGGAGATTTTAACGACACGCCCGTGTCCTTTGCCTATAACCATATTGCAGGAAATAACTTAACAGACGGTTTTCGAGATCGAGGGAAAGGATATGGACATTCATTCAACGGGATTAAAGGATTGTTACGAATAGATTTTATCAGTTACGACAAATCTTTCACTGGATTAGTATACGATTCCCCCCATCTTCCATGGAGTGACCACAACCCGATTATAATGAAAGTAAAATTAAAAACAACATCAAGATAAGACTTCTATGGCAGCTCTCAGATATTTCTTCTCACTCTTAATGGTCCCGATTAGTTTCGTTACGGCTGGATTTAGCCTCATCGCATACATGGCCGGGCAAACAAACCCCAATGAATCAATATTTATCACGTTCATCGGGTTAGCCACTCCTGTTGTTCTGATTATAAATTTACTAATTCTCGTTTACTGGATCATTAGAAAAAAATGGTGGATAATCATACCCATCGTCGCCATTTTACTAAATAGCGGTTATATCACGTCAATCTTTCAAATGACACTATCATCTTCCGAATTATCAGATGGAAAACTTCCCCTACGTATAGCCAGCTATAACGTGGGAAAATTCAAATCATGGGAACATTTGGAAACCCAATACTATATTTCGGAATTTCTAAAAAATAACGAGACTAACATTATCTGTTTCCAAGAATACCGGGAAAACACCAAGATCAACGCAGACACTCTTTCCCATTTGTTAAACTGCCCCCATCATGCAATAACTTACTTACCCGGTTCCACAACCTTGGGAACGGGAATTTTTAGTAAATACCCTATTTTGCGATTCGGGAAGATACCTCTTGATTCCCAAACAAATGATGCCATGTGGGTTGATATTCAAACCGGGGAAACAACGACAAGAATAATCAGTTGTCACTTACAAACAACAAATTTCAGCAGGAAACGGAAATTACTAGATGATCCCGCACTACAAAATGCAGACATACAACAAGTAGAAGACGTCGTAACGGATATATCACAAGAATTAGCCCTAAATTTCAAGATCAGAGCCACGCAGGCTCAAATTGTAAGACAAGTTATTGACACGACACGAATTCCCACAATCGTCTGTGGAGATTTTAATGACACCCCTTCATCCTACACTTATCAACATATCAAGGGAAACTTAAAAGATAGTTTCAAAACACGAGGTAACGGGTACGCCTATACTTTCCGGGGAATACACCACCTGTTACGCATTGACTTTATCCTTTATTCTAAAGAGTTTAAATGTACAGACTATTACTCGCCGGAAAAAGGATGGAGCGATCATAACCCGGTTATCAGTGAATTCTATCTAAAATAACAATTATGACACAATTTCTTCAATACCTATTCTGGATTTCCATTATTATCGTATTCTACACATACATCGGGTACGGAATCCTATTATACCTCCTTGTCAAGATCAAAGAAAAACTCCACCCGGAACAGCCGTTAACACTTCCGGAAACTCTTCCCGATGTTACGTTACTTATAGCAGCTTACAACGAAGAAAAGATCATCAAATCAAAAATGGATAACTGTGCGACTCTCGATTACCCGAAAGACAAGTTACACGTGATCTGGGTTACCGACGGTTCCACCGATTCTACAAATATGTTATTGACCACATACCCGAACGTAACGGTTCTCTTTTCCCCCGAGCGCAAAGGAAAGACTGCTGCCCTGAACCGGGCAATGTCATTTATTAAAACATCATACACGATTTTCACGGATGCCAACACGATGCTCAACACGGAGTCGATAAAAGAAATTATGACTTGTTTCACCAATCCCAAAACGGGATGCGTGGCCGGAGAAAAACGTATCGAAAACAAGGACAAAGACAACGCTGTTTCAGGTGGAGAAGGTTTTTACTGGCGCTACGAATCAAAATTAAAAGCGTGGGATTCCAAGTTGTACTCGGCAGTAGGAGCTGCAGGGGAATTATTCGCCATCCGTACGGAATTATTCACCCCCATGCCCGAAGACACTTTACTGGATGATTTTATTCTCTCGCTACGAATTGCCATGCAAGGTTATAAAATTGCTTATTGCGACAAGGCCTACGCTATTGAATCCGGCTCCATGGATATGCACGAAGAACAAAAACGCAAAGTACGCATTGCAGCAGGGGGGGTACAATCTATCGCTCGGCTAAAAGAATTACTCAACCTATTCAAATATGGCACCCTCTCCTTTCAATATATATCACACCGGGTACTACGCTGGTCGGTTACGCCCGCTCTATTATTCCTACTATTCCCGTTGAATTTGATTCTCGTCATTATACAGGGAGCATCCCTCTACAAGCTCATATTCATCCTACAAATTATCTTTTACGTTCTAGCTTGGCTCGGGGCTATTATGGCCAAAAAACAGATAAAAATAAAGATTCTATTTATTCCTTACTACTTCATGTTCATGAATTTAAACGTGTTGAAAGCACTTTTCTATCTGAAAAAACACAAGGGTAAAGGAACTTGGGAAAAAGCGAAAAGAGGATAACAATTACAATTGAGACTTAAAATAATCTATCGTTTTCAACAACCCATCCCGCAAAGGGATCATCGGCTGCCAGCTTAACTTCATTCTAGCTAACGTTATATCCGGTCTGCGCTTTCTAGGATCATCTTCCGGGAGTGTTCCAAACACGATTCGGGACTTTGACCCTGTCAATTCCAATACCAAATTTGCCAGTTCCAACATCGTGAATTCCCCGGGATTACCAAGATTCACTGGACCGGTAAAATTATCCTCCGTGGCCATCATTCTAATCATACCATCGATTAAATCATCCACGTATTGAAAACTTCGTGTCTGGGTTCCATCACCATAAATCTCAATATCTTTTCCTTGTAAAGCATTCACGATAAAATTCGATACCACGCGCCCATCATTCTGAGCCATACGAGGTCCGTAAGTATTAAATATGCGAATAATTTTCACCACAACCCCGGCCTGACGGTGATAATCCATGCACAATGTCTCCGCACATCTCTTTCCTTCATCATAACAAGAACGCAGCCCGATAGGATTCACGTTTCCCCAGTATTCTTCATTTTGCGGATGTTTCACTGGATCACCGTAAACCTCACTCGTAGACCCCTGTAACAACTTTGCTTTAACCCCTTTCGCCAATTCCAACATATTTACCGCACCAAAAACAGAGGTATTTATAGTTTTTATCGGGTCATATTGATAGTGTACCGGAGATGCCGGACAAGCCAGATTATAAATCTCATCCACTCCCTTCATATAAGGCCAGATAATATCCCGTTCCTCCAATTCAAAATTAGGATTACCTACCAAATGCTGAATATTTTCCTTCGAACCGGTAAAAAAATTGTCTAAACAAATCACATAATTACCTGATTTTATCAATCGATCACACAAATGTGATCCCAAAAAACCTGCTCCGCCAGTCACTAATACACACTTCATAATTCACCTCTATTATTTATACAAACATATAAAAAAATATTCGGAAATCACACTAATTAGTGTGATTTCCGAATATTTATATTTACAGAGACAATTAGAACGAATATCAGTACATCTGATTCAATTGCTCTTTAATCTTGTCACTCGTGATATAATCATCGAAATCCATTCGCTTGTCTATCATCCCGTTAGGTGTCAATTCTATGATCCGGTTACAAACGGTTTGGATGATCTCATGGTCATGAGAATTCATTAAAACAATTCCTTTAAACGCCACCAATGTATTATTAAAAGCCTGAATGGATTCCAAATCCAAGTGATTGGCCGGAGAATCCAATAACAAGACATTCGCATTTGTCAACATCATCTTGGCTATCATACAACGCATCTTCTCACCCCCGGATAAAACTTTCACCCGCTTGTAAATATCCTCCCCGGAAAATAACATTTTCCCGAGGAATCCTCTTAAAAACGTTTCACTTGTATCTGCAGAGTACTGTCCCAACCACTCTACCAGAGTCATATCCGTCTGGAAATAAGCTGAATTATCCAACGGAAGATAGGCATTCGTGATCGTCACTCCCCACGTGAAACTACCCGTATCCGGTTTTTCATTTCCTGCAAGGATCTCCAACAAGGCTGTCATCGCTCTCGGATCACGTGACAGGAAGGCAATTTTATCCCCTTTCTCCACGGTAAACTCCACATCACGGAATAAGGTCTGTCCTTCGATAGATTTACTCAAATTACGAACATCCAAAATCCGGTCACCCACTTCCCGTTCCGGGGTAAAGATAATCCCGGGGTATTTCCGGGTAGAAGGTAAAATCTCCTCTACATTCAATTTCTCCAACATTTTCTTACGGCTCGTGGTTTGCTTTGACTTTGCCACGTTAGCACTAAAGCGGGAAATAAACTCCTGTAACTCTTTCTTCTTCTCCTCCGCCTTCTTATTCTTAGCTTGAGCCTGACGCAAAGCTAACTGGCTAGACTCATACCAGAAACTATAGTTACCGGCAAATAACTGAATCTTACCAAAATCAATATCTACCGAATGTGTACACACGGAATCCAGAAAATGTCGGTCATGCGATACCACTAAGACCGTGTTCTCGTAATTGGCCAGATAATTTTCCAACCACATAACCGTCTCCAAGTCCAAATCATTCGTGGGCTCGTCCAATAACAAGTTATCCGGTTTCCCGAATAGGGCCTGAGCTAACAAAACCCGTACTTTCTGCTTTCCACTTATATCTTTCATCAAGGAATAATGCAAATCTTCCTTGATACCTAATCCACTCAACAAGTTCGCCGCATCACTCTCGGCATTCCATCCGTCCATCCCGGCAAACTGCTCTTCCAGTTCGGCAGCCCGAATCCCGTCCTCATCCGAGAAATCCTCCTTCATGTATATCGCATTCTTCTCCTGCATCACCTTCCACAAAGAGGAGTGTCCCTGTAACACGGTATCCAAAACCGTACACTCGTCATAAGCAAAGTGGTCCTGTTTCAATACCGACAACCGTTCTCCCGGTCCGAACATCACGGTTCCCCGCGTTGGCTCCAAATCGCCACTCAATATTCTCAAGAACGTAGATTTCCCGGCACCATTGGCACCTATTACTCCATAACAATTCCCCGGTGTAAACTTCAAATTCACATCCCGGAACAAAGTTCTCTTCCCAAACTGAATCTCTAAATCCGAAACTGTAATCATTATTTATCTTTTTCTAAAAACGCCCGCGAAGATACACGTTAAAAAGTTGCCATGCAACTTTTTAATGCTTCTCTCCAATCCCGGATCTCCAAATTGAAAGTCTCCTTAATTTTTGTCTTATCCAAAATTGAATAAGCAGGTCTTTTTACTTTAGAAGGATATTCCTCTGTTGTCACCGGGTTCACTTTACAATTTGCCCCTGTAATCGCCACGATTTCTTTGGCAAAATCATACCACGTACAAGCACCTTCATTCGTAAAGTGATACACACCCTCCAATTCCGGGAGATCATCCCGTTCCATAATGCTAATAATAGCCTCGGCCAGATCCCCCGCATAAGTCGGCGTTCCCCACTGATCGCTCACCACGTTCAACTCGTCCCGCTCAGAAGCCAAACGGGATATTGTTTTCACGAAATTATGTCCATATCCGGAATACAGCCAAGCCGTACGGATAATAACATACAGACATCCCGATTTTTTGATTGCCTGTTCTCCTTCCAATTTTGTTCTTCCATACACGCTCTGCGGATTTGTAGCATCTTTTTCCGTGTAAGGATGATCCGATGTCCCGTCAAACACGTAATCTGTCGAGATATGGACCAGCAGACAATCCAGTTTCACGGCAGCATTGGCCAAGTTAGCCACGGCATCACGATTCAATTTCATCGCTTTTTCCTCATCGTCTTCTGCTTGGTCGACAGCCGTGTATGCAGCACAATTAATGATCGTGTCAATATCATGTGTCTCAATAAAGGCACATATCGCCTTAAAATTCGTTATATCCAATTCTTCAACATCCGTGTAAAACACGTCATCCAGCAAAGAAAAGCTACGATTTCTCAGCTCTGTACCCAATTGTCCATTCGCACCCGTGATCAATATATTAGCCATATATAATTTTAAATTTATGATTTCTACCCTTAAAACCCACTCACTTTAGCCCCCTTATCAACTTATGGATTCTTTATCATATTTTTCGAATTCAGAATTTCGACTGACAAACTCAGGTACAATATCCTTCATCATCTTCACCATCTCCGGGATATTTACCCTAGCAGCCAATTCATTCAATTTATTCAATTCATTTACGACATCAAAATAATTATACTCCCGGACTTTCGCTACCCGAATTTTGTTGTGAGCTGTCGGCAAGGTGTTCTCCTTGTTACTTAACAACTCTTCGTATAGCTTCTCCCCCGGCCTTAACCCCGTGTAGATAATGGAAATCTCCTTATCCGGATCAAATCCCGATAATTCAATCATCCGTCTTGCCATATCGGCAATCTTCACGGGACGTCCCATCTCGAAAATATAAATCTCACCTCCCATACCCATCGTTCCGGCTTCCATCACCAAACGACAAGCTTCCGGGATCGTCATGAAATAACGAATAATATCCGGATGAGTCACCGTAACAGGTCCCCCGTTGCGAATCTGTTCACGGAACCTCGGAATTACCGAACCGTTAGATCCCAACACGTTCCCAAAACGAGTCGTGATAAAACGAGTAGTTCCTACTTGCAAACCATCCCGAATGGCCACACTTAAACTTTGTACATATATCTCGGCCAAACGTTTAGAGGCTCCCATGATATTCGTCGGGTTAACCGCCTTATCCGTGGAAACCATAACAAAGCGCTCCACCCCATACTTCACGGCATGATCCGCAACATTCATAGTCCCAAACACGTTTACCCGCACGGCTTCACAGGGATTCGATTCCATCAAGGGCACGTGCTTGTAAGCTGCCGCATGGAATACCACTTGAGGATGATAATTACGGAACACAAAATCCATTCGATCAAGAGATCTCACATCCCCAATCACAGGCACAAAAGGAGTCTTCGGGAACTTATCCGTAAATTCCAACTGGATATTATGCATTGGAGTTTCAGCCGAATCCAAAAATATCAATTGCTTGATATTAAAACGTGTCAATTGACGACATAACTCGCTTCCGATAGAACCGGCAGCTCCCGTTACCATAACGACTTTCCCTTCCAATCCTTCCGCAATCTCCTTCATGTTAATCTTTATCTCGTCACGCCCAAGCAATTCCTCCAAACGGATTTCCTTCATTTGCGGACGCGGCAACTGCCCGTCACTCATCTCCTCCACGGAAGGCAGTACTAACATTTCCAACCCCAATTTCTGACAATAACGCACCAATCGTTGTTGTTCCTCTTGAGCGGTCCGATAATTCGGGAACACGATTCCATCCACCTGTAAACGCTTTACCAACCGATTAAATCCTTCTTCTCCCGTGATAAAGTATACTGATTCACCGGATAACCGGTAATGCTTATATCTTTTTCCGATAGTCAAATACCCCGTTACCTTGTAAGATGGCAAGAAACTGTTAGAAACTGCCGTACTGAGCGAGGCAGAACAATCATCCATCCCGAAGATCAACACCCGCTTTTGTTCTCCATGCAAACGAACTTTCAAAAAGTCATACAGGCTCACTAACACCACTCGCACGGAAACCAACACCACGGTAGTCGTCATCATGTCCAACAAAGCCCCTAAAATCAATCTTTCATTAGATACCTGTGGGTAGAATACATGAATCAAAGGGTAAAGAATGATCACTTTCAAAGCCATCGCTATCCCCAAACGCCAAGTTTCCCGTAACGTGGTGAAACGCATCACGACACGATGAGCATGTAATATGGCAAATGCCAAAGCACTAATGACCGCCGCCAATAATGCCAAATATGCAACCCACGACCAAACAACAGGTTCTTCCCTGACAAACCGGATAAGCCAGTAAGCAAAAACCGTTACCAAAGTTGAAAGCACAACGTCAATCCCCATCACGATCCAGCGACTCAGGTATCTCGTGTGTACAATCTTGGTAGCTAATCCATTCGGTCCAAATAAATAATTTTTCATTTAATTCCTTTTTACAACAATATCGCATCCCGCAACCTCGGATGCTTTTTATCCTTCTCCGACAATATAATATCCTCTAACGGCAATCTCCAATCTATCCCTAAATCCGGGTCATCGTAACAAATCGCCCCTTCATAATCCGGAGCGTAATATTCGTCACACTTGTACTGAAATATAGCCTCCTCACTCAAAACCGCAAATCCATGCGCAAACCCCTTAGGTAAGAAAAATTGCAATTTATTCTCTTCACTCAGCTCCACGGCAACATACTTCCCGAAAGTCGGTGAACCTTTACGAATATCCACGGCAACATCCAAAACACGACCTTTCACCACTCTCACCAGTTTCGCCTGTGTATATGGAGGTAATTGATAATGCAAACCCCGTAAAACACCATATTTAGATTTAGATTCATTATCCTGCACAAACACCGTTTTACTTACCTTCTCTTCAAAATGTTTTAAAGAAAAACTTTCGAAGAAATATCCCCGATCATCACCGAACACCCGCGGTTCAAGTATAAAAACACCTTCTATTTCAGTCCCAATAACCTTCATTATAATTGAAAATTGAAAATTGAAAATTGAAAATGTACCTAATGGTACAATTTCATATTTCAATTTACAGATTATACATTGATTCGTAATACTTCATGTATTCCCCACTCGTCACGTTATCCAACCAATCCTGATTCTCCAAATACCATTTTACCGTTTTTTCAATCCCCTCCTCGAACTGCAAGGAAGGCTCCCAACCCAACTCTTCATGTAATTTAGTGGAATCAATAGCGTAACGCAAATCGTGCCCGGCCCGGTCTGTTACATACGTGATCAGCTTCTCGGAAGTTCCTTCCGGACGGCCTAATAAACGATCAGTAACCTTTATCATGACCTTGATCAGATCAATATTTTTCCATTCGTTAAACCCGCCTATATTGTAAGTGTCCCCCACTTTACCTTTATGGAATATCAAATCAATTGCCCGTGCATGATCCTCCACGAACAACCAATCCCTCACGTTCTCTCCTGTTCCATACACAGGAAGTGGTTTATTATGACGAATATTGTTTATAAACAACGGGATCAACTTCTCCGGGAACTGGTAAGTTCCGTAATTGTTAGAACAATTAGAAATTTTCACGGGCAAACCGTAAGTGTCATGATAAGCTCTCACGAAATGATCCGAAGAGGCTTTCGATGCCGAATAGGGAGAATGAGGATCGTATTTTGTAGTCTCCAAAAAGAAACCTCCATTCGGTTGCAAAGAACCATACACTTCATCCGTTGAAACATGATAAAATAGTTTTCCGTCAAAATCACCCTCCCAAGCCAACTTCGCTGCTTGCAACAAGCTTAACGTTCCCATTACATTTGTCTGGGCAAAAGAAAACGGATCTTTGATAGATCGATCCACGTGACTCTCTGCTGCCAAATGGATTACCCCATCTATTTCATATTCAGCAAAAACCTCACGCATTTTCTCAAAGTCACAAATATCCGCTTTCACGAACTTGTAATTCGGTATGTTCTCAATATCCTTCAAATTAGCAAGGTTACCCGCATAAGTCAACTTATCCAAATTGACAATACGATATTCCGGATACTTGTTTACCATTAGCCGAACCAGATGCGAACCGATAAATCCGGCCCCGCCAGTGATTAATAAATTTTTCATTCTTCAAAATTTAGTTTCAAGTTTGCAGGTTACAAGTTGCAGGTTGTAGAATCCAGATAAGTAATTAACTTACAACATCTTTAGATAAACCATACAATCGGACAATAACCCGTTTACCTTTATTTCATCTATATTTTAGTTACAAGTTTACAGGTTACAAGTTGCTGGTTGTGGAATCCAAATAAGTAATTAATTTACTGATACCTTTGGATAGAACCATACAATCAGACAATAACCCGTTTACTTTTATTTCGTTTATATACTTCAAGTCTTTAGCTAAATACAGCATACTCCTGACTTCACCACAACTTCCCCTCGATATTTGCAAAAACTTCTTAAACATCACATTACCACCAGCCTCATACCCCTCCGCAATATTATTCATCACCGAAACCGCCGCCCTTCTAACCTGATCATTAAACCCATAATCCTTCACTCCTGCAGTGTACAAGTAAACCTGATTTACCAACAAACGGGCATCCTGCCAAATCTTAAAATCCTCAAAACACCTAACCGTCCCCATAAACAATTTATAACCTGTAAATAACTTGTAACCTGTAACCTGCCAACCTGCAACTTATTGAAATTACTGCAATAATTTCAATAAATACTGTCCATACTGGTTTTTGATCATCGGTTGAGCCACAGCCCTCAAACGCTCCGCATCTATCCATCCCTTCATATAGGCAATCTCTTCCAAACAAGCAATCTTCAGCCCTTGACGTTTCTCGATAACTTCTACAAAATTAGAAGCTTCAGCCAATGAATCATGAGTTCCCGTATCCAACCAAGCAAATCCACGTCCCAACAACTGAACTTTTAAGTCACCCGCTTCTAAAAAGGTCTGATTCACAGAAGTAATTTCCAACTCTCCGCGAGCGGACGGTTTTATCTCTTTAGCAACACGAACCACTTCGTTCGGATAAAAATACAACCCGACCACGGCATAATTCGATTTCGGATTCTTCGGTTTTTCTTCAATACTCAGCACATTTCCGTCTTGATCGAATTCGGCCACCCCGTAACGTTCCGGATCATTTACCCAATAACCGAAAACAGTTGCTTTATCCTCCCCTTCCGCGGCTTTCACGGCATCTAACAACATTCCTGTAAAATGCTGTCCATAAAAAATATTATCTCCCAACACCAAGCAAACCGAATCATTTCCGATAAACTCCTCCCCGATAATAAATGCTTGTGCTAACCCATCCGGGCTTGGCTGTTCTGCATACGTGAAATGAACCCCGTAATCGGAGCCATCACCGAGTAAACGCTCGAACCCCGGTAAATCCTGCGGGGTTGAAATAATTAAAATATCCTTGATTCCCGCCAGCATTAATACTGAAATGGGATAATATACCATTGGCTTATCATATATCGGCAATAACTGCTTTGATACGCCTTTCGTAATTGGATATAACCTGGTCCCGGATCCACCGGCTAATACAATTCCTTTCATATCATTAAATTCTGACGCGAAGTTATCATTTTATTTATAGGCTCCAGTATTTCATCAGGTGAATTTTTCCCCTGTAAATTCCTTTTATATCTCCTAATACAGCGTGTTCGTATGTCAATCCACGGAAATACTCCTCGTCCAGATCCATGTACTCCTTATGCGCTACTGCCACGATGACAGCATCATAATTTGCCCGGGGCTTCTCGATCAACTTAAAACCGTATTCATGCATCACTTCTTCGGAATCTGCATTCGGGTCCGTGACATCTACATCCACGCCAAAATCTTTCAACTCGTTCACTATATCCACGACTTTCGAATTCCGAATATCCGATACATCCTCTTTAAACGTAACCCCCATAACCAACACTCGAGCGCCCAAGATATTCTTTCCCATCCCGATCATCTTCTTCACAATCTTCTTGGCTATATATCCTCCCATCGAATCATTTACAAACCGCCCGGCATTAATCATTTGCGGATGATACTTCAACTCTTTTGCCTTATGCACCAAGTAATAGGGATCGACCCCGATGCAATGTCCTCCCACTAAACCGGGATAAAACTTCAAGAAATTCCATTTCGTCCCCGCGGCCTCCAGCACGTCATACGTGTTGATACCAATACGGCTGAAAATAATGGATAACTCGTTCATCAGAGCTATATTCACATCCCGTTGTGTATTTTCAATAATCTTCCCGGCCTCAGCCACCTTAATATTCGGAGCCCGATGTACTCCCGGTTTCACTACTAACTCGTAAACCTTAGCCACCGTTTCCAAAGTCTCTGCATCACATCCAGAAACAATCTTTACCGTGTTAGCCAACGTATGAACCTTGTCGCCCGGATTAATACGTTCCGGAGAATAACCGATCTTAAAATCAATTCCAACTTTCAGTCCGGAAACCTCTTCCAACACCGGGACACAATCTTCTTCCGTACAACCCGGATAAACCGTAGATTCATAAACCACGTAATCTCCCTTCTTTAAAGCCATTCCTACCGTGCGGGATGCCGCCAGCAGGGGTTTCAAATCCGGTTGATTAAACCTATCTATCGGGGTCGGAACCGCCACGATAAAAAACGACGCTTCCCGTAACTCATCCACGGAAGAAGTAAAATAAATATCGCTATTCTCAAACGCATCCGTCCCCAACTCATTACACGGGTCGATTTTCTTTCTCATCTTTGCCAACCGTTCCTCGTTAATATCAAAACCGATCACGGAAATCCTCTTGGCAAACTCCAGTGCTATCGGTAACCCGACATACCCCAACCCGACTAATGCCAACTTTGCCTTTTTATTTAGTAACTTATTATACATACACAATAATTTAAAATGTAGAGTTTAGAATTTAGAGGAGAAAGAATCTGTAACTCGTCCAAAGCGAACGCTCGTGCGACTAAAATCTAAAATCATAAATCTAAAATTAATCAAGTCTATCTTCCGGCCCCAACGGACGGTACGGCCCATCTTTCACTTCAAAAATCACGGTTCCTTTTTCCACGACTTCCAACGTGTGCCATTGCCCGGCAGGTATATGAATACCATATTCACCTTTCAACGGATTCAAGGTCACGGACTCGGTTACCCGCTTGTCATCATCATAAAAAAACACGTTAATTTCACCACGCAGCACGATATAAGTCTCCGCGGTAAAACAATGTCTATGCACAGGTAATTCCGTCCCCGGCTCCAGAGCATTCAACAAGCGTTGGGCATTAGCCTCCAACGTATCGTGAAAATTATAATTCATCCTCAGACGCGGACTCTCCGCAGCCTGCCGAGAAACCTCATCTAACAACCCATTATCAATAATCTTCATTTTCCCTTTATTTTTAGTTTTTACCCTTAGTTTTTAATTTTTTATCTTTCAGTTTTTAATTTTTTATCTTTCAGTTTTTAACTTTTATCTTTTAGTTTTTATCACCTTCCCCAACCGAAAGGATGTTTTACCAATGGTAATTTAGCCAAGGGATGATAATCCCCTTTTAAACCAATTGGGGTTGCGTGTCGAATATCATGAACTATCCCAATACAATTACGGGCTTCTTCTATACGGAACCCTTCTCCTGCCAGAATTTTCCGATAACTCTCGGTATGCAATTCCGTGAATCCTTGACTAAATTCAAATTCCTCCCCCTCAATACGGATAGAACGATAAGTTCTTTTCTCCCCTTGTACGGCATTTTCCGGTAAATTATCAGCATTTATACTCAAAAAATAACGTACACGAGCCTTTTCCAATCCCAAAAAACCGGCAACTCGGTCGTGACTCATCACATGCACGATATTCTCCTTTACCGGACCAAAAATCCATGACAACATATCATAAAAATGGACCCCGATATTCGTGGCGACACCTCCACTCTTCCGCTCGTCTCCTTTCCAACTCGTGTAATACCAATTTCCGCGAGAAGTAATATAAGTCAAATCCACGTCATACACCTTGTCTTTCGGTCCTTCCTCGATCTTCTTTTTCAAAGCTTTTATTGACTCGTGTAAACGCAATTGCAGGATTGTGTACCCTTTATGCCCTGTCTCTTTCTCCACGTCCTCCAATGCATCTATATTCCAAGGATTCAATACCAACGGTTTCTCGCAAATCACATCAGCCCCCAAACGCAAACCATAACGGATATGAGCGTCGTGCAAATAATTCGGCGTACAGATTGATACCATATCCACCCGTTCGTCTGTCTTCTTCAATTTTGAACAATGACGATCGAACAACTCCATCTCCGTGAAAAAAGAACAATTCGGGAAATAACTATCCATGATGCCCACGCTGTCAAACTTGTCATAAGCAGCTACCAACTGATTCCCTGTGTCTTTTATAGCTCGCAAATGCCTTGGAGCTATATATCCTGCCACGCCAATAATTGCAAAATTCTTCATATCCATTTTATTAATTCTTTACTCACGTCTACCTTTGGGTCAAATTAAAAATTTGAACTTCAAAAATATAACATTAATACTTTACATCAAACGAAAGAAGGACGAAATTCGAAGTTATTTTTCCTTCGTACATTTCAATGCCTCGTACAAAACTTCTATCGGATGCAACGCCTGTTTCCCCGTACCATCCTTTATTTGTTGTCGGCAACTCGTTCCCGGAGCTGAAATACAAACATCCTCTCCAGCACCCCTCACGGCAGGAAATAACACTTGTTCCCCGATTTTCATGGACAACTCGTAATGTTTTTTCTCGTACCCGAAAGCTCCCGCCATCCCACAACATCCGGAAGGAATAACCTCCACGCTATAATTCACTGGCAAAGATAACATTTCTCTAGAAGGCTCGACAGAAACCAACGACTTTTGGTGACAATGCCCATGCAACATAATCTTCAACGGTTGATCAGTAAATTGTTCTGCCCGGATTCTTCCGGCACGAATCTCCCGGGTAAAAAACTCGTCATACAACAAGCAATTTTTCCCTAACCTCACGGCCTCTTCCTTCAAATCATCTCCTACCAAATCCGGGTATTCATCCCGGAACGATAATATACACGAAGGCTCAATACCTATCAATGGAATATTTTCTGTAACCAAGCTTTTCAACAATAGTACATTCTTCCGGGCCACTCCTTTCGCCACCTTCAACATACCTTTCGAAATCGCTGTCCGTCCACTTTCCACGTGTTTCGGTATAATAACCTCATACCCTAACCGATCCAGTAATTCAATCATCTTTATCCCGATCTCCACGTCCATGTAATTGGTAAACTCATCGGCAAAAAGAAACACTCTTCCCACGATCTCACCCCTATTCTTTCGCCGATAACGACCAAGCCAATGTTTCAACGTGGTCTTATAAAGAGTAGGAATCGCCCGCTCCGGGGCAAAATGCAACATTCGTTTCAACATCCCGCCTGTCATCCGGTTTCGAACGACGGCATTATAAAACCACGGAAAGATCGTACCCAAACGCTGAATTTCTGTCAAACGGGCAATCAAAAAAGCCTTCATCGGCACCCCGCACACATCATAATGCTGTTGCAGGAACTCTGCCTTAAAACGAGCAATATCCACGTTAGAAGGACATTCTGATTTACACGCTTTACATGAAACACAGGTATCTAACACTTCTAAAATCTCCCGCTGATCATATATCTTTTTCGTTCTCGGACGAGTCATCAACTCCCGTAACGTATTCGCCCTAGCCCGTGTCGTATGACTCTCTTCCCTTGTGGCATGAAAACTCGGACACATCGTACCACCAAAAGCATATGATTTCCGACAATCTCCCGAACCGTTACATTGCTCAATGGCGCACAACCAACCTTTTTCCTTCGAAAAATCAAAATAAGTACGACTCGTCACGTTCGAATCCCCTATCTCATATCGAAGAGAGGTATCCATGGGCGGCGTGTTCACAATCTTCCTCGCATTAAAAATGCCCTTCGGGTCCCAACAAGCTTTAGTCTCCTGCATCAAGTCATACACCTTCTCCCCGAACAACAATGGAATAAACTCCCCTCGTAAACGTCCGTCACCATGTTCTCCACTTAAAGAGCCGCGATGCTTTTTCACCAACTTAGCCGTCTCTTCCGCCACACGCCGGAATAACACCCGGTCATTCTCCTCCTTCAAATTCAACACGGGACGTAAATGTAACTCACCCGTACTGATATGTGCATGATACACGCACTTCAATCCCAGTCGTTCCAGCATCTCCCCGAAATCCTTCATGTAAGCAGGTAACCGTTCCGGAGCCACGGCTGTATCCTCGATCACAGACACGGGTTTCGCATTCCCCGGCATTCCGGACAACAACCCTAGTCCCGCCTTCCGTAAACTCCACACCCGGTTAATATCACTCCCGTACACTCTCGGGAAATGATACCCATACCCGTGCATCTTCATATCCGTTTCGATCTGGTCTGCCACCCAATCCACCTCTTCTCTGCTTTCCTGTGCCAACTCAACAATCAGTATTGCAGCAGGATCACCTTGAACGAAAAAACGGTTCTTATTTTGTTCTATATTTCCTTTACTTAGTTCTAATATATTCTGATCCATTAACTCGATAGCCACCGGGTGGTGTTTCAATGCGACCAGATTTCCCTCAAACGCCTCCTCTAATGTCCTACAATGTACACAAATTACCGCCTTTTCTTTGGGTGGTAACGGGACAAGATTCAATTTCAACTCGGTCACAAATGCCAGAGTTCCTTCCGATCCGGCTAATAACTTGCACAAATTAAACTTTTCCTCATAAGCAACATCAAAGTAATCCGAGTACAACAATTGATCAATGGCATACCCAGAATTTCTTCTCTGCAAAGCCGGGTCCGGAAAATGTTGAATAATCTCCTCTCTATTATTTTCCAACATCTCCACAGAACACCTGTATATCTTTCCCTCCAACGTGTCTTCCGTCATCTTATCCCTCACCTCATCTTTATTCATTCCCTTCAACCAAGCCTCCTCCCCGTCACTCAAAATAACTTTTGCCTCCAAAAGATGATCCCGGGTGCTCCCATACACTAAAGAATGAGAACCGCACGAATTATTTCCCACCATTCCTCCCAAACAACAACGATTAGAAGTAGAAGTCTCCGGCCCAAAGAACAATCCCAACGACTTTACCCGCATATTCAATTCATCCAGCACTACCCCCGGTTCAACCCGAACCCAATGTTCTTTTTCATTTATCTCTAGCACGTGATTCATATACCGGGACACATCAACGACCACCCCATTCCCTACCACCTGTCCCGCTAAAGAAGTTCCTGCGGCACGAGGAATCAATGTAATCCCATTTTTTCTGGCAAACTTGATACATTCCTTCACGTCCGAGGCATCCCGAGGATATACAACAGCCAATGGCATCTCCCGATAAGCCGATGCGTCTGTCGCATAAATCATTTGATGAAGAGAATCCGTCATCACGTCTCCCTTCATATTTCGTGCTAACTGTTCAAAATCAATCATTTTCAAAGACTATCAAATATTTTATCACACGTCCCGGTCCCCACGTACCGCAAAGGTAAAAAACTTCTCACAAAAAGAGGTATGCCAATACATTTTGACACACCTCCTGTAATATGAAAACCGGATCCCCGATTACAAACTTATTCTTTTATAAACCGTTTCAATTTATCATTTCCAAAAATATTAGCCACGAAAGGTAATGCCAAAACCATACCCACTCCAGCAAAGCCTCCCAAGAACGTAAACAACACGCAAATCAATCCCCTTTTAGGTTTAGAACGTTCAATCGGAACTACAACCGGTTCCACGATCGTCAAAATCGGTGTGGTTTCATTCACGGCAATCTTAGCCTGTTCCATCTGTTTTGCCAACTCGGAATACACGCTATAAGCAAGATTATATTCATTCGTTAAAGCCTCCTCCTGAGTCTTTGCCACGGCAGAAGAAAAACTTTTGTTCGCATCTCTGAAACGAGCCAAACTATCCTGCATCTTCTCATAACGTTTTTTTGCAGCATCATATTGTTGCTCCACGAAAGTCAAATTTGACTTCACCTTCTCGATTTTAAAATCCGTAATATACGTCTGTAACAACTCTTGAGCCCGTTCAGCCAACTGAGCTACAGCCAAAGGTTCTCCCAAGGACGCAGACAATTGCACGTAACCGTCTTTATCATTCACGTTCAAAGAAATCATATCATTCAACATCTCCGACATCTTCTTCTCATCCTTTGAAAGAGACTGAATCGCACTTCCCTGCCCCGCAGAAATCATCGTTGTATCTTCTCCCCGAATTGCATTTATGATCACTCCCGGTAAACCAATCGTATATTTCGCAATTGTACCTCCCAAACTAAATTTCTGGTACTCATCCTTTGTATAATAATCCAATAACGTGATCGGTTGATCATACTCTTCAAACTTCAATGGAGTTGCCATCAAGTCCTTCTTAAAAGGAATACTTGCCACAATTTTAGGATAAATTGTCGGAGATAAAACTTCACCACCAGAAGCCCCACCTAAATTAATTCCGACCATGGATGCCAGTCCACTCAAATTTCCACCAACTTTCTTATCCCCGGATTGAGGCACCATCGTACATCCGGCAGTATATTCTTTCGGACTAAACAGGGCCACTAATACCCCTAGTACCATAAACACGACTGTAATCTTCAGTATCAGTTTCCGGTTTTTCCACAACTTCCGGACCACCTCTACCAAATCAATTTCTTCCTCCTGTGGCATCTGATTTGCCTGCTTTACTTCCTGTTCCATACTATTTCGTGTTGTTAAGAATTGCAGTAACCATTGCCGCTATCGAAGTCGTTGATGACGCCAAACTCAAAATTTCCGGTAAGCCCATCCGATTTTTGTTCATGGATTTCAACGGAACAATAATCTCGCATCCCGGCTCTATCTTTGTACGATTTCCCTTGCATACAGCAAGCGTCCCGTTTGGATAAAGCACATATGCTCTCCGTTTTTTCGCATCCACACTATACCCTCCGGCATTTTCCACGTAATCCTTATATTTCATTTTCTTGTGATAAGTTACAGCATTAGGATGCATCACCGCACCACTAATCTTAACTGTATTCACGTAATTAGAAACGTGCAACACATCACCTTCACGAAGTACCAAGTCTGCCTCTCCTCCCGGATTTTCCAATGCCTTTTTCAAATCGATTCCCACGTAATAAACCTTTTCCAAAGACATACTATCTATCACTAAAGAATCACGACTGGAATGTTTAGCTAACTGCAAAGCAGAACTAACTCTTGCCAATTCATCAGCATTCATCCGACGCAACAAACGAGCCCCATTCACGTAGGCTTTAGAAGTAACCCCGCCAGCCCGTTTTACAATATCAGAAAGACGATCATTGGATGAACGCTTTGCGTATACACCAGGGTAAAGTACCTCGCCATTCACCGTCACGTTCTGCTGTTCACGGTATCCCGGGGAACGACGAACATATATCTCATCAAAAGGTTCAAGTGTAAATTCAGGATCTCCTTCCACAACCAAACCATTCTTCAAACCAAATGTAAATAATTCAGCCTCAGCCGGAGCTTCCTCCGTACTATTAGGAGACTTTATTCTTCGGGAAACATCCACACGTACCATGGAGGCCGACTCCAACAAACCACCCGCTTGCAACACGGCATCTTCCAACGTCATATTATCCACGAAAGGATATTTTCGAGGATCCTTTACTTCTCCCCGAATATCAATCACATAATCTCCCCGCAATTGAGTTGCAGAAGGTACATACAAACGATCATTCTTTTTCAATGGAATATCGTCAATCTCACCTCTTAGCAATTTTCCCAAATCAACAGCAAGCATTTCTTGACTTAAATCCTCTTTCTCACGATATAAAATAGTTCTATTTAAAAAGGCATCTTCCCGCGGTCCTTCCACCACGTTTACCAAATCCTTCACGGTCTTTATCGAATTATTTATCGCGTAATTTCCCGGCCGATATACCGCCCCAGTCACGGATACTCGATTTTCGTACCGACTTATGATAGGATCAATCATAACAGAATCACCATCAGCTAACGTAAAGTCAACAAAATCCTCGTTATTTACAGTATATATTTGAAACTCGGAGTCTCCCTTACGGCTCACATTTACATTCTTCTTGTAAGCATCACTAGTAAACCCCCCAGCATACTCCAATAATTTACTCAGGCTCTCCTCTCCCTTCATCTCGTAACGCATCGGACGTTTCACTTTACCAGCTACAGTGACAATTTTCTCGTAAGTACCCACGTTAATCAAATCACCATCCTGCAAAGTAATATCAAAACTATTATTACCATTCATGATATAATCATAAACATCCACGTGCTTAAAGGCTTTTCCATTCCTATACAACACGACATCACGCAAAGTTCCCACGTTATTTACACCTCCTGCCGCATACAATGCGTGAAACACCGTTGCCAAAGAGGGCAACATATAAGTCCCAGGCATGACAATCTCCCCCATCACGTTCACCTGAATACTTCGAATTTGTCCCAACGATACTTTCAAAAATGTTGATGGATTTTCCGACGCTAAATCTGAATAGATACGACTAAACATCGTTTTTAAATAAGAAGATGCCTCTTGAATCCGTTTCCCATTCAAATAAATCGGTCCTATATTCGATACGTTTATACTCCCCTCCGGGGATATCACCTGCCGAACAGTCGCTTCCGAATTTCCCCATATATCAATGATAACCTCGTCTCCTGGCCCCAACACATAATTCTCCGGTGTAGGAATATTCAAACTCGGTTCAAAAGTTAAATTTTTATTACTAAACAAATTTCGCCCGAAAATACTATTCTTATCCCCTTCTGTAACCAACACCACATCCCGATTCTCTAACGAGATAGTCTCTATACGCTCTCTATTTTCTTGAGCCAAACCTCCCTGCTTTCCTGAATTCTCTCTCTCGTAATTCTCCTTGATTCTCAACACCTGCTCTTTCGTGACGCCTTTTTGCGATAACATCAAAATAATCTCATCTTGACTTTTTCCTTGAGCCTGTGCGGACTTCACGGCTTCAATAACTTGTGCATCGGTCATCTGCGCACAAGCAATTCCCGTGACGCCAAGCATAAGTACAATAAAAATTAAAAATCTCATATTACTTTTTTTGAATGTTTTTTATGCAACCATCCCACAGGTTCATCTTTCTTGATTCACAAATCAATCCTGATAAACCTATATGCCGGATCGGCCACAAAGATACTGCATTAATTGAAAATCAAAAATCGAAAATCGAATTTTATTATAGTTTTCAGTCTATAATATTTCTTCAAATCTCATACTTGCTCTCGTAACGCATAAAATTTACGTCTCAAAGGTAAATAAACAACCACCAGCACCACCATAGAAATAATAAAATAAATCAATGTATACTCTGGAGTATACATCAACACCAACAAATACCCCAAATTAACAACAGCCTGTATTCCCATGTAGATCAAAGAAACAGGCAAATGAGCAAGCTTTCCCTCATTAGCCAACAACTGGTATAAATGTTTCCGGTGTGGTTGACCGATATTCTCTTTCAACAAAATACGATGTATAATCGTCAGCACGCCATCTACCCCGTAAACAGCTAAAAACACCAATGCCGATACGTGTCCGGTGTGTATTATAAAGCTACCCAACAAAAAGAGTATAATAAAAGCCATTGATATAGCTCCTACATCTCCCGAAAAACATTTGGCATGAGAACGGAAATTATAAAAATTAAATACCAGCAATGATAGTATCACCACGGGAATAAACCCCGCCGGCGCTATCGGGAAAACAAACGCATTGATTCCCCATAACGCCAACATGGCAACCAGACTATATCCTCCGGTAATACCGTTAATACCATCCATGAAATTATATATATTGAGTATGGCTAACCCGACAAATAAAGCCACAACCACGAATCCCCACGAAACCTCATGAACCCCTAGCTGTAACAGCAGCAATAACAAAGAAAAGGTCTGGACCAAAAGACGAACCTTTGCAGAAAGCGGGTGCATATCATCAATAAAACTCACCAAAGCCACCAACGTCAACCCGCATAAAAACCAAGGTGCAAAAAAATCAAAGACCAATCCATGTACAAGTACCCCTAAATAAAAAATCACCCCACCTCCTCGTAGGGTAATTGCATGATGAGAACTCCTTGCATTAGGAACATCCAAAATATTATATCTCTTGGCAATCTTAAAATAAATGTTCTCCAGCACGAAAAGGAGCAGGAGAACAAATCCATAGATCCAATTTATCATTTTTGTTGCTTAAACGATTCAACCATTTCTCGAATTCCATCCTCCAACGTGTAACGAGGCTCGTAACCGATAGCGCTTAATGCTAACTGACGATCAATAACCACATCTCCCCAGAGTTTCTGATAAAGATCAGGACGAACCTTCTCTATCAGTTTCAAGAATATGGACGGAGAAGGTAGATTTATCGTGTGTACTCCCAATTGACGAGAAATTTCCTCGACCACGTTACGCGTAGAATAAGGAACTTTATCCGTCGGATAGAATACACCCTCAACCTCTTTCTCCACGGCTAAATGAATAAACTCAACCAAATTTTTTACATTAATAAAATCACGACTATTCCGGGCTGAACCGAAAGGCAGCGGAATATGTTTATTTACCAAACGAATCAAACGCAACATATTACCCGGAGCCATTCCACCCCCGTATGCCATTGGCGGACGAATAATTGCGGCCTTAAATTCCCGGTCACTCATTGCCACTAACTCTTTATCTGCTTTAAGCTTAGAACTCCCGTAATAAGTCTGTGGTCTTTCCGGTGTTGTCTCAGAAATTCGACTGGCACTACCGAACACGGCAATCGTACTCATCTGCACGAACTGACGTACCCCTGCCTGTTTTGCTTTTTGAGCTAATAAACAAGCCATCCGATAATTCACATCATCATAAAGCTCTTGGTCTTTCACTTCCGGACGATGTACGATAGCTGCAAAATTTATTACCGCATCAAACCCTGAAAATGCTTCAACAGGCATATCTCGAAATGCTTTCACAACAATCTCTTTCTCGTACCCGGTCGGCCTGCGACTGTAACACGTGATAGAATCCGTTGATACATATTTCTTTATAAATTGCCCGGCAATAAAACTATCTCCTCCAATAATCAATATTCTTTTCATTCCTTGATCCATTTAAAACGGCATAAACCTCCAACTTGCCCACATACATGAGCATCATTATCTATCTCATATTAGCGTGTTTATAAACAGGATACGCTCTCTCCCTCTTATCTTGCTCCCCCTTTTACGTCGTATAGACCTCAGATGTTTTATTCGTTCTCATATAATTAATAATAGTGTTGTGTGTGTTGTTTTTAATCAAGATGCAAAAGTACATCAATGGTTGCGTCACAAAATGATGTTTTTTTGTTTTTAACAAACTCTTAACAAAATTGGAACGCAATTAAATAAAGATTACCTCCTTTTTCTATATGTATAAACTTATATGTATTTTTGTCGAGTTAATCTATATCGAAAAACTATCAATGATACAAGAACATAGTCAACGTATTACAAGAAACACGCTAATACTTTACTTTCGAATGATTTTTACAATGCTCGTAAGTTTATATACATCGCGTGTTGTCTTGAATACATTAGGAGTGGAAGATTTTGGCATTTACAATGTCGTAGGAGGCGTGGTTGCAATGCTCAGTTTCATAAACGGCTCATTAAGTGCAGCTTCATCACGATATATTACTTATGAATTAGCGATAGGAACCCCAGAAAGTCTAAGAAAGACTTTTAGTTGTGTTATGACGATTCACATATTTATTGCCTTACTTATTGCGATCTTAGGAGAAACTGTTGGCTCATGGTTTTTACTTCATGAACTCAAAATTCCTGAAAACAGATTGAATTCTGCCATATGGGTATTCCAATGTTCTATTTTAAGCACAATGCTATCTATAATTAGCGTTCCTTACAACGCTACAATTATAGCTCATGAAAAAATGAATGTATATGCATATATCTCGATCATGGATGTAATGCTCAAATTAGGTATTGTCTATTTATTAGTGATTCTTCCTTTTGACAAACTTAAAATTTACGCATTACTTATACTTGCGATACAAATTTTTGATGTTTTCGTATACCGTTGGTATACATCCACTCGCTTTAAAGCATGCAAATTCAAATTTACCTGGGATCAATCCTTATTTAAAGATATTTTTATTTTCGTAGGCTGGACAATAAACGGTAATTTGGCCGTAATCGGTTACACTCAGGGATTAAATATTTTATTAAATTTATTTTTTGGCCCCGCAATCAACGCTGCAAGGGGAATTGCTGTACAAGTACAAACAGTTATTCAAAATTTTTGTAATAATTTTCAAGTAGCCCTAAACCCTCAATTAACAAAATCGTATGCACAGTCAGATTTTGAGTACATGCATAAACTATTAATTATTAGTTCTAAATTTTCATTTCTCCTACTTCTATTGCTTTCAATGCCAATAATCTTCGAAGCACAAACCATATTAAAATTATGGTTGAATATTGTTCCAGAATACACAGTCATTTTTCTAAGATTAATTTTGTGTTCAAGTATGCTCACGGCTTTAGCCAACCCACTCATCATATCCGTTCATGCCACAGGTAAATTAAAAACATTCCAGTTAGTTGAAGGTAGCATGCTTCTAACAATCGTACCAATATCGTATTTATTACTAAAATTTTGCAATGTTCCCCCAGAAGCTGTTTTTATTGTTCACATTGGCATTGAGATTTGTACACAATTTGCAAGAATGAAAATTGTTCTTCCCATGATTAACATGAAAATTCACGATTACATTAAAAATGTTCTATTTCCTATCACAAAAGTGCTTATCCTATCTCCTATTATTCCATTCATTATATATATTTGTATGCCCAATAATTGGTATTCTTTCATTATGGTGTGTTTCACATCGGCATTTTCAGTATTAATAGTAACATATTATATTGGATGCCAAAAACATGAAAGAATATTTATCAAACAAAAAATATACACGATCATAATGAAACTCAAATTAAAGAAATGATAAAGACCCCACATATATCGATTATTGTACCAGTTTATAATGTAGAACTTTACCTAGCGACTTGTATTAATAGTTTAATAAATCAAACATTCTCCGATATTGAAATTCTTCTCGTTGACGATGGAAGTTTAGATGGATCAGGTAACATTTGTGACAAATACGCTTCAGAAGACTCAAGAATTCGAGTATTTCACACCTCGAATAATGGAGTAACCTTTGCCCGTAAAACTGGTACAGAAAATGCACAGGGAGAATGGATTTGTTTCGTAGACTCAGATGATACGATGCCTTTAGATGCTCTCTCTCAAATGCTACACATGGTCGGTAATTGTGATATGTTAAAGGGAGACCATCGGAAAATTCATAATATAGATGCAAGTTCTTCACAATGTTCCATTCAACAGGATCTGATACAACTTCAATCAACAGATTTCATTTGTGAATGTCTAAAAAATTGGAAACTTCGAGGTCCTTGGGGAAGCTTGTATAAGAGGAAATTATTCGACAATAGTATTTTTGATCTTCCTCGAGATATCGTTCGAGGAGAAGATTATATAATGAATGTCAGATTAGGTAATAAAGCAAAACAAATAGCAGTAACCACATCTATTGTTTATAATTATTTCGACCGTCCAGGGTCTTGCATGAACACGTTCATTCCAACATTACAATATGAAAAACAATTTGAAAAATATTTAGTTGCAACCTTAGACTCCATACTCAACTCAAAAGAAATAAAGGAAGCCCTATTTTATCATCGCTATGCAGTAATAAAAACATTATATTTAACAAATAAAAAATTAGATACTAAAGATACTTACATAACAGAACTAATAAAAAATACCCGACATCTAAATTTAAGTAAAGAAGACAATATAATCCGTCATCTTTATAAGTACCCTCGACTTGCCAAAACCAGTCTAAAAACACTTCGGATATTACACAATTTAAAAGAAATCATAAAACCATCATGATTAAATATTTAAAATATATTCTATACCAACTTACATACAATATATTACCATTAATAATGCAAATCCCATCTTTTGCCATTAGACATGCAATTTTAAGATTATTATTAAAAAAGATCGGGAAAAAAACTTCAATATTTAGAGGTTTTGAATGTATAGCAGGATCACACATCTCTATCGGAGAACATTGTGTTATTAATAAAAATGTATTCATGGATGGTCGGGGCGGTAACTTAACGATTGGTAACAACGTCGATATTGCTAGAGAAGTAAACATTTGGACAATGGAACACGATGTACACGATGATCTACATGGACTTAAATGTGGTGAGGTCACAATAGAAGATCATGTATGGATCGCTTCACGTGTAACAATTCTTCCTGGAGTAACAATCGGACAAGGAGCCGTCATTGCATGTGGTTCTGTCGTTACAAAAGATATTCCCCCACGTGTAATAGCCGGAGGAATTCCAGCAAAAATAATTGGCCAACGCAACAACCAACTGAAATATGAATTATATTATCGACCATTATTTGAATGACAACATATTACTTTTTCTAAAAATAGCCTCATTTCCACCATAGAAGCAGTCATTGAATAATTTTTTAGAAACATTTCACGAGCATATCTCTGACATTCTAATAAGCGTTCTTTATTATGTCCTAAATCATTAAGAATTGTAATCATATCTTGAGCCGATACACTACATCCTCCAACTTGACGGGTGTCAATATCATACCCCTCAAAAGCCTCAGGTGTTCCAACAATAGCTTTCCCATACATCATAGCCTCTGCTGTTTTTGTCTTCATTCCACTACCTAAAAATAAAGGGCAAACTACTATATCCACTTTAGCATACCATTCTTTCAAACTTTGAACATAGCCAATCACTTGTACTCGATCCGAAATCAAATGAGATACAGCCTTTTCCATACCTTTCCCTACAATGAACAATTTCCCATCTACATACGGCATTACTTCTTGTACAAACCACGTGATCCCTTGAATATTTGCAAAAAAATCACTCCCTACAAAAAGATACTTAAGCTCATCTAAACCCTCTTCCTTCTTCGCCTCTCCCGAATCACTAAATGAAGTTGGTAATAAAGCTGTTACATCCTTTTTATATATATCTAATATTTGTTTAGCATCTCTATTATTCAATGCTATTAAATAATCACTATACTTTACTGCTAGTTTTTCTGCTCTATAAACAAAAAAGATGTTTAATAAATTTCCCATACTCTTTACATTATTTTTAAACATCTCCCAAGCATACCTTACCTCAACATTGTGCAAAAAAGTTACAATAGGTAATTGCGGGAACTCATCTTTCACCCGTTTCACAATACATCCATACAACGAATGTGCTATAAATACCAAATCCACTGGATGTTCCCTCAAATGAATAATAATTTCTTCTATATTCAGCCTCGACACCCCCCCATTAACTCCATGAACTCGTTCTTTTAAACGCTGCCAAAAAGGTACTTTATACTGTTCAAACTGAAAAACTTCAACATCACAACAAGTAGCTCTTAATAACTCTAAATTTCGATGATTAATCACACCTCCACCAAAATCTTGATCCATTTTCCCTACGATATAAAAAATTCTCATATCACTACTTTGTTATGTACAAACTCTTTATACGATTATTTATCTTTCTTCGCTCTGTATCATAAAACCATCCCCACTTATTAAAATAATAAATAGCAGCTTTTACATGGATTTTAAATAAACGCAAATTCTTATGGGATCCTTTTCTGAAATGATGATATACAAACGCCTTGGGATAAAACATAGTTTTATACTTTCGCCCTATACGACGACACAAATCAGTATCCTCACCATACATAAAGATTCCTTCATCAAATACCCCAATTTCAGTTATTACATGCCGAGGAATAAAAAGGAAACATCCAGAAAGATAAGGGACTTCCATTATAGAATTATAATCAGTAAAACGCATTTCAAAATCATAATCTAACTTTTTTTTCACCCTATCAATAGGAATAAGGCTACGTGCAATCCAATTAATTGGTGTCGGTAACAATTTACACAAATATTGCAAACTACCATCCGGATAAAGAACTTTAGGCATACAAATACCTACATCTTTATTCTGATCCATAAATTGCACCAACCGTTCTATGGTGCCAGCCTCAAAACTAATATCTGGATTCAATACTAAATGATATCTACCTAATCTTATCTCTTCCCTCATAATAATATTATGAGCGGCTCCAAAACCTATATTAGCATTATTAAAAATGTATTCAAGTCGAGGAATATTTTCACATAATACTCTTAAATCATCTGTTGGAGAGTTATCTACAATATAGAGTTTAACATTCAAAGTTGTATTTAAAAAACTATCAATAGCTTTCTTTAATACGTCTTCTCTTTCCTTATATGTTACAATCGTGGCCGTTACTAATAAATCATTCATAAATATTTCTCATCGTATTAAATCAAACATAAAGCAAATCACATTTTTGATTTTTCTCAAAAACCAATATGCAAGCGACGAATAAAAAATAATATCCTATAAAAATTTATCCCCCTCTTAAAACCTGCTAAAATCAACCTATGCTGCCAAATAAGAAATTTCAAATATTTTGTCCGGTAAAAATCACTATATATTTGTTTTACCAAGCTTTCTTCTCTATCTACTCCCCCTTGGTTGCAACAAGTCAATAAACATCTCAAATTAATAATTGCAATATCATCAAAATAATCACTATAAACATTCCTTGCTTTAAAAAAATCTGATACATACTTTGCGGCCAATAACGCATCCATCGCATGCTTTTTCGTTGGAGTTTTTGTTGCAGCACCCTGACGTTGATAGTAGTGATATCCATAATAACTACTTTTCGCTATTACTCGAGCATAAAATGATAATTGTAGCACACCCAACATATCCTCTGCCATACTCAAACCATCAGGAATGACCATCTTATGACATATTGATTTTTTTATTAACTTCATCCACAAGCACCATGGTTGCTTTCCTATTGCCAAACTATGAATAAACTCCTTTGAAGAAAGAACATCAAAATTAGTTGAAAACATTTCTATGTCCTCGTTATCAGTACTATAATAAGCGTTTCCCACAATAATATCTGCATCTTGCTGTTTTCCAAGCAAATATAACCGTTCTAAACTCTCACTCTCCAACCAATCATCTCCATCTAAAAAAAATATATATTTTCCCTGGGCATTCGCAAGTCCTTCTCTACGACAAGAGGTTACGCCACCATTCTCCTTATTAAGAACAACAACTCTTTCATCTCTTATCGCATATTCTTCTAATATCTCTAATGAATTATCAAGACTTCCATCATTTACAACAATAATTTCCAAATTTTTATAAGTCTGTGATATAACAGAATTTAGACAACGCTGCAAATACGAAGCTATATTATAAACTGGAATAATTACAGATATTTTATCCATTGTGTTATTTATTTTTATAAACCTGCTCAATTCCTGCCAATGTCCCTTTAAAAAAAGAGAAATTTTTCTCCAAACAACTCTTGATAAGGTTCAATAAAAGTAATCCTAATAAAACCCAATTCATTTTCAAAGATGATCCCAATCTATGTTTTCGATATATATGAACGTAATTAACTACATATTGTCTACGATAATTACTTTGATCTTTTTGTATCGTTGATACATGAGCATGAAACCCCTTAAAACCATCAAAAAAGCACGCTTTAAATTTTTTATTAAATTGATGAGAGAAGTCTGTATCTTCAAGATAAGCATAATCCTTAAAATATTCATCATAACAGATATCTGCAAAAACATATCTTCTATACACAGAAAAACCTCCTCTCAAAAAAGATGCAGGATGTTCCTTATATGAATCTAAAGCTAAAATAGGTAACCCACCCAAAGTCAAAGACATTTTTCCAAAATAGGAGGTAAAAAACAACTTTCCAAAAACATATTGCAATCTTCTTGTAAAAGTGGAAGGCAGTACTCTTTCAGACAAAGCCCCTGTAATTGCATCAATTTCAGGACGTTTCATAAAAAAAAGTCTCATTTTTTCTAAAGAGGCAGGAAAAAGATATATATCATCATCTAAAAACATTACCAAATCACATGTAGCTTTAGCAATTCCATAATTTCGTTGTAAAGGCAACCCTGGTAAAGTATGAAAATAACGAATATTAGGTTTCACCTCTCCAAAATCCTCTCGTCCTATTGCTCTAGGTCTATCACTACTATCAACAATTATAATTTCATCTCCTATATTAAACTGGTCTATAAAAAGTTCCAGATTATGAATAAGTATATCTCGACGATTTCTTGTGCAAAGTATCAAACTAACATTCATTTCAACAACTTACAATATTATCACTTACATCTAACTTGCTTGCTACTTTCTCTTGCCTATAAACATAGGACAAAAATAAAATAAAAGATAATAATGGGAAATAGAATATTTCTAAAACATTTCCCAATAAAAATATTGCAACAAATAGTAGTACAAAATTTTTATCTAGAAAATAATAACAATAAAATGCACAAGCGAAAACGATTAACAAACAAACGATCCCCATCTCTAATAAGATTTGGAGATAAGAATTATGCAAATTCATTCCTTCTGTCGTTATTTCACGAGTCTTTCCTGCTCCCAATCCCCAACAATAATCATCATTCAATTCTAAAGCATCGAAAGCCTCCAATTGACTTTCAAATCGTAAGGACAAAGAAACAAGTTTTTCTGCTATATAATCATTAGAAGTATCAACATCACGTAAAGTTGTCAAGACAAATAACATCCCATAATATATAACAAACACTCCAACTAAAACCATTCCACCTAAAACCTTCACATTCCTATTTGGCAATACCCACAATTTTTTTACATGAAAAAGTATAATGACACCAAACATCGTTATTATTAAAGAAAGAGAAAAAGAAAGTAAAACTGCCCCTATCAAAAAATAATTGAAATGCCCAGTTTTTACTTTCAAATAATAAATATAAACAAATAACAGATAAGAAAAAAAATTAGAATCTTCTATTACTCCAGAAAAACGCATGAAACCATGCGTTTCAACGCCTGTTGTCAATGACAATCCCAAGGTATTATATAATACCACATCAATATAAATTAATGCTGCATTAAAAAGAAGGAAACAATGAAGTAATTTCGTTATCCGTAAGTCATTTACCAAAGGTATATAAAGCGTTAACCAGATCAATGTTAATGTTTTAAATATCCTATAAGCTGCCCCTCCATCATGAATAAGCAAATAAAAAGTAGTTAGGACACCAACACTTACTAAATACACATAAAACCCTTTTCGATGCCTCACATCTGATCCTAGAAAAAGACAAAATAATATAGCACAAGCAAAAACGATATATAAATTCATCGCATAGGTTAATGAGAAAAAACCTAGCACAAAAAATATATTATAAAGTCCATTAAAAGAAATCAAGTTTCTCATTTAAACATTCCCCTAACCAAAAGTCCTATTATTCCAAAAAATCCGAATAAAAAAACACTTCCTAAAATAATTAATAATGTTCTAGGTTCGCTTGGATATGAAGGAACAGAAGCTGGTTCTATTATAGCAAACGTAGGCGTTTCTTCTTGAACTTTCATTTTTGCTTTATCCAATTCCTCAATCATCGATGCGTATGGCTTATAAACCAATTCTACGTCTTGTTTCAATCGAAATTGCTCCATCGTTGAAACACTAGAAACACTTTCTCTATGAGAAGCTATATATTTACTTAAATCTTCCTGCTTTTTTTCATAATTAAGCCGAGCGTTATTCAATAGATTCTCATAAAATTTCACATCAACATTAGCTTTATATGTTTTTTTCTCTGCCACCAATGTTTGCATTTTTTTCAGGATTTCATTTGCTACTAACGCAGAAACCATAGGATCTTGCATCCTCACAATCAAATTCATCACACCATTGCGTTTATCCATTTGGACTTTTATGTCCTTATTCATTCTCCCTACAAATGTAGCTTGTTCTGGTGCTAGTTGAAATAAATTTACAGTATCAAGAAAAATAGGCTTTCCATACCTCCATTTTTGTATCGTAGCAGGTAGCTCTATAATATCTCGCCACCAAGGGAACTTATATTCATTCAATATATAATTTCGCAATAAAATTTTACTTTTATCTAGCTTAGAAACTTCTAAACTCCAAAAGTTTAATAGGAACGGTTTACTTTTAACAATATCCGAAATAAAATTACTATTATCAATAGTAGACTGATCTGGAACTATCTTTATCGTTGTAGTATACGCAGTTGGAATACTCCAAGACACAATTAATCCAACAACAACCCCTATACAAATAATTAACAATAACTTTTTCTTATTTGTCCAAACCTGTTCAAACATTATCAAGGGATCTATCCCTTTTAATTTTTGTTCTCTATTCATCAGAATTCAATTAAATATTCTTTTATTTACATTTTTCACGGAATAAACTACTATTAAACAACCATATAGATTAATAGATAAAAACAAATATTTTGTTTGCGAAGTTACAACAATAAGTAGTTTAAAGCAAACAATTAATCACGAAACTATTTATACGATAATTCAATCATCGTCATCACAAGTGACCATGAGGCTCATGCAGATTTTCTAAATCTTCCCACATCCAAAATCGTTATCCCACCGCCACATGACGGGAACATAACATAAGAGAAAGCGACCAGTAAGACCCAAGAAATAGTTAAACCATAGAATTAAGGTATTATTACTCTAGGAACAAGCATAACAAATAAAATTACAGCTGAGAAAATATCATGTAACACAAATTCAACCCAAATGAAGAAGTAATCCTACCCAAATAATCCCTCTCATTCAGAGATTACTCGAAGATCCCTCGTAGCTCAAATATTACGGAATGAATGAGCTTCGAATAAACTTCGAGTAATCTCTGAAAAAGGGGGATTATTTCCTTAGGATTTCCCCAGCTTCTCGACAGGTTCTCATTATAAACCTAGTTCTACGCAGAGGTATACATTTCGCCCCTATAAAAAGTTTCTGACGATATAACTTCTCTTCAAATACTTATTATACTTGATTTCGACACAATCCCAAGAAATTGGAAACGTGCTTTTCAGCATCCCACGTAACAGAGTGCTACATCAAAAACACACTTTTCGTATATTTTACAAGCCAAATAATTACACTTTTCCGAGAAAAATAATAAATCCGAATAATTACAACGCCTTTACGCAATCTAATGAAACATTTGCACAAACACCTATCAAACAAGGAACATGAACCATAATCCGATGGCCACCAGCTACCTCGACCAACTCTCCCTGTACCCCGGTTAATTCACCTTGAATCACACGTACACCAGATCCTACCGGAATTTTCCCATTCACAACTTCAATCATCTCCGCCCATTCATTCAAAATCCGCAAACTATCCAACTGTTCGTCCGAAATCACAACCGGGCCCTGTTTCTCTTTTAACAACGCCATCACGCCCCCAATTGATAACACGGAAGGTAAATTCATTTCAGAAACACGGACAAAAATACACCCCGTAATCACAGGGACTTCTAACCTTTTCACCAGTCCATCCCTCACAAACTCGTCCCCCCGCACAGGTAAATAATTCTCGATTCCTGCTTGTTCCAAACGCTCCTTCACTCGTTTTTCCGCCCGAGCAGCAGTGAAAACTGCATACCAATTCGTCTTCTCCATTACTCTCTGACTTCTAAATTTTCGGCTACCTGAATTTTATTTAAAACCTCTTCCATATGATGTTCTACACCTTCCTCTTCCATCTGGAAATCAATAGATTCATAGGTTGAATTTTTCGATTTAAACTCAGGTACGATACATTTCATTTGTTTCACCACGGCAAAATTATCTTTTGTCTGCAAAGCTATATCAAGAGCCTTTATCGCATCCGTAACTTCACTATAATTATATTCACGTACTTTGGCAATCTTTATTCGCTCATGCACGGTCGGCAAAGTCGTCTCCTTCACGTTAAGCACCTCCTCGTACAATTTCTCTCCCGGTCTCAAACCGGTAAAAACGATATGAATATCTTTCCCAACTTCATAACCGGAAAGTTTAATCATCTTACGAGCCAGATCGACAATCTTAACGCTCTTACCCATATCAAAAACAAATATTTCACCGCCATTTCCCAACGCCCCCGCTTGCAAAACGAGCTGACATGCCTCGGGAATAGTCATGAAAAAACGAGTTATTTCCGGGTGAGTAACTGTTATCGGACCACCCGCCTCTATCTGTTTCTTGAAACGAGGGATCACCGAACCATTCGATCCCAAAACGTTCCCAAAACGAGTAGTAATAAAACGAGTATTCGCGATGCGATTCAATGATTGCGTGTAAATTTCCGCTATACGCTTACTTGCACCCATAACATTCGTCGGGTTCACCGCTTTATCGGTAGAGATCATCACGAAACGCTGGCAATCATACTTCACAGCACAATCGGCAACATTTTTCGTTCCGAAAATATTAGTTTTCACACCTTCAATCGGGTGTTTTTCCATCATGGGAACGTGCTTATAAGCAGCCGCATGATACACGATATTGGGATGATATGTTTTAAAGATTCCTTCCACCCGGCTCGCATCACGTACATCCCCGATCTCAATTTTATAATCCGTGAAACCACACTCTTCCTTCAGTTCCAGCTCAATATCATAAAGCGGAGATTCGGCCTGATCAAACAAAACGATCAAAGAAGGATTAAAATGCGTCAACTGCCGCACGATTTCACTCCCGATAGAACCAGCCGCCCCGGTCACCAAAACCACTTTATTCAATAATTGTTTCCGAAGATTGGTCTCCTCCATGTGAATCACGTCCCTCTCCAACAAATCTTCGATCTTGATATTCCGGATATGCCGCATACTTAACTCCCCGTTAATCCAACTTTCAAAACGAGGTACTTCGAGTACGTTCACATCAGCGGCCAAGCAGATCTCGACAATTTCCCGTTTTTTATCCGGAGAAATCATCTTTTTGGCGATAACCACCTTGTCCACCCGGTTACGTTTCAACAAACCGGGTAAAGACGACATCTTATAGATCTTGACCCCCTCGATAATCTTTCCCGCTTTCCGATCATTCACATCAACAAAAGCAAGAATATTATACGTGGCATCCTCCACGTTATCCATGGCATGTTTCGCCATGATACCGTATTCATCGCTACCACATATAATTACATTCTTTTTAGTACGCTCTGCACCAATATACTGTGCGAAGACTTTCTTCACGATCACCCGGCTCATAACCATCAAACTGGTCAGAAGAACGTACTCCGTGAGTAAAACGGAAACCGGTATAAAAAGATAATCATACAACAGGAAAAACACGCCACTACCCAAAAGAAGGGCAATCTCCCCTGCCGTCAACACGTAGTAGATGCGCAAAGCATCCTCCGTTCCCGTGAAACGTACTATTCCGGAATAAGTATGTCCCAACAAGAAACTGATCACCCGGATACCCACAATAACAAGGGCCCCGGTCAAGACAAAATCCAATCTCATCCGGTCAATCTGGAAATTGACCCAAATCAGATAGGCAACGCTAACTGCCATAATAGCAAGAGCCACGTCGATCAAAAATACAATCCATCGAGGAGTGTATGAGAATGAACGCAATGTCCTCATTCTATTCAGACCATTTGTGATAAGTGCAACCATAATTTTTTAATATAAAAATAAAACCTTCACGGGATAAACCTCCTAAAAGGTGGACACCCGCAAAGGTAATAGTAATAATATTAAAAAAAAAATTTTTTAGTAGGCCTTTAAAATATTAACCTCATCTTCAGTTAGGAAACGCCAGTGACCCCTGGGCAGATTTTTCTTCGTGATCCCAGCAAAAAAGACACGGTCCAAACGAAGAATCTGGTACCCCAAATGCTCGAAAATCCTCCGGACGATACGATTTCTACCGGAATGAATTTCAATCCCCACCTGTGTACGATCATCTTCCGCCACTCTCACGTCATCCGCCTGGATAAAGCCATCCTCCAAGTCGATTCCCTTACGAATAGCCTCCAAGTCGCCCGTTTGAACCACCTTGTCCAAGAACACGTGGTATATCTTTTTCTGGTTATACTTCGGGTGTGTCAATTTCTTGGCTAAATCGCCATCATTCGTGAAAAGCAACACTCCCGTGGTCTGACGGTCAAGTCGTCCAATCGGGTACACGCGCTCTTTACAAGCTCCCTCGATCAAGGTCATCACGGTTCTACGTTCCAAAGGATCTTCCACTGTCGTCACGTAATCTTTCGGCTTATTCAACACCAAGTACACTTTACGCTCGGGAGTAATCACTTGATCATCAACCTCCACTCGATCCGTACGTTTTACTTTTACCCCGACTTGTTGCACGACTTCCCCGTTTACTTTCACCCGACCGGCTGCAATCAACACATCAGCATCACGACGTGAACACACCCCGCCTTTAGCGATATAACGGTTCAAGCGTAATTCTGTCTCCTGCCCCTCGTTCTTCTTGCGATATTCAATTTGTTTTTTCTTACTATACACACTTTTGGGAGCGCCATCCCCATCTGCCCGACGGGTAAACACTTTTCTCGCCGGACGATCAGAATAACGATCCCGACGATCATCCCCCTCTCTGCGATCCCGACGATCGCCACGATACCCTTCTCCACGTCCTCCTTCCTCACGGGAACCTCTTTCCCGACGTCCTTCCTCACGTCGATCATTACGATCCCTGTTTTGATAACGATTATCTCTTCTTTCTGCATTTTCATCCCGATCTTGAGGCCGCCTTTCACGACGCTCTCCACGATCGGAAAAACGATTGTTATCCCTGTTACCTCTCTCGTATGATCTTCTATTATCCCGATTCTCGTAACGATTATTCTCCCGATCCCCTCTTTCACGGTTTCGATCTGAATCCCGGTAATAACGATTCCCGTTATCTCGATCTCCCGTACCCTCGTTACGCTCTCTCTCCCGTTCTTTGTTCAAATCACGGATATACCCGTGTCCTTGTTCCCGTCTCGGTCTGTCCGTGTTGAAACGGTTAGGTCTTCTTGTTTCGCTTTCTCCACCTTCACGGTTTTCGAAACGCGGTGTTCTGCTCCGACGATTCTCATCACGATTCTCGATCGGCCTTGTAATTCTAGGTCTTTTAGTCTCCCTATTCATATACTTACGTATAAATTTTTGATTTTAAATTTATGATTCTTGCTTATAGCCCTCATCGGCCTATTCTATTGATTGAAGATATGCACTCATTTTTCATACCTTCTTAATTATTCATTCTCAATTCTACATTTTCAACTTTCAATTATTTCGGTGCCGCCCGGTATACAAATAACGCCACCACAGCAAATAACATATTCGGTATCCATACCGCTAATAACGGACTCATGCCTCCATTGGTTGCAAAAACCGTGGAAAATTGCATAAATAATATGTACGAGAAACTGATTAACAATCCCAATCCCAAATGGAACCCCATTCCTCCCCGAATCTTACGGGAAGCGATACATACCCCGATTAACGTCAATATAAATGTAGCGAAAGCGCCCGAAAACATCTTGTACTTCTCAATCTGGAACTCAACCACGTTACTACTTCCCCGCAATTTTTGCCGAGCGATGTATTCATCCAGTTCCGGTAATGTCAAGCGCTCCTTAATTTTCTTGGGGTCCTCGGAGAATTCCGCCGCACTAAAATTTAATAGCGTGTCAATAGTTTGTCCTGTCGTGTAAGTCTCCTTGATCCCGTCAAATTCCCGTAGCGTCCAGTTGTTAATCCGCCACTTCTCAAGTTCTTTATTCCATGAAATAGATTTTGCCGTCAACTTACTAACCAGCGTATCCTCCCGAAATACCTCGTAGGTAAAATCATTACCCCGGCTGGAATACACGTTAAAACTCGACATATAGATAAAAACACCCGGTGCAATCTGCCGGTGAATATTCTCTTCCTTGTTGCTATACTTTTTCCAAATATATTGCTCGGAGAACTCGATCCGCTTCTTGTTGGCATTCGGAATAATAAAAGCACTCAAAAGAAGTGATAAACAGGCAATCACCCCGGCCGATATCATGTATGGCCGGACCATTCTCCGGAAACTGATACCCGTACTTAAAATAGCAATAATCTCACTATTATAAGCCATCTTTGACGTGAAGAAAATAACAGAAATAAAAGTAAACAAAGAGGAAAACACGTTCGCGAAATAAGGCACGAAATTCAGGTAATAATCAAATATGATCGCCTTCACGGGAGCCTCGTTCTCGATAAATTTCTCCAATCTCTCCGAAAGGTCGAAAACCACGACAATACTCAAGATCAGTACCATCGAAAAGAAAAAGGTACCTAGGAACTTCCGGATAATATATAAGTCTAATTTTTTCATTTTACGCTAGTTGCTTCTCAGCACTATAATCTTCTTGTAACTTTCTTTATCGTACTCTCTTTCCACGTCACGAAATCTCCTTCCAGTATATGTTTACGAGCTTCACGTACTAACCACAAATAAAACGACAAATTATGGATCGAGCAAATTTGTAGCCCTAAAATTTCATCCGCCTTGATTAAATGGCGCAAATACGCTTTCGAGTAATCATCATCTACAAAACTCAACCCGGCCGGATCAATACGACTGCAATCCTTCTCCCACTTCTTGTTCTTTATATTGATCACGCCCTCCGTGGTAAACAGCATACCATTTCTCCCGTTTCGGGTCGGCATCACGCAATCAAACATATCCACACCTAAAGAGATTGCCTCCAAAATATTCTCCGGGGTCCCGACCCCCATCAGGTAACGGGGCTTATCCTGCGGCAAAATCCGGTTTACGACTTGAATCATCTCGTACATGACCTCAGCCTCTTCCCCAACAGCTAATCCCCCGATTGCATATCCCTCTCGATCAAGAGCAACAGCGTGTTCCGCTGCCTTTTCCCGCAAATCCCGGAAAGTACATCCTTGCACGATCGGAAAAAGCGACTGGTGATAACCGTACAATGGCTCCGTGGAGTCAAGTCGTTTCACGCATCGTTCCAACCAACGCTGGGTCAGCTCCAAAGAATTCTTCGCATAACCGTATTCACTCTGCCCCGGGGGACATTCATCAAATGCCATGATTATATCAGCCCCTATCTTACGCTGAATATCCATGACATTTTCAGGAGTAAACAGATGTTTCGAACCATCAATATGAGAACGGAACACGACCCCTTCTTCCGTGATTTTCCGACAATCACCTAAAGAAAAAACTTGAAAACCGCCACTATCCGTGAGGATCGGACGATCCCATGAATTAAATTTATGTAGTCCCCCTGCTTCTTCCAACACCTCTGTACCCGGCCGCAAATACAAATGATACGTGTTGCCCAAAATGATCTGGGCCTTAATATCTTCCTTCAACTCTCTCGCATGCACGGCTTTCACGGTTCCCACCGTACCCACAGGCATAAAGATCGGAGTTTCAATATTCCCATGATCCGTGGTTAACACACCACATCGTGCATCACTGTTTTTGTCTTTCGCTAAAAGGGTATATTTCATCTAATCATGATTTTGAGCGCACAAAGATAGGAATAATTAAATCTAAAATCATAAATCTAAAATTATTTATATCTTTGGTCCAAATTAAAAAAACAAAAAATAATTGTCATGAGGATGTTTTACAAGTTAATTGTATGTATGTTTATCGTGGGGTTTGCCCTACCCGGAAACGCTCAAAACAAGGGCAAAAAATTCACTCTGGAAGATTTTAACTTGACCTACACGTTCAGGACACAAGGTGTTTCAGGTCTCCGTTCGCTAAATGACGGGGAACACTATACCGTGTTGGAAGACAAAGGCAAAAAGCTGGTCATGTATAGTTACAAAACCGGGAAAGCCGTAAGCACTTTACTAGACTTGAACGATCCCAAGTACAAAGCTGTTCAGACTATCCAAGATTACGAATTCAGCCCGGAAGAAGACCGGATTCTGATTTGCACGAATATAAATCCGATCTACCGTCGTTCATTCACGGCAGACTACTTCGTGTTCGATTTTAAAAATAAGGAATTAAAACCTTTATCGGAAGGTGGTTCTCAACGTTTGGCAACCTTCTCTCCTACCGGAACGAAAGTGGCATTCGTGAGAGACAACAACATCTTTATCGCGGACCTACGTTTCGGTTCCGAAATTCAAATCACCTTTGATGGGAAATTTAACGAAATCATTAACGGAGCCCCCGACTGGGTATATGAAGAGGAATTCGGATTCAACAAAGCCTTCGAGTGGGCCCCCGACGGATCTGCCCTCGCGTTCATCAAATTTGACGAATCAGCCGTGAAGACTTACCACATGAATATGTTCAGAGGACAATATCCGGCATACGAACAAAATGCCCTTTATCCCTCGAACTATTCCTATAAATACCCGAAAGCCGGGGAAGCCAATTCCATCGTGAGCGTCCACGTTTACGACATTAAAGATCGTGTCACCACCCCAATGAATATTGGTGAAGAAACCGATATTTACATACCCCGTATCAAATGGACAAAAGATCCGAAAAGATTAGCTATCATGAAACTGAACCGTTTCCAGAATCAACTGGAAATTCTGTTGGCCAATGCCCGCGTGGGAAGTACAACCGTGCTTTACCGGGAAGAAAATAAATATTATATCGCGGAAAGCAACTTGGACAACTTGATCTTCATGGAAGACGGGCAACATTTCATCATGAGTAGTGAAAAAAGTGGTTATTCTCACCTCTACTTGTATGCCATGAGCGGTAAAGAAATTCAGCCGATCACTTCCGGTAAATACGACGTGGTTGACTTCTACGGGTACGATCCGGCAAAAAAACTTTATTACTATGCCTCTCACGAAGAATCACCTCTGGAAAAATACATCTACTCCATTGACTTAAAAGGTAAGAAAAAGAAACTCACCCCGACAAAAGGATGGAATGAAGCAGAATTCAGTAAATCATTCAAATACTATATTAATATAGTATCTAACGCGGATATGCCTCACGTGTACACCCTGTACGCAGCAAACGGTAAAGCTGTTCGCACGCTGGAAGACAATGCCGCGTTGAAAACGAAACTGGCAGATTACGATGTTGCCAAAAAAGAATTCATTCAAATCCCGGCAGCAGACGGAACGACCATGTTAAACGCATGGCTCATGAAACCCGTGAATTTTGACGCATCAAAAGCTTACCCGTTATTAATCATCCAGTACAGCGGTCCGAACTCTCAGCAAGTAAACAATAGTTGGGGCATGGACTGGACACAATACCTCGCACAAGAAGGTTATATCGTGGCTTGCATCGATCCTCGCGGAACGGCTGCCAGAGGGGAAGAATTCCGCAAATGTACCTATATGCAACTCGGAAAAATCGAAAGTGACGATATGATCGCCGCCGCAAAATGGCTTGCCGGACAATCTTACATCGATGCACAAAAAGTAGGTATCTGGGGTTGGAGCTTTGGCGGATTCATGTCATCACTTTGCCTCATGAAAGGAAATGACGTGTTCTCCACGGCTATCGCCGTTGCGCCCGTTACTCACTGGGGATTCTACGATTCCATCTACACGGAACGCTTCATGAGACGCCCGCAGGATAATCCTTCCGGATACAATGACAACTCCCCGATCAACTGGGTAAAACACTTAAAAGGAAACTTATTGTTATGCCACGGAACCGCGGATGACAACGTACACGTGCAAAACACCTACGAATTATCCGAGGCTCTCGTACAAGCAAACAAACAATTCGATATGCAGATCTACACCAACCGTAACCATAGCATATACGGCGGTTACACCCGGTTACAACTGTATACCAAATTTGTAAACTATTTGAATCAACATCTGAAATAAAATTTCAAATGTTGATTCAAGTTACAGGTTGGCAGGTTACAAGTTACAGGTTTAGCGTCAACGCTTGCACGTCAAGAACCTGTAACTTGTAACTTACCAACCTGAAACAAAAAAAACAGATAAGTTGTGATCGAATCACAACTTATCTGTTTTTTTTATATCTTGCAAACGATAGAAATAAACATGATCTCAGCGCAATTATCTTCGGGATAACCAAGCTGAAATCTTAAATCATAAATTTAAAAATAAAAACGTTATGAGTAAATGTATCTGTACGTTAGAACCCAAAGCCATCTGGGAAAACTTTTATAAACTAACTCAAGTTCCACGTCCGTCAAACCATGAAGAAAAAGCCAGAGAATTCGTTATGAATTGGGCAAAAGAAAACGGAATCCATGCTGAAATGGACGAGGCTAACAATATATTATTGAGCAAACCGGCCACCCCGGGGATGGAAAACCGCAAGGGAGTTATCCTGCAAGGTCACCTGGACATGGTTCCTCAAAAAAATGAAGACAAACAACACGACTTCACCAAAGACCCTATTGAAGCATATATCGACGGGGAATGGGTAACAGCAGACGGAACCACTCTTGGAGCAGACAACGGTATCGGTGTTGCCACCGGAATGGCTATTCTATTATCAAAAGATATTCCTCACGGCCCGGTTGAAGTGTTAATCACAGCTACCGAAGAAACCGGAATGGACGGGGCAAACGGAATCCGCCACAACTGGTTAAAAGGAGACATCTTGTTAAATCTTGACTCTGAAACAGAAGGCGAATTGTATGTTGGTTGCGCCGGAGGTATTGATGGAGAGATCGCGTTCGATTACACCCCTGAAGCTGTTCCAGCAGGACATAAAGCATTCCAATTATCATTGAAAGGATTAAAAGGAGGTCACTCCGGAATGGACATCAACTTGGGTAGAGGAAACGCCAACAAATTATATTTCCGTTTCTTGAAAGCAGTCAGCAAAGAATTAGACCTTCGTCTTTCTTCCGTATCCGGAGGAAACATGAGAAACGCGATCCCGCGTGAAGCTTTCGGAATCGTAACTGTTCCGGCTGCCAATGCAGACAAATTCCTAGCTAAAGTAAAAGAATACGAGGGAATATTTAAAGCTGAATTAAGCGCTAAAGAACCGAATCTCACGTTCTTTGCTGAAGAAACCGCTCTTCCACAGAATGTAATGCCGGTAAAAGTACAATATAACCTGATTAACGCCATCAAGGCTTGCCCGAATGGTGCCATGAGAATGATCGATTCCATGCCAGACACGGTTGAAACATCCAACAACTTGGCTATCGTGAAAGGTGGAGAAGGAAAGATCGAAATCTACATGTTAATGCGTTCTTCTGTTGAAACTGCAAAAACATCGTTAGCTCAAGTAGTAGCATCTGTTTTTGAACTGGCAGAAGCAAGCAAGATCAACTTTACCGGAGAATACCCGGGATGGAAACCCAATCCGGATTCAGCTATCCGCAAAGAAATGGAAGAAGTTTACATGAAATTATACGGTAAGAAACCGGCGATCATGGCTATCCATGCCGGATTGGAATGTGGTATCCTAGGATCTGCCTACCCACATTGGGACATGATTTCTTTCGGACCGACCATCAGTTCTCCTCACTCTCCGGACGAGAAAGTGAACATCGAATCTGTAAGTAAATTCTGGGAATTCTTGAAAGCTACATTAGCTGCAATTCCTACGAAATAATTAAATAAAAGGGGTTGTCCAAAAAGTCATTTTATTTCTAAAACTCCTCCGTCACTTCGTGCCACCTCCTCTATAAACAGAGGAGGAGCTGGTGACTCTTCCCGAAAACAGGGGGTATTTCAACTCTCCCTCTGTTTATAGAGGGAGTACCCCGAAGGGGGGAGGGAGTTTGAAAAATGACTTCTTGGACACCCCCTTTTCTCATTTTCCCGAAAAGAATAAAAAGCCGGGACCTTCAAATAAATCAGGCCTTGCCGGTACGTAAAACGCTAGAGATTGTTTCAATTTTCCCCTCACTTTCAAGCCATTTACTCTATTTTTAAATATTTTAACCACATCGTATTGTTTTCTGTATTATCTTTGTATGGAAAATTCATATTATTAAAACATGACTTTAAAGAAATTGACACTACCGGAACTCTTGAAAAATAGTTGTTCCAAGTTTTCAAAAAATTTATCTTTAAATTTTGTCGCAAGCGGAAAAAAAACTTACCAAGATTTATATAACGAGGTCGTATCTATTGCTAACCACTTACTTCATCTAGGTGTAAAGAAAGGAGACAAGGTTGCCATTTTAAGCGCGAATATGCCGAACTGGGGAATCACCCAATTTGCAATCGCAAACATTGGAGCCATTGCCGTACCGATCTTACCGGGATTCTGTTCTACAGAACTCCAGAATATACTGGAACATGCAGAGGTAAAAGTGATCTTCGTTTCCCGCCTACTGGCAAAATGTTTGGAAGGAGTAAAAACACCATTCCTTGAGCATAAAATCCTGATCAATAACTTTGCCACCATGCCGGAAGGATGCTACCAACCGGAAGACTTGGATAAATTGGTCCCGGATATTAATTTGAATAATACAACCCCTCTTCCCGAAGTTTCAATTGAAGAAGAGGACATTGCATCAATCATTTACACCTCCGGTACAACAGGATTCTCGAAAGGAGTAGTCTTAACACACAAAAACTTGGTATGGGATGCACGTCAGTGTCGTACCATTCAACCTGTAGATGAAACCTACCGTTTCCTAAGTATTCTGCCCATGGCACATACTTACGAAAACACACTGGGACTTTTGTTACCTTTGATGTTCGGAGCACAAGTATATTATCTGGATCGAGTACCGACCCCCAAATTACTTGTTCCGGCAATGCAGAAAATCCGTCCTACGGTAGTTTTATCCGTACCCTTGATTATAGAGAAAATTTACAAGTCGCAAGTGTTGCCTAAATTCACCAGTTCGAAATTGATGAGCAAGCTCTACCAATTCGCTCCGGCTCGTAAATTATTCAACCGATTGGCAGGAAAGAAACTAATGGAAACCTTTGGTGGGGAACTAAAATTCTTCGGAATCGGTGGTTCTAAACTAGATGGTACCGTGGAGCAATTCCTTCGGGAAGCTAAATTCCCCTATGCTATCGGTTACGGACTTACCGAAACAGCTCCCATGGCTGCGGGTTCCAACCCGTCACAGACCTTCCTTCAAGGAGTAGGTCCCGTCATGGAAGGTGTACAAATTAAAATCAATGATCCCGACAAGAGCGGACAAGGTGAAATCTGGATCAAAGGTCCTAACGTGATGAAAGGATACTACAAACGTCCGGAACTCACCGCAGAAACCTTCACAGAAGATGGTTGGTTTAAAACCGGAGACTTGGGTTCTTTCGACAAGAAGAATAGATTAGCTATCCGCGGAAGGATCAAAACCATGATTCTCGGTGCATCCGGAGAAAACATCTACCCGGAAGAAATCGAATCTATCATTAATAATTTCCGTTTCGTGAACGAATCCCTCGTAGTGGAAAATAGCGGTAAACTGGTTGCCATGGTTCATTTTAACATGGAAGAACTTGAAAAACAGTACCAGAAATTGAAAGACCAAGCCGGGAACTACAAGGAAAAAATCAACGACTACATTGAAGAACAAAAACAAGAACTACGGGATTACGTGAATGCCCGGGTGAACAACTTCTCAAAACTACAACTTGTACTCGTACAACATGAACCTTTTGAAAAGACACCCACTCACAAGATCAAACGTTTCTTGTATTGCAAATAATACAAAAAAATCGGGTTTTTAGGAACCCGATTTTTTTCTATAAGAGTTTTCCAGACTCATCATTAGGATTAACGGTTTTTGAAAGTCATCCCAACCACTTTACCACAAACGTTACGATAAACAGTATCTACCTTTATAACATCTCCATTACGTCCCAATCCTAACACATGGATACTTCCAGTTCTTTCAGAGCTTCCCTCAACTGAAGTTGCCGCCCACATATTGAAACTCTCATTATCAGGTCGGAAGTATAAATAATCAACCTTCGCACCAGGACCGACAACCGTATCTGTATCGTAAATAACCTTACCTTTATCAAACTCCAAGTCATAACTGTATATCTTATTTTTATAAGCATAATACAAATAAGGATCTTCCCGAGACATGGCAAATGCCGTGGCTTTATCCAAATCGGTCGCACCAGAAACTGTATGCTGGAAATATGGAGTAAAATAGTCTCCTCCCATACTCATGCTATAGCCAATATTAAACCGGAGACAATACATATTTGCCAAATCCGTAGTACCTGGCTTTCTAAAAATCCCATAGGCATACCCCGCATCGTTATCCATTTTTTTCCAACCTTTTGCCGCATAGACCAATTCCAAACCAACATTCCGGGGATCAAAAGCAAGTGCATCAGTATCTGTTCCTTCTGGTAATGGAACCGGATCCAGTTTCGTTTCTTTTAATTGTCCATATGAACATTTCAAGATATTAAAATGATAATTTTTATTATCATAGAACAAAAGGGTATTATTATTCAAAATTGCATAAGGAGCCAAACTATAGTCACCCGATACTTCAGGATTGAACAACGGTTCATACGATGCATACTGGAAATCTCTATAATGAAGTTTACCATTATTAATAATAAAATCATAAGTGATTCCCATACCCGTATTATATAAAGTTGCCACGGCACAGTATGCTTCAGGAGCTATAGGGCTAGGCATCACGTAAAACAGACTAGAATAGTCACTAATTTTCACGAAACTAGTCGGCTCTGTCACAACCCCTCCCTTACCGTCTGCACACAAAATGACAATCATATGTAGATCAGTAGCAGCATTATCAATATCCGCAATCCCGATAGGATGAGTTCCGGCATATTCTCCGTTAGCAGCATAGTAGATATTTTGAGAAAATATTTTAGAAGAATTCAAAAGTGACAAATTTGCATTTCCATCCAAGTCACTCAAAATCAAAAGTCCACTATTTTCAGCATCTACCGTAATATCGAATTCTTTCCTAGCAAACAAACCAGTTTCCTTGTCTGTTATTTTCAAGCGTGCATTATACAGACCGGGACCTGCAGCGACATAATACTTTAAATTTCGATCAAACCCCAACGTATCTATTTTTGCATTTTCACCAGCTCCCGCCTTGTACCAATACCACAGGTATTCAAGATTTTCCTCACTAACATTCTTGGATTGAGTAATCGTCGGTACAATACGCAATGTGTCATATTGAGTTATGCTTTGCCCTTTAATGGAATCAATTTTTATCTCGTTCGTCTCCACGTAATTATAAGTTCCGAGCTCTTCCATGCAGGACGTACACAACAATACAGTCAACACAGCTATCGTCAACAATAAATATTTTTTCATAGTCGGATATTTAAAAAATTATAGTCCAATCAGATTCAATCACCTGACCATTTTCATCATAAACAGGATAATTTTCCTTGAAATAATTCTGCATCTTCATTCCATAGCCTTTTAAAAGATAACGATTAGGCCCGTTATATGCAGGCAACTCCTCTATCTCACATACTTGCAATATCAATTTGTATTTTGTCTTACTCCAAGTACCGAAATATTTCCTTCCGTATATCAAATCCCACATCTCAGGCTTTTCCAACATATTCGACACTTTAATTAAAGCTAGCTGGCGTTTTGAAAAATCATTAGGGAACTCATCATTTGCAACTATTTGCAAGGCGATACTTACAGCAACAGAATCCAGTAATTTATCCGTACTATAAACTGTAACCGGAACTTTAGTAGTAAATGTACCTTTGGGCAACACATACGACTCTTCCAATGCATCATAATGCAAACCCACCTTTGCTGTTGACAACGTTTCATCTACCGCTACCCGAAAATGCCGATCATAATCAGCAGGATATCCAGCTATCTCCACCGGCACTTCAATCACATGAGAATTTTCCACGACCTTAGCGAAAGAATAAACAATACTATCTGCCTGGGCTCCCGACAAATTGAAATAAATCGTCGTTGCCGTGTTATTAAACCTTTCTTCTACCTGGTCTGTACACCCACTTCCCAAGAAAAGTAGTAACCCAATTATTATGAAAAACTTTACCATATCTTACTTGTTTCTATTCACAATATTTCCAAATTCAATTTCCGTATCAGGCAGAGGGAATGTGTATAAACTAGGAAAATTTCCATCCACTACACCCTCTATACTTGCGAAGTTTTTCCGCTTCATATAATAAAATAATTGCCCCTCACCCACGAACGATTTTCGGTATTCAGCATAAAGTTCAGCATCCAAATCATCTACCCCTTCTTTTAGATTATAAGAAGCACTGATACCAAAACTCTGCCGCACCCGATTCAAGTGCGAGAACGCATCGGATTCCTCTGTTGCAGCCTCTGCTGCTATGTAATAAGCCTCACAACCAGCAATCAGTGAAACATTCACAGGACGTTTACCATCTGAAGCCTTCATATATTTGGCCATATATTCTGTACTACTGTTGGGGTATTCGTGAAACCACTCTTTCCAACGACTATCGATGGATCCGTATTTATCTGTTTCGTAGATACTGTTCTTCCGCTCTTCTGGAATGATCAGTTGTTCCTCTTTTTCCAATCCGGGATTAAAATAATAGTCAGAATAGTCAGCAAGCTTATCTGAATACAATGAGAAGATGTAACTCGTTGAAGAACACCGACCAGAATTTACGGCTAATTCCGCCCATTTATAAGCCTCGTCCTTATTCTCCAAAAACAAATAAATACGTGCCAACGAAGTTGTTACCGCATAATAATTCATCCTTTCCCGACGATAACGCAGAAAACCGCCATCTTCATCATATTCGGCATTATCTTGCCCGCTATTAGTGTAATTTTCCGAATAACTCTTAAAGGCTGGCCCTATCGGGTCTGTCTCTTTCAGCAATGCTTCTGCTTCCAACAGATCCTGAATACAAGTTTCCGCAACCTGCTTCACGGTCTTCTGAGCAAAAGGTACATTTGTCACTTCATTCACATAGGGAATAGCCAAAGCATCTCCTCCCAGTACATAAGAAGGAGCATACATCCGCAACAAGTCAAAATGTAAATATGCCCGTAACCCCAAGGCCTCACCCTTGATGATATTATAGTTATCCGCCGTGAACAACTCTTTGTGTTGATCCATATTCCACAATAGGTTATTCAGATTAGCTATAATAGAGTACATATTAGACCAAATCTGTGAAACAGTAGGCTTAACATCTGCATGTCCGTAATCATATATAGTCATCGGCATATAGGTACTCTCCTCTGACGTTATGCTATAATACTGAGCCAGCACATCCATAAAGCTCATCGTCAAATTACCTCCATAAAGATTAGAAGAAACCATCTCGATATAAACCCCTAACAAGGCGGTTTTGAACCCGGATTCTTTCGAAAACAAATCTGTTTCTTTCACTTCTGTTTTAGGCGATACATCCAACCAACTATCACACCCAGTAAAAACAGAAATAATTGTTACCAATAATAGTAAACGATATATCTTTTTCATATTTTATCATTAAAAAGTTATCCTCAAAGAAGTTCTAAACGCATGTGCAAACGGATAGTCCAACCCTCGCTCTTCCTTCACAGATGACCAACGGAACACATCCGTCATGTTAAACGATAGACGCAGACTTTCCACTCGGATGTTTTTCAACCAATTGCCATTAAAATCATATGACACATTCAAAGTGCTTAATTTCAACCAATTGTATTTTTCGACAAATCGACTAGTCGCTTGCGTTACTTCATTGTTAGCTACGTCTTTAAAAAAGGTTACGTCTCCCGGTTTCTGCCAACGGTCTTCCAGTACTCGCCGATCACAATTATAGCGTTTATCAGCATTCTCAACCCGATCCACCAACGTTTGGTTGTAAGTGTCTCCTCCCAAACTATAGGTAAAATACATACTCAACGACAATCCTTTATAACCACCATTCAACGACACGTTTCCCTCAATCGTAGGGTCCGTACATCCTATCGGTTGCTGATCAGAAGAATTCCAAGTATCTGTCAGTGTACCATTGCGGGAAACAAAAATTTCTTTACCATTTGCCGGATTGATACCTTTAGAAGGAACTCCCCAAATCGTATTCAACGACTGTCCTTCAATGAAACGGACACGGGGTGCATTCATAACACTGTCATCCTGTACTTCATTCCATGCACGCAGACTGTTGGAAATCTTTTTCAGCTTATTTTTATTTCTAACGATACCAACACTCAAATTCATAAACCCGTCCTTATTCCGGAATACAGTTCCTCTCACCTTCAAATCAAAACCTTTATTTTCCAATTGTCCGATATTTTCCGTATAAGTGGTGAAACCTAAAGAGGGCGGTAAGGTAACGTCGGATAGCAAACTCTTGGAAGTATTCACATAATAGTTTGCCGAAACTGCAAGACGACGGTTTAATATATCGAAATCAATACCTACATTACGCTGCGTGGTCTTTTGCCACTCCAGACTACGGTTTGCCATACCTTTCATGATTGCCCCGATTCCATAACGGTAACGATTGTTCACATCATATTCATATTTGGGAATCGCTTGAAACGGGCTGAAGGACTGAGATCCTACCCAACCCAAAGATGCAGTAATCTTCAAACGATTGATGAATTTTACACGATCCTTAATGAACGCCTCATTATGCAGATTCCAACCAATACCTACCGAACCGAAAGGCGCCCAACGCGTATTCGCACCGAATTTAGACGATGCATCCGTACGTACAGATAAATCCAGCAAATAGCGTTCTTTGAAAGAATAGTTCATGTTCCCAACCCAACCTATTAATCGTGAAATTTCATCTTTTCCCGTAGGTGTTGAAGACTTAGGATAAGATGCACCAAACACGATATAATCCAAATTTTCATCGGGGAATCCTTCCACCTTTACAGTATACTCTTCTTTCGACAAATCCTGCATATTCAAAGCGGCATTCACGTTCAACACATGGTCATGAATCTTTTTGAAAAAACTAAGGATCACACTGGCATCATATCCAAACTCCTTTCCTTCCGTCGCCTGATAAGAACCACGACGATAATAGTTATCTCCCATCATGCTGCTAAAATCCGTATGTTTCGCTGGCTTGAAGACAACACCTTCACTTTTTTGATGATGAATGGCAAAGTTCCCTTTCAATCGTAAGGCTTCCGTGATATACCAATCAATACTGAAATTATTGGTAAAATTACTATAAGAAGTCCAATCTTGCACATTCAACTGTGTATTATATAATGGGTTCGGCACTTTGTCAAAAGCTCCACGCGTATCATCTTCCAACAAATACAAATAATGCCCATTTTCATCTTTGTATGCATAATAAGGGTTAGCTTTAGCATATTCACTAAAACTACCATAAGGAGAATTGTCCGCATTCACGACATCGTACATTATCTGATTCCTGAACACAATCTTTTTCATCTGGTATTGTAATAACATACCGACACTAATTCTTTCACGTCCGGATTCTTTCATTACCCCTAAAGCATCTTCGTAGGATAAATCCAAAGAATAACGCATGGCGTTTTCTCCACCCTCCACGAACAAGGAATGTTTATGTCCTACCGCTACACGTAATGGTTTATTCAACCAATAAGTATTATTCCCTTGCTCTATCAATCTCTTTTTATAATTGTATTGCGCTTCTCGTTCTTCTAACAAGTTCGCAACCGTCGAACTATAATAACCGGCCGCCCGTTCCAATTCCAATTTTTCCTCTGCATCCAGCAAATCGTAGTCCCGCAAATCCGGAATATTGAACGATAAATCCATATTATAACTCAAGCGAATAGATCCTAGTTCCGGCATTTTAGTTACAATCACAACCACTCCATTCGATGCACGCGAACCATAAATAGCAGTTGCCGCAGCATCTTTCAACAAAGTCATTGACTCTATCCGGTTCGGATCTAAGTCAAATACTTTTTCTGCCGACACCTCAAAACCATCCATAATAAAAGTCGGCATATTAGGATCTCCTTCATACTCATTCTTCACGTTAGGCATACTTGAACTACCTCGTATTTGAAATTTGGGAACCACGTTGGGATTCGAGCCATCTGCAATATTCTCTAACATCTTAAAAGAAGGATCCAACACCGATAAAGCCGTCAGGGCATTCACCGGATTTACCTGTCTCAATTCCTCTCCACTGAAAGAAGTTGCTGTACCTGTAAAACTTTCCTTTGCTTTGTTGAAATATCCGGTAACGACAACCTCATCCACCTCTGTTACATCTTCTTCCATCGTAACATTTATCACGTTATTGTCTTTCACAACCACTTCCACGTTTTTCATTCCAATACATGAAAATACTAAAGTAGAAATTGACGATCCGGGAATGCTAATCGCATAGTTTCCATCCGTATCCGTGACCACTCCCGTAGTCGTCCCCTTAATAAGTACTGTTACACCAGGAAGAGGTTCTTTATTTTTATCAAGCACAGATCCCTTGATCGTTCTTAACCCATTTCCCGTATTTGTTTTATTGGAATTATACTTCACTGAAATATACTTCCCATCCGTGATCTCTGTTCTAGAAAATGGTTTACCTTCCAATACTTTATCTAATGCATCAAGTATTGATACCTCCTTCAAAGAAGCTGTTACCTTGTAATTCTGGACATGGTCATAAACGAACAGAATTTTATACGAAGACATCTTTTCCAACTTCTTCAACACTTCCATCAATGGCTCATTTTTAAATTCTACTGTGATATTCTTTTGTACCTGAGCATGAACAAAAGACATCGTGAACAAAAGACATACAAGCAATGTACCCCGAAGAGACATCTGCAAACACCCGTGTCGTTCACGAAAAAATAGGCTGATTCTTTTCATAAATCTGTTTTTGAATTTCAATAAAAAATTATTCATGTCGACATTTTTCATATATTCCGTTTAAAAATATAAATTAGGTACCCCCTCCCTCAAAAAAATGTAAAAAAAATTAGCAATTGCATACACAATTGCTAATCACAAATTCGACACAATAATTTATATACTCAATCTACAAATATTATATGTTCTTCGTAGGAAACTTTCGCATGGCTAACCGAATTCAATAATTCCAATGCTTTTTCTATCGGTTGATCCCGTTGCGCCCAAAAATGCAACTTCACATCCATCATCGAATCATTCCTGAAAACAACCTTTACATTATACCACCGACCTAATTCCCGCATAACACTTAACATCGACTCATTATCGAAATAAAAATACCCTTGCGTCCACAAAGAATAGTTATCCGTATCTACTTTTTTCACTTCAAAAGAACCATTCTCCAATAAGAAAGCATCCTCTCCCGGCCGAATGACCACTTCCTCAAACGAGCTCTCATTCTTCACTTTGACACTTCCTTGAAGCAACGTAACATGAGTATCCTCTCGCAAATAATTTCTCAAATTGAATTCCGTACCCAATACCTCGGTCACGATATCCCCCGATTTTACTCTAAAAGGTCGCAATGTATCGCAAGCTACCCGAAAAAAACCTTCCCCATACAACTCAACCTCCCGTTGATCTCCTTTGAAAAAATTCGGGTATATCAAACGGCTCCCCGCATTTAACCACACACAAGTACCATCCGACAAACAAAATTGATAAAAACTTCCCCCACACGTTGTCAAAGTATGCATCTCAGGATCCGCCATCTGTTCTTCATTCACATAAGTCAGCATTTTCTCTTGGCGCAACACCTTGCCTGAATTTTCCAGCAAGCTATCCATCCGGGAATCAGAAAGTATTATTTGTCGCCCACTACTCGTAGACAACATAACTTCAACAGAAGTCGAGTCCGGGGAATAAGCAACAAATTCCAGTCCTCCCTTCGGCTCACTAAAAACATAAAACCTCAATCCCCCCCACACCAATACCAAACAAGCTGCAGCAACAGCAACTGCCATCCATAACCGATATGACACCCTTTTACTATTCTTTTTTTGCTTACGTAAAAATTTTTCCCAAGCAACCTCCGGTTCTCCTCCTAACGAAGAATCCTCTCGAATAAAACACTTACGACAATCCTGTAATAAACGAATATCTTGAATATTGTCGGGATCCGATAACAATTCTTTCAAATCTTCATCCGTATTTTCAGAGGCATCTAAAGCATCAAGCAAATGTTCCTTCGAATCTATATTTTGTTTCTTATCGTCCATTTCACTATTTTTATAAAATATAAGCCTTTACCTTTTTTACGCAAATTCTTCTCTCAACAAACTCAATACCTTCATTATATGTTTTTTCACCGTGTTCACGCTAATTCCCAACTCATCTCCCACCTCTATATATTTTTTCCCTTGAAAATAACACCCTTCTAATACCTTACGTGTCTGAGGCGATAGAGTATTAATAACCTTCTGCACTCGTTCCAATCGTTCATCCTCATGTTCAGAAAAATTTTCAATTTCTGAATCTGTTTCCATAATTTCCAGCACATACTTTTCCACAATCTTGAGATGTCTCAACTGATTAATGCTCCTATGTCGCACCTGTTGAAAAAGAACCGCAACCCAATCAACGCTTTTCGATTGTTCATAACTTTTCCAAACGTACTCAAAAGCGTCACTTACAACATCTTCACTCGCCCCTCTATCATTAAGATAATAGTAAGCACATCGGTACAGCTGAGAGTAATTCTCCTTAAATAATCTTTCAAACTCGCACGTATTCCCTCGACTTTCTGACATAAACATATACACCAAACAAAACAAACGCAAATCTCTATTTTAGATAAAAATCTAATAATGTCCGATCCCCCAAACACATACTCAATCTATCCCCAATTTTTAAACCTCTTTGACGGAATGAATTTCCACAATAAATTAAATCTCCAATCTTCAACATGCAAAATTCCGATACCTTAGAAATTATTTTTTCCGGAGATAACAGCAATTCCCGTATTTTCATCCGATTAACTTCCAACCCATTCAACATAAAACGAAACTCCACCTCACTCAACTCGTTTTCCATCTTCTGCCATTCAGATATCGCCACCGCACCATCAAAAGAGAAAGCCATGGAGGAAGAAAGTCCTTTACCTTGTAATTCTCTTTCCAGATTATCCGCATAGAAACGGATTCCAACCCCCACCTCCTCGTAATACCGTCCGGCAAAACGCTCGGCCACGTGTTTTCCGATCTTCCCAACCCGTAACACGATTTGCGGTACACAACTCAACTCCGTGGCAAAGGCCGGAATATAGAAATCATCATTGTTTCGCAGGAGGGCATTATCGCCAATGACATTATAGGCAACCTCACCCGCCTCATTATACTCCGCACAAAGTAATTTCATCTCTACAATCCAAAATTTAGAATCAAACTTTCAATGATCACAGAATCACCAATTCATCCAAAGACCGTTTCGGCACGTGGTGAGATCCATCCGTTTCCCGCCAGTACTTGTAATCACCGTCTTTCATCTCTTCCAACACCACCGTTTCTTTCGGTTTACCCAGTGCGATAACATACATGACCTTCAAATGCTCCGGCAATTGCAACACCTCTCGCAACGACTCGTTCTTGAAAGCCTTGATAATACAACCGCCATACCCTTTCTCCACGGCTCCCAACAATATAGTCTGTGCTTGAATCCCGTCATCACACAAACAGTTCTCCACGATAGAAGTATCCAACAATTGGATCAAATAAGCTGCCGGGCGTTCTCCCTCTTCCGGACCGTCCCAATCTTTTAGATAGCCAGCCCATGCTAAATTAGGAAACACCTTACCACACAAATCGGCATCCGCCACCACCTTGTATTTCAACGCCTGTGCGTTTCTTCCCGAAGCACAATACCGAGTCAGTCCGACCAATTCCGCCAATTCCTCCCGTGTGATCCGAACGTTCTGAACAAAACGACGGTAACTTCTATTTTTTAATAACAGTTCTTTCAGCATAAATCTATATTGAATCTAATGATTAAATTGTAAATTTGTTCCGAAACAAAAATAGTAATAAAATATGAATTCGTTTCTTCATCTCCTGGCAAAAGATCTGATTCAGAAATATGGCCACAATTTTGACAACCTAACCATTCTGTTCCCGAACAAACGAGCCGGACTATTCTTAGCTCAAGAACTGGCCCAACTGATTGATCGTCCCGTGTGGATGCCGGAAATACTGACGTTAAGCGAATTCATTGAACGCCAGACCGGACTGAAAAAAGCCGAAGAACTGACTCTTATCATCAAACTTTACAAGACCTATCAAGAATATGCCGGAACGACCGAACGTTTTGACGATTTCTATTTTTGGGGCAATATGTTACTTGGGGATTTCGATGACATAGACAAATATCTCGTGGACGCCAAAGACCTCTTTTCCAACATCACGGCATTGAGGGAAATTGAATCCGCCTTCCCCTACCTTACCCCGGAACAGGTGGAGTTTATTCAAAGTTTCTGGCGGAGTTTCAACTCGGAAAAATACAGTCGGGAACAACAGGAATTTCTAAACGTATGGGATAAACTCTACCCGACCTACACTCGTTTTAAGGCAAAACTACTCGATGAAAACTTGTGCTACGAAGGTATGGGGCAACGTCTATTCTGCGAACAACTCTCCCAACATCACACGGATCGTCAACTGATATTTGCCGGATTCAATGCCTTGAATCAATGCGAGAAACGGATATTTTCCTATTTTCGGGACAACCGACAAGCCCTTTTTTACTGGGATTACGACTTGTACTATTCGGCAAACGACAACCACGAGGCAGGCCTTTATATCCGGGAGAATATGAAACTGTTCCCCAATGCCCTGGGACTGGAACATTTCAACAACTTCAGGTACAACGACAAAGCCATCGAGTACATCTCTGTTCCCTCAACCATCGGACAGGCCAAACTGATCCCGACACTGATTGAACAAATCCACCCAGAACGGCAAGATTCATACACGGACACGGCCATCGTCCTTTGCGACGAAAGCCTACTCACCCCAGTCATTCACTCCATTCCCGACACGATCGACAAAATCAACATCACGATGGGGTACCCGGCACAGAACACGTCTGTTGCCGCCTTGATTGCCATGCTGGGAGATTTAAAGCATTATGCCAAGAAAGAGGGAGAAATGACCCATTATTACTACAAACCGGTCATCGCCCTGTTGAACCATAAACTGATAAAAAGTTCCTGTTCGGAAGATATTCCCAAGATCACGAATTACATTAACACGAACAATATCGTGTACGTGGCAGAAAAAAGTCTTCAATTCAGCGAAATCACACGAGCCATATTCTCCTCGTCGGAAGAGAACTTACTCGATTACCTGTTGCGCATTTTGAAACAACTGATTGCTTCCATACAGCCCGAAAGCCATGAAGGACTAGCCATCGAAAAGGAATTTCTATTCACGATTTTCACGACGATTCAAGGCATTAAAAATACCTTTATCGAAGAAAATATTATCCCGGACAATAAGTTTTACCTGCAAATTATTCACAAGATATTACAAGGTGTGTCCATCCCATTCTCCGGAGAGCCGCTAGAAGGAATGCAGATCATGGGATTGATGGAAACCCGTATGCTGGATTTCAAAAACCTGATTATCCTGTCCGCCAACGAGGGAATCCTACCGAAAGGCGGACACGCCTCGTCATTTATCCCCTACAACCTGCGACTGGGATTCGGATTACCAACTCCGGAACACATGGATGCCCTTTTCGCCTATTACTTTTACCGCCTCTTGCAACGGGCTAAAAACATCAAACTATTGTACACTGATGTCACGAAAGGCATGAGTAGCGGCGAGATGAGTCGTTTCCTTTACCAGATAAAATACGAATCGGGACTACCCATCCGGGAAGTCCATTTCCAAAACAAAATATCGGTTCAGGACAACCCGACCATTTCCATCCCTAAAAATCCGTCGATCCTGGAGAAACTGAAAAGTTACACGGATGAAAACGAACGAGGGATTTCGCCATCCGCGCTCAACACGTACATGGAGTGTCACCTGAAATTTTATTTCAAATACATCGCCCGGATCAAGGAGAAAGAAGAGATGGCCGAAGAGCTGGATCACCGCCTGTTAGGGACTATTTTCCATCAAAGTACACAATCTCTCTACCAAACTTTCCCCGACGGGGAGATCACGGCTGAAGGTCTCGATACCTTGATGAAAAACGATTCACTGATTGAACAACACATTCAGGCTGCCTACGAGAAATTATACGACACGACCGTGTCCAAAATGTTGGAAAGCGGGGCCAATGACCTTGTTCTATCTGTCGTGAAAAAATACGTGAAGAAGGTTTTCGAATTTGATAAAACGTTATGTCCTTTCCACATCATTTCCATGGAAAGAAAATATCGTATGCCCGTCACGATTTCCGCTTTTGACCAGCCCACCGTGATCTACGTGGAAGGAGACATTGACCGGGTTGACCGGGTCGCCCAAGGAACCCGTGTCATAGACTACAAAACCGGAGCCGACAAAACCGATCTTAAAGATCTGCCGTCCATTTTTGATTCAAACAACAAACAGCGAAATAAAGCGGCTTTCCAAACCTTGCTCTATTGCATGATGTACGAGTACGAAAATCCGGGTACAGACCCGATTCTTCCGGGAATATACAGCACGAAGTTGCTTTTCACACCGAATTACAGCTATCTGTTGAAGTGTAACAAAGAACCGATTCATCGCTTTAAACCATACGAACCGGAATTTCAAGATCTACTCGTGCAATTATTGGAAAAACTCTTTTCACCCGAAGTACCGTTCACGCAAACGGAATTACCGGAAAAGTGCCGTACTTGCTCGTACAACGAAATCTGTAAACGGAAATAAAAGAAAGTTGGGATCATTCCGAAAAGAGTTCGGCGGGAAATAAGTCGGGATGGACGTTTCTCTCTCCATTCTCCTCCGTTTCAAAGCCACTTGAGCTGATCGAATATGATGGGTAGGGTACACGTCTTTAGTTGCCACGTACGGGCTTATTTCCCAATAAACACGCCCCGAACTCTCACGTGACACAGGTTCTATATCTGTTCTTTTGCTTTCAAATAAAAAGGAAGCCGGGATTCCAGATGCTCCCGGACAAAAAACTCCAACTCATCATCAGAATACATGGCCAACAAAGGCCGATTAGCACGTTGCCGTTTCAAGCGATCGACAATAACAAGAGATGACGTGTTCAAGAAAACAGTCGTTCCCTCTTGGTTCATATAATCCATATTGTCAAAGAAACAAGGTGTTCCCCCTCCCGTGGCCAGCACAAATTCATCCGTCTCGTTACATATCTCATGCAAGATCTCCCGTTCCCTCTTCCGGAAATACTCCTCCCCCTCCTTGGCAAAAATCTCCGAAATCGACTGTCCCTCTCTGCTCTCGACACTCTCGTCCAGATCCAGAAAAGGAAGTCCTTTATCTTTGGCCAATTCCTTCCCGAACGTGGACTTGCCACTCGCCATATATCCCACGATAAAGTACTTCATACTTTTCACTTCCGGCATTTATTCAAAATCCAACTTCATCTGCGTCTCGTCACTCAGCATATCCGGGTTCGTGATCTCGAAATCAATGTCGGTCGAAGCCGTTTCCTCGCTTTCCTCTTCCCCGCTATCCAAAGGCTCGATCTCGTTGATCTGTTTTACCTCGTAAGTCGTCACTCGCTTTCCGCGAGCCTTGTACGATTTCTCGGCAATAAACTCATCTGCAACAATCACCTCAGCCGGACGACTTTCGTAACGTCCACCAAACACAACCTCGAACCGAGGTCGCTTTTCACCGCTCAAGGCTACAAGATACGAACCTTCCGTTTCCCCGATAAACAACGTATGACGCACCACATTCTCGAAGCGGAAACGCTTCAAGTAATAGAATTGTTGTTCCGCATCAAAGAAAACAGCCGACCAGACTTTCTCCGGTTCATACTTCTCAAGCACCGAGAATCCCTCCTCGTAGTGATTACTCAAATCATAATCCGTCGTGTAGTAAGTACCGTTTTTATTCACCACCAGAATCCGGTCCTCTCCCTGGAATTCTCCCAAGTAACGGCCACGCCCGTCAGTATTCAACCGCAATACATCCTCGTCAATCCATATCTTCCGACCACCCAACGTGGACGCTCCTTTCTGTACCAGCGAAATTTTGTGAATATCATTCTTACTCAACACGTTTCCCTGCGAGTCACGTCCCTTGATCGCCAAACCTGCAAAATCATACTCGAACACCAGTTTCTTCATGCCCGGTTTCGGTTTCAAGCATACCTTGATCACCTCGGCCTCCCCGTTCGGGTTAGCACTGAAATACAGCACCCGTGATCCCTGCGTACCTTTCGTCAAGTTATATTGCTTATCGCGGGTCGTTCCCGTCACGAAGAAACGTTTCACGTAAGACGGTCCCACTTTACCATCCCGGTAGGCGACATTATATATCGTACGCTTATCATTCTTCTTGAACACATTCACGTACAGCACGTCTTTTCCCACGAACAACTTATCCGCCACCTTGGTCACGTAATACGTACCATCCTTCCGGAACACGATCACGTCGTCAATATCCGAACACTCGCAGATAAACTCGTCCTTCTTCAAAGCCGTACCGATAAAACCTTCCTCCCGGTTGATGTATAACTTTTCGTTTGCCACCACGACTTTCGTGGCCTCGATATTCTCAAAATTCCGAATTTCCGTGAGACGTTCCCGACCTTTACCGTACTTTTTCTTGATATTTTCGTAATAATTGATCGAGTAAGGAATAATATGCTCGATGTCAAATTTCACCCGGGCAATCTCCTCTTCCAATCCCTTAATATAATTCTCAGCCTGTTCCGAGTTGAACTTCAAGATTCGTTTCATCTTGATCTCCAACAAGAGCTTTATATCGTCATCCGTCACCGGACGAATCAATTCTGGCAAGAACGGTTCCAAGCGTTTCCGCACGTGAACCACCACCTGATCAATCGACTCGCTCTCCTCGAATTCTTTATCCTTGTAAATACGTTCTTCAATAAATATCTTTTCCAGAGATGAATATTGCCAATCCGTCTCCAACTCGCCCAGCTTGATCTTCAACTCCAACAACAACAAGGCCACCGTCTCGTCCACCGATTTCCGTAAAATATCGGTAATCGGCATGAAAATCGGCTTATCATTCTCGATCACGCACGAGTTCGGAGAAACCGACAACTCGCAATCCGTACACGCGTACAAAGCATCTATCGTCTTGTCGGAAGAAACTCCCGCAGCCAGATATACCAAAATCTCGGCCGTTGCTGCCGTGTTATCATCAATCTTCTTGATCTTGATCTTTCCCTTCTCGTTCGCTTTCAGAATCGAATCAATCAAGGCCGAAGTCGTCCGTCCGAAAGGAATTTCCGTGATCCGCAGAATCTTATTCCCGGCGTCTTTCTCTATCTTTGCCCGAATTTTCACCACTCCCCCGCGCAACCCATCATTATATTTCGACACGTCGATCATTCCCCCCGTCGGGAAATCCGGATATAAAACAAAATCTTCATTTTTCAAATAAGCGACACAAGCATCCAGCAACTCGTTGAAATTGTGCGGCAAGATCTTCGAGGCCAATCCCACGGCAATACCTTCCACCCCTTGCGCCAACAACAACGGGAACTTCACGGGCAACGTCACCGGCTCTCTTTTCCGACCGTCGTACGAAAGTTTCCAGTTCGTCGTTTTCGGGTTAAAAGCCACCTCCAAGGCGAACTTCGAAAGACGTGCCTCAATATAACGTCCGGCTGCCGCATCATCGCCCGTCAGGATATTTCCCCAGTTTCCCTGGCAATCCACCAACAGGTTCTTCTGTCCCAACTGCACCAACGCATCCTTGATTGAGGCATCTCCATGCGGGTGATAAGCCATCGTACTCCCCACGATATTGGCCACCTTGTTAAACCGCCCGTCATCCATCTCCTTCATCGCGTGTAATATACGACGCTGCACGGGTTTTAACCCATCATTCACATAAGGCACCGCACGTTCCAGAATCACGTAGGAAGCATAATCCAAGAACCACTTCTCGAACATTCCCGACAAATGCTGAATCGACCGCACCCGGCCGTTTTCTTCCTGTTGCTCCGGCTCCACATTCTCTACTTCCCCGTTCTCTATTTCCTCGCTCATATTAATTGAAAATTGAAAATTGCAATCTAAAATCTAAAATTCAAAATCTAAAATCATAAAATGGTTAGATTTCATCCTTCTCCACGTACAAATTATCTATAATAAAATCCTGCCGCTCGTTCGTGTTCTTTCCCATGTAATAGGATAGGATCGTACCAATCGGGTCCTGCTTTGTCATGCGTACCGGTTCCAAACGGATGTCTTTCCCGATAAACCCACCAAACTCGTCCGGAGAAATCTCTCCCAAACCTTTAAATCGCGTGATCTCCGGTTTCGGTCCCAACTGCTTGATCGCCTTCTCCCGTTCCGCATCAGAGTAACAATAGCGTGTCTCCTTCTTATTCCGCACCCGGAACAACGGGGTCTGCAAAATGTACAAATGCCCAGACCGTACCACATCCGGGAAAAACTGTAAAAAGAATGTCAACAACAATAATCGTATGTGCATCCCGTCCACATCCGCATCCGTGGCGATAATAATATTATTATAACGTAATTCTTCTATTCCATTCTCGATATTCAACGCTGCCTGCAAAAGATTGAACTCCTCGTTTTCGTACACGATCTTCTTGGTCAACCCGTAGGAATTTAACGGTTTACCCCGCAAACTAAACACGGCCTGCGTGTTCACGTCCCGCGACTTCGTGATAGACCCACTGGCAGAATCCCCCTCGGTAATGAATATCGACGATTCAGTCTTCCGCTCATGGTTGGAATTGAAATGCACCCGACAATCCCGCAACTTCCGGTTGTGCAAGCTTACCTGCTTGGCCCGTTCTCTCGCGATCTTCTGGATACCGAACATCGCCTTCCGCTCCTTTTCCGTCTCGACAATCTTGCGTAATAACAACTCTGCCGTGTCCGGATTCCGGTGCAGGTAATTATCCAGCTCCTTCGTCACGAAATCAAAAATAAAATTACGCACCGAAGGCCCCTCCGGGGCTATATCTTTAGAACCTAACTTTGTCTTCGTCTGCGACTCGAACATCGGTTCCTGTACTTTTATGCTGATCGCCGCAATAATCGAAGTACGAATATCGGCCAAATCAAAATCTTTCTTGTAAAAATCACGGATTGTCTTCACCACGGCCTCCCGGAAAGCAATCAAGTGCGTACCTCCCTGCGTCGTGTGCTGACCGTTCACGAAAGAGTAGTACTCCTCCCCGTACTGCCGTCCGTGTGTCATTGCCATCTCAATATCATTTCCCCTCAAATGAATGATCGGGTACAACCCCTCCCCACTCATATTCTCTGACAACAAGTCATACAACCCTCTCTTGGAATGTAATTTCTGACCGTTGAAATTTATAGTCAACCCGGAATTCAAGAATACGTAATTCTTGAACATGGCCTCCAGGTAATCCATGATGTAATGGTAATTACCGAACAACTCCTTGTCCGCAATGAAAGTCACCAACGTACCATTCGGTTCCGTGGTCGGGGCCACCTCCTGATCTTCCACGATCAGCGCCTTGTTGAATCGCACCCGTTTCGTCTCCCCGTCCCGGAAGGACTGGATGATAAAACTCTCGGAAAGGGCGTTCACGGCTTTTATACCAACACCGTTCAATCCCACGGATTTCTTGAAAGCCTCGGAATCATACTTGGCACCCGTATTCATCTTCGAGGCCACGTCAATCAATTTACCCAACGGAATTCCTCGTCCGAAATCCCGTACCGAAACTGTCCGTTCCTCCACCTTGATAATAATCTCGCTCCCCGCTCCCATCGCAAACTCGTCAATACTATTATCCACCACCTCTTTAACCAGTATGTATATTCCATCGTCCATTGCCGCTCCGTCCCCCAATTTTCCGATATACATACCGGGGCGCAAGCGTATATGTTCCCTCCAGTCCAGCGTCCGAATAGAATCTTCCGAATAGTTCTCTACCATAAGTTATCCATGTTTTGCACAAAAATAATCAAAACTCCGCAATTTAAAATCTAAAATCTAAAATTTAAAATCATAAATCGTAAATCATAAATCTAAAATTTATAGGAGATTTCCTTAAAGCCATATACCCGCTCATTCCCCTCCACGTCCTCCAACACCAGCTGTCCGAACTCGTTTACCCCCCGAATCGATGCCCGGAACATTCCCCGTTCATCTTCCCAATCATACACTCCCTCCCGACGGTACAACACCTTCAAAAAATCACGTTCCAACCCCTCGTAATCCCGTATTGTTTCATATCGCTTTCCAATACAATCCAGCAACTCCTCCAACGCACGCTTCACGGGAATTTCCTTCCCGATCAACTGAAACAAGGAAACCGGATTCGGTGCATCCGACAAGAAACGTTCCTGATTAATATTCACCCCGATACCGCACAAAGAACCTCCCACGTAACGCCCCATGATGGAATGTTCGATCAATATTCCGGAAATCTTCCGATCCCCCACGTAAATATCATTCGGCCACTTCACGGAACACCCGCTCACGTAACGGGAAATAAAATCACAAGCGCCCAAGGCAATCACCATCGACACGGCAAATTGTTGTCCCGCTGGTAACTCTCGCGGCTTAAACACCACCGTCATGGATATATTCTTCCCCGGCTCGCTCTCCCAATGATTCCCGACTTGTCCCCGACCTTGTGTCTGCCTATACGTCAAAATCACCATCTTATCTTCCAACTCGCTCCACCCCACACGTTCTGCTTCCGTGTTCGTGGACTCCAACTCCTCGTATTCCCTCACCCGAAAACCGCTAACTTGATATTCTTGTATCATACTTACCACATTTGTTTTTTCAAGCCAAAAGTAACTTTTTCCACCCAATTGCACAACTTTGTGTAACACACATCTGTATCATTCCCCCTCAATATTCGAGCAAAAACGAATCACAATTATCCCGATGTATCACTTGGAAGTCGCTATTTTCGTATGAATCTAAAAACAAACGAGGAATTTTCACTTTCTGATCAGGATTCCATTTAAATTCATATCCTGTTATTTTTCCATCTCGTTCCTCCACCAAATCAATTTCTTTTTGTTCTTTTGTTCGCCAAAACCATGAATTGCCCCACAAACGATTATACTCCAAAAACTTTTTCCTTTCTGATATTAAAAAATTCTCCCACAAAGCACCCCGATCAGCTCGTCCCTCAATTTGATTAAAATTGGCAATTAAAGCATTCCTGATACCGTTATCATAGAAGTATATTTTCTTACTGGTTTTCAGTTCATTTCTTAAGTTTCGACTAAAAGAATTCAATCTGAAAATAACATAAGACTGTTCTAACAAAATAACATATTTCTCCACCGTTTTTGAATCCAAGCTACACAATTGAGCCAATTCATTATAAGAAACTTGGCTACCTACCTGAAAGGCAAGAGCCTGTAACAATTTGACCAGACTATCAGGCTTATTGATTTGATCCGACATCAATACATCTTTATACAAATAACTATCAGACAATAATCTTAAAATCTCCCGTTCTTCTCCCGGACGCATCACGACTTCCGGATAATAACCAAAGATCAGACGATGCGGGATCATTCTTTTCTCATCTAGTAATCCATGCTCATCTACCATCTCGCCAAAAGAGAGCGGGTACATCTTGTACTCCCATTTTCTCCCGGTCAAAGGTTCTCCCGTTTTGGTCACCAATTCAAATGCAGAACTTCCTGTAGCGATCAATTGTACATCTTTTATTTGGTCTGTCACCAACTTCAAACGTAAACCTATATCAGGAATTCGTTGAGCTTCATCAATAATGATTATTTTTTTACGACCAAACATTGCCTTCAAACGAGTTGCCGAAACCCCTTCAAACAACGCCTGTACATCCAACTCATCGCCATTTAGCCACATAACATCCTCCCGACCTTCAAAAAGCTCTTTCAATAAAGTTGTTTTCCCAACCTGTCTAGGGCCCATTAACAATATCGCCTTACCATCAAAAAGCCTCTTTCCTATAATATCCCGTAACTTCCGTTTGATCATAGTTGCTCTATATTTTCTCCAAAAATACAACTTTTTCGGAATCAATTCCAAAAATTCTTCAACTTTTTCGGAATCAATTCCAAAAATTTTTCAACTTTTTCGGAATCACCTCGAATTTCATCGTATTTATAAACAAAAAAGCCCCGGAATTTCCGAGGCTCAATTCTTTATACAAAATTTCAAATCACTTCACGACCAAGTGTAACTTGAAATACTTTCTCATAAACAACACATACCCTATTCCCAATACGGCAACACTTCCTCCCAAACAGGCATAATGTATCCCCGGCATTGCCAGATAAGCCGCTACTATCACGGCTTGCACCCCCATATACACCAAAGAAACCACCACGTGAGGAATCTTCAACTCGTTCGCCATCAACTGGTACATATGCTTCCGATGCGGTAACCCAATATTCTCGTGTAACATCAACCGATGCACGATCGTCAACACACTATCCACCCCGTAAACCGCCAAAAATATAATATAACTCCAATCTCCCGTTTCCAAAATCAACCGCCCCAGTAAAAACAAAATCACGAAAGCAATGCTCACCGCCCCCACATCCCCGGCAAAGCACTTCGCTTTTCGCCTGAAATTAAACCCATCAAACACCAACACCGCCACCATCATCGTGTAAATCATCTTCTCGTCAACAAAAGGCACAACCCATCCATTCACGTACACCAATCCTCCCAACACCACCAGACTATACCCTCCCGTGATCCCGTTAATTCCATCCATGAAATTATAAGCATTAATGATCCCCGTGCAGACAACCAAAGCCACCAACACGTACCACCAAGGCAATGACACCATTCCCCACTGATAAAACATCAATAGCATCGCCACAAAATGCACTACCAGCCTCACCCGCTGCGTCACGGATCGCACATCATCCACGAAACTCACCCCGGCAATCAACGTCAACCCCAACATAAACCACGGAAAACTAAACCCACTAGCCACAAAATAAACCAATGCCCCCACGTAAAACACAATTCCCCCTCCCCGCAACGTAATCCTCGTGTGAGAACTCCTCTCGTTCGGCTTGTCAATAATATTAAAATAGTCCGCCACCCGAAAATAGAGCAACTCTACCCCCAGTAGCACCACAAATACCACCAAATAATACAACATGGAAACTAAAATAATAAAACAGACTCCAATTTTAATTTATTAAAGAAACAGGAAAACTTATTTTATAGAAGATAACATCTCATGAATTCTTCGGATATCCTGACGAACATCAAACACCAACACGATATAAACAAACTCACCTTGAATAAAATAAAAAACTTTGGTTTGTTTATTAATTACAAAGAACCGAAATTCATATTTCAAAAAATTACTAGACTCATACTCCTTCCCTAACAAAGGATTTCGCAAAAGATCATTTACACGCCTTGTCACTTTTCCAATAATAGAAGCTGTAATATCTTTTCCGAAAGAATTATTTAAATAAAAAGCCAATTCTTTAAAACTTTCTATTGCCTTTTTCGTCCAAATTACCTCCATCCAAGCTGGTCTTCTATATAATTTTTCACGTCTTCGGTTGTGTAAACGTCTCCTCTCTCGTGGGCCTTTAAAGCATACTCAGCATTAGCATCCAACATTTCTTCCAACAAAGTCACCTCTACAGTTTCCTTCCTCTTTGTTAAAGTTAATATATAAGCATATAACTTTTGCAAATTATTTTTATCCAAAGTCATCAGCTCCTTGAATATATTCACCCGCATTGAATCCAAATTCATCGTTTCCATCCTGTTGAGTATTTATTACTACAAATATAAGATTTTTTTCTATATCACGTATATTTACTCGAAGGTTTGGAACAAATAATCTCCAACTATCCAGCATTTACAATCGCTCAATTTAAAATCTAAAATCTACAATTCGTAAACGATCTTATCGTCTTCCTCAACCCCTCCACCGCCGTCACCGGCATCCGCTCAATGCCCAATGCCCGCTTGATCTTCTCATTCGAGACGACATAATTCTCCGTCAATTTCTTCAACCGCTCCAGATTCAACGGCAAACGTAACAAAGTCCCCAACCCCGCACACTCCTTCATCAACCCCTTATTCATCCGCCAAATATGCGCCTTCTTCCCCATCACCTCACACATCTCCCGGATCAACTCGTTCGTCGACAACGCCTCATCATCCGCCATGTGATAAATCCCTGACGGGACCTCCTTTTCAATCAATCCATTCACCACGTAACAAAGATTATCCACCGAAGTAAACGACCTCCTGTTCTCGAAATCCCCCAACGGCCACGGTAACCCTTTCTTCACCACACTATACAGCAAATTCAAATTCCCCTTATTCCCCGGCCCATGAATCATGCAAGGCCGCAAAATATACACCTGTTTCCCCTGCATTTTCAATTCTCCATTCTCAATTTTCAATTGTTCTAGTATGTAATTCTCCGCCGCAATCTTACTTTCCCCGTAGGGGCCCTTCGGTGTCGGGATTACCTCCTCCGTCAACTTATCCCCCACCACAAAATCCGCTGCCGCCTTCACCGAACTAAAGAAAATAAACTTCTTCGCCGAAGACTTCATGAAAAAATCAAATACCTTCTGTGTCAATCCCGTATTTATCGTAAAATACGTCTCCGCCAACGCCTCATTTTTCGTATCATGCGCCTTCCCCGCCAAATGCACAATCGCATCAACCCCCTCTATTCTCTCCAATTCTTCCCACGAATACGTCCTCATTACCCCCTCTTTTTCCGGGGTAACAATGTCCAAACCATAAAGAACATGCCGCTCTTTTAAAGACAACACAAGATTAGAACCCACGAAACCGTGGATTCCTGTAATAAGAATATTCATAAACAAAATCTATTAACTATAGAGCATTATAATTTTACGACATTCTTTAAAGAAACATTTTATTTTCAAATATCAATTTAATAAACTCCGAAGTTCTTCTGGAGAACGTAAATACGATATACCCCAATATTTATCAACAACCTTTCTCTGAATTTCAGTTATTTCCACCTTCTCATTACAAAATATTTCGTAAAGTTCTTCTAATTCTTCATTTAGCGTATCCCAATTCTCTTTTGTTCTCACTGCGTCAAAATGTTTCTTCAATTTCTCATTATGCGCATTATATTTAATCTCCTGTCTATAAATATAATGAGGTTTATTTAAATAAATACAATAACCAACATGTGTTCCAACACTATTAGAAATAGTAAAATCTGCTAGTTCTATAATAGAACGTTGACGTGATAAAAAATTCAAATCAAAACGATGGCCCGACGAAACAATTTTATACCCAAAAGATTCGTAAAGTCTTACTATTTCTGGTTTTAATGCATCAGTCCAATACAATGAAACCAAAACAGAATCATAATCACTTCGAATTTTTTCTATTTTATTAATAAAAGCTCCTTGATCATAATCAGAATCTACCCCAATAATACTATGAGAAGGAAAAACGAGTAATACACGTCCTAATTCTTTTTTTAATTTATAAAATTCTTCTCCTTCTAATAAAGGAACTGCATAATGAATAAAAGGACCTATTGGCAATATATCTTTATTTATACCACTAGCTTTAAGATGTTTTACTCGCATAGCTCCATATGTTATAACGTTCTTAAGCGGATAAATTTTTTCATCTTCTCTCACCAAATTTCCAAAAAAGATCCCATGTTCAATATAACCATTTAAACTCTTTTTCACATCAAGATTTGCATATTTTTTTAATGCATGGGCAATACCATACAAATTATTATCTATCACAATTTCTCTTGGTGCATAGGGTATCGATTCGGCCAATTCTACATAATTGAATACAGAAAGAAGCTTCCTCTCCTCAATAATTCGGTCAAAAACGGTTCTATTTTTCAAATTAAATAAACCATTGATTAGCTTAACTAACCATTTACGCTTTATTACAAAATGTTTTAATTGATGGTTCATATAATCTCATTATTTCACTATTTCAGCTAATTTTTTAGCTTCTAGAATATTATCCTCAATAGAACAATACGTCCAACTACCATAACGTCCTATTGAATATACATTATGCTTAGCAAATTTATCTTTTAAACTTTGAACCTCTTCGATACTTTTTTTATTTATATGTACATAAGCAGGATCCATTATCACATAGTTCCAACTGACCAAATGCTGATCAGAAACTATTTTTATCTTTCTTAAATCAGCAAGAGTTCTATCTAAATATTCAGTAATATCCGATAAAAGCATATCTTTAGAAAATCCAATCTCAACATAAAGAGACATTTTATTGGTATTCAAAATATTATCATAATATCCAACTCTATAAAATAAAATGTCTGGATCTGGGATATACACCCAACTATTCTTAACATCATCTCCTTTTTTATCAAATCCCAAATTAAATACTAACACCTTATTCCAAGTATATATATCTGGATCATAATCTATTCCGCATTTATCAAGTAACATTGGGAAAGGCATTGTAGAAATCAAATTATCATATTTAATTGTACGTCTAGTCGTCTTTACTTCTTTATGTAAAATATCTATATTAGTAACCTCCTCTTTTAAAGAAATTTTTGAAGAATCAAGCCTCTTAACTAATGAATTTACATACTCAATTGCACCACCTTTAGGATAAATGAAAGAAGAATTATATGAAATATTTTTGCTATCACGGAAATTTAAAATGATCTCTTCTCTACTTGCTTTGGGGAAAAATCGCCCCATAGCCCTACTATCTAATCGATCTAGATCACATGCATATAATTTTTGATTATACGGGATTAAAAATTTTTCAGCAATGCCCTTTCCAAAATTTGAATAAACCATATTTTTAAAAGAATTCTTCATTTCATCATCCCTAGCAACAAATAAGTCATATAAGCAATCTATGAATTCTTCTTTTTCTAATTGATGTATATTTTTTTGAAATGGAAAATCTATGTAACGATCTTTGTATAAAATCTGAGTATTTTTTTTGACTTCACACAACTCATCGATATTGATATTTTCCAAAACAAATGCTTTAATATCGGGATTTTGGAAATGAAAAAAATGTCCTGAATAATCCCATACAAATCCATCTTGTTTAATTGTCCGACAATATCCCCCAATTTCTTGCTCTTTTTCTATAACTAAATAAGAATTTTTTGTAAAACAAGAATAACTTAACCCAGAAACACCTGCACCAATTACTATATCCATTATCTATATTTTTTTATTCCATTTATAGCCCAACACACCAAATAATACACACTTGTAACAAAATTCAATTTTTCAATATTGCGATATATATTAAATTGAGGTTTTATCATCTTTTTTTTATTACCACTAGTACTAGTAATAAAAACACGGTAACTTGCAAGAACATCTTTATTACCATAAGCATAATCTATTCTCTTCAAAATTGAGAGCCAAAAAGCCAAATCATCACGTAAACTTCTCAACGCCTCATTGAAAAAAACTTCACCCGTCTTTTCTTTATCATACATCGCAGTCAAACAAGAGATAGAACAAGTTTTCAATAAACTCTTATAATTAACTTTATCTGGGACAATAAAAGGTCTAAGAAATTCATTATTATTTTCATCTATTCTTTTATAAGAAGCAAACACAATTGTTGCGTTCTTTTCTTTTATGAATCGTATTTGTTTCTCCAAAAAATCAGATTCCCATAAATCATCCGAATCCAAAAACGAGATATATCTCCCCCGAGCATGTCGTAAGGCATTATTTCTTGCGGCAGCAGATCCTCCATTTAATTGATTAATTAAATGAATTCTAGAATCCTTTTCGGTATATTTACTCACAATATCAGCTGAATTATCTTTACTCCCATCATTGACAATTATCATTTCCCAATTTTGATAAGTTTGCTTCAAAACACTTTCTAGAGTTTGTGCAACATATTTAGAAGCATTATACATCGGAGTAATTATTGATATCAAATCTTTTTCCATTCTTATATATTTCGATTATTTAACATATAACAAATATTCACTAGAATAAAACTTAACCCAACAAATAGGTAAAAGGATATTAGCACAATAAATACATTACTGCACCGATTACAATAACATATTAATCATTTCCTAAAGAATAATTAGGCATTACTACATTTTCGAAAAAAATAGTTCTATACGGCACAGCTCCGTGTTTCTCTAATCCAAAATAGAATTGTAAGACATAATACAAAAAAGAGACAGTAATTACCGCAGTCGAAATAATTTTTACTTTACGATTTTTTATTAAAAGAGGAAAAACTAATATATTAGTGTATAACATATAAAATGACACTCGCTCAAGCAATAAAAAACCGACCGATACAATTCCTAAAAAAGAACCACATAAATAGATTTTTGCTAGTAATGGCTTCTGTAATTTATTATAAGTAATAACGATACTTAAAGCAAGACAGACTTTAAATAAAATTCCTAATCCAGAAGATGTTTCTGCTGCTTGCAAAAACCTCATAGAAGAAACTGCAAGTTCTCCATAATGAGGTATTACTAACATTAGACGAACTACATATTCTTGCCAAAAACCTATCAAATATAAAAAGTAGGCACTTATAATCAACACCCCCCATACAAATCTAGAGAATTTAATAAAACGTATAAAGTATGCACCAATTAATACAATTGCCGAATAATGAAATAAACAAGCTCCAAGAACACAACACAAATATTTTATAAACTCACCTCTCTCTATGAACTTTATAGAATAAATAAAAATTGATATTGCTATACATTGACGAATTTGGTCATTTGCACAAATCAAAAAACCTAAAGCAAATGTAAAATAAATACCCCAAGACAAACAATCTTCTCGAACAAGAGTTTTAAATATAAAATAATATGTGACAATTGTTGCGATAAAGAAAACATATATATATCCACATGGGTTATCAGCAAACACATAATATAAAAAATCAAACCCTGGTTCATAAACTGCAGAATAGCCATTATTCTTGTAAGATTGAAAAGCATAAGTATAATTTGCATAATCATTCCCAACAAAAAAACGACATCCACAAAAAAGAATAATAACTAAAAATGATAATACAATATAACACTTCCTTTTAAAGACACTTCGTTCATGATTTCCTATATAAGCAAACATTGAAGCAAACAACATCGCACCTAAATACCACAAAAGCGAAGAAATATCCCCAGTCATAAAATTATAAAGTATCTAACATATCACAATATGCTTTTTTCATCTGGTCAAATGAAAATTCTTTCTCAAAACGCTCCCGTGAGTTTTTTCCCATCAATTTCCAATCATAATTAGAGAGACTGTTTAATACTTCCAGTAAAGATTCTACATTAGGTTCTACCAGTATACCATTAAACAAATTTTCTACTTGTTCTGGAATTCCTGAAACATTAGTACTAATAATAGGTAAACCAACTCGCATAGCCTCTATAATAGAAATAGGCAAACCCTCATTATCACTCATCAATATATAAATATTTTCATGACACAACTTTTCATGAATTTGTTTATTATCTACATTACCTGCAAAAGTTACATTATCATTTAGACCATATTCTATAACTTTTTTTTGTAATGAAATAAGATCTGGCCCACCTCCAAACAGAGAAAGATGAATATTTGAAAGTACTTTTTTATCTAAAAGTCTTAAAGCCTCAATAATTAAATATTGTCCTTTTCTTTTACAAATGGTCCCAGTACAACATAAACGATACTTAAATTCCTTTATGCTAGATTGATCCTGACTTATTATTATTGGTTTATCCTCTATTCCATTATGAAAACAAATTGTTTTCTCCTTTTTTATAGATGGATTTTCTTTCAAAAAATTTTCTCGTCCAATATTTGCTATAAATACAAATCTATCTAAATTGTTAATAATATATTCAATCTGTTTATCCAAAAAACGCAAAAAACAACTATTTTTCAATTTAGGATAAGATTTAAGAAACATCTCCCAACGTTTCCCATCAGTATGAAAAAAACAAACCTTTTTAGCTGTTGTGTCTACCTTCTTTAAATAAGCATAACAAGCATTCGTTTCATGAAAAACAACAATATCTGGTTTCCTATTTAGACTTGCATATAACTTAACAAGGCGTCTAGCATTCATTTGATTTCGCATCACAAATAACATTGACATCAAACGACTTTTTTTTATCCATTCTTTCATCTGAGAACGGCGTGATAAACCTTTAGAAAAATCAACCTCTCTAGCATTTCCCTTAGAAACCAAGTAATCATATGTAAAGATCTCTATTTCATATCCACGTTCTATTAAATAATCTTTATTTGCCAATAAACGTCTCAATGTCCCAGTAGGGCCAATAGTCGCATTAATATAAACAGGACAAATTACATCAACTTTTTTCATACAAACTCTTACTAATTTTACATTCCTAGATACAACAAAAGATGTTACAGAACTTTTAGAGTTCCTAATACCAGAACTATATATAGAATTTCTCTCTCAATTCAGGAATCAATTTTAACAATCGCCAATAAATTTAAATATGAAGGAAAAGAATTTTCCAAATTACCATAGAGAATTATACATAAACAGTACTAACATATTCTTATTAACAGAACCTATTAAAAAAAGAAATAGTACAAATTTATACTTTCTCAATTTTTATCTACAGGTAAATGCAAATAACTTCCTAATTCAAGATTCCATTCATATGGCGTAATTTTATCCCAACCAGCTCCATCAAAAAATGTTAACTCTCCAACATACAATTTCCCATCAACATGATAAATGTCTACTCGTATGTTATATTCAAAATCAGCTGCAATTTTTAAAGCTAATTCAGACATTTCTTTTGCAACCAATGGAGGTGTAAAATTCTTTTTAAGCTCATAAGTACTTCCCATTGAATACTTTTCATCTATAACTTCATAATTTTTATTAAGATATCGATACCACATCTTTCCATCCACATCTTTTTCATTAAAATTTATAACTTTTATTTGTCCATTAAAACAATGAAATTTATACTCTTGAAGCTTATATTCATTACCAGTACTACTCAAAAGACCTTCTACAATAACTCGAGGTTTTACATTTTTATATGGCCATTCTCTATTTGCCCCAAAAAAACTACGCGCACTCAATCTACGTCGATAAAACAGCCTTAATGCTTTCCAATCCTCTTTTGTTTTATCATAAATAATCTTATACGAATTATTATCGTGATTACATTTTATTACAAATGGTTCATTAGGCATATTTTCTGGTTTAATATCTTTCCAATGTGTTGTCTCAAAAAATAACGGTATTAAATATTTATCTGTACCTAATTTTTGTGTAACATATTCACGAACTTTAAATTTGTCAACACAGTCAGAATACCATGGTTTTCGATTATATAATTTCAACCACTGCAATTTTTCTGAAAATGTATTTAAATTATTGAAATCCAATTTATATCCATGACGTTTACGAAATTTCACCTGTAATGCTATTTTATCTGGTATCAGATAAAAGAAAAATATATTATATAAACTTCGCAAAGGATAACACAAATAATAAGTAAACACATTATACCTATAAAACTTCCTAATACTATCTATCATTTTCATTTTTCAATATTTTACGAACAACAAATAATCGATAAACTAACTCAACAAAATAGGATATAACAGTAATACCAACAAAAGCTGAAACACAATGTAATGTACCCCCGAAATACATAAGTAATAGCATTAGTACATACGCACCTGTTGTTACGATAATACTATATAATATATATTTATTATATCCCAACGCAATTAAAAAATTTGAAGCGATAAAACCACTCAATCCTAAAAAGATAGGAGCAAACAAATACAATCTAATTGGTAATAAATCAACATCACCATCAACAAAAAAACGGGTTACATTCGGTAAAACTAAATTCAACAACACAACACCCCCAACCGTTCCTACAAAAGACAAAAATGCCATTCTCTTAAATAAATTCACATTACGTTCTTTAGCCATCCTAGGGAAAAAAACAGTACTTACAATATTAATAGGTTTAACCAACATATTAGTAAATTTAGAACCTAAATCGTAAATAACGACCTCACTCATCCCGACAAAAGAACCTAGTAATATATAATTTAACCTATCTTTTATAGAACATATAACATCGGTTACAAAAATTGGGGAAGCATCTTTTACATGAAATAACATATTACTCATTCCTGGATATCGTAAGCGAACTCCTTCTCGAAAAAAAATAACATATAATGATACCACTCCACCTAAAAAGTATCCGATGCTCCATAGTAATGGAACAATTACGTAATCCTCTGTTTCTTTTACCACAATAAAAATTAACAACAGAAAAAATAATCGTATTCCAATATTCAATATGGCAATATATTTCATTTTTTCTATTCCTTGAAAAAAAAACTGAGGGAATAATAACTCATTAAATGTAATCCCAAAAGAAAAAAGGAATAACCATATATGTTCTCGATAACTATCTATTTGATAAACAATTATCGTATACACGATGAAACAGAAAAACCACAAAAGAAAACGCACCAATAATACAGAAGATAATATCTCTGATAACTTATCTTTATTCTCTCTATAAATTGATACGTGTTTAGCACTAACACTTTTAAAGCCAAAATCTACAATCAAAGAACAATAGCCTGCAATAACCTGTGCTGTAATCACCCAACCATATAACTCTCGCCCCAATACCCTTACTAGATAAGGATACGTGATTAATGGGGACAGAAGTAAAAATATTTGAAGCGCAGATATATAAGAAAAGTTTTCAACTAGGACTTTATTCTTTTTTATTATTTGACGATATCTTGTTCTATAAGACACACCTAATTTCATTTACATTTTTCAAGAATGTCCACCTATACACTCATAAGTAAACCCTTCTTTTATCAATTCATCCCGATTATATATATTTCTTCCATCCAATACCAATGCACGCTTCATAGATTTTTTCAGAATCCTCCAATTGGGAACTCGAAATTCTTTCCATTCAGTTACCACTAACAGAGCATCTGCATTTAAAACTGCATCATACATGTCATTAGCATACACAACGGCAGTACCAATTTTACGTTTACACTCCTCCATCGCTACCGGATCATAAACTTTTATTCGTCCTCCCTCATTTAATATTTTATCAATTAATATTAGAGAAGGAGCCTCTCGCATATCATCCGTTTCTGGTTTAAAAGCCAAGCCCCATATAGCAATTGTTTTTCCAGATAAATCTGTTCCTAATAAACGGATTAGTTTCTCAAACAATATACTTTTTTGAATATAATTTACCTCTTCCACAGCTTTTAACACTCGCATATTATATCCTTTCCGTTCTGCTGTTTTTATCAATGCTTTCACATCCTTAGGAAAACAACTTCCCCCGTAACCACATCCAGGATACAAAAATTTACTTCCAATACGACTATCGCTGCCAATCCCTTTTCTCACCATATTTACGTCAGCTCCAACCAACTCGCACAAATTAGCAATATCATTCATAAAACTAATTCGAGTTGCAAGCATAGAATTCGCTGCATATTTAATCATTTCTGCAGATGGAACATCTGTAAAAATCAAACGATAATTATTCATCATAAAAGGTTTATATAACCGTTCCATAATTTCTTTTGCTTTCTCAGACTCCACTCCAACCACAACTCGATCTGGCTTCATAAAATCCTCAACGGCATTTCCCTCTTTCAAAAATTCTGGATTTGAAGCTACATCAAAGTCTACTTGAATTTTCCGAACATTTAATTCGTTCTGAATTACAGATCTTACTTCTTTTGCCGTTCCTACAGGCACAGTACTCTTGGTTACAACTAATATATATTGATTTATATTTTCTCCTATTGTCTTAGCTACCCCTAATACATATTTCAAATCAGCACTACCATCTTCATCAGGAGGAGTTCCCACTGCAATAAAAACGACATCCAACTCATTTAAATACGATGTTATATCCGTTGCAAAATGTAAACGTCCTGCTTTACAATTTCGTTTTACTAAATCATCCAATCCCGGTTCATATATAGGGATAATTCCTTGTTTCAATCCTTCGATTTTAGACTCCAATAAATCGACACAAGTCACATCAATTCCCATTTCTGCAAAACAAGTACCTGTCACAAGACCAACATATCCTGTTCCTATTATTGCTATTTTCATCTCAGTTCACTTTATAATAATCTTTATACCACTCAACATAAGCTTTTACCCCATCATGCAACAATGTACTCGGTTTATAATTAACAGCTTCTTGTAACAATGTTGTTTCTGCATTCGTTTGATAAACATCTCCTGGTTGCATAGGTAAATATTCTTTTACAGCTTTCTTACCACAAGCCTCTTCTATCGCCATAATAAAATCCATCAATTTTATTGGCTGAGAATTTCCTATGTTATAAATTCGATAAGAACAAATTGAAGAAGAAGGATCAGGATCTTCAGCATTCCATGTAGAATCACAAATTGGAATCTTATCAATCAAACGAACAATTCCTTCTACAACATCATCTATATAAGTAAAATCCCTTAACATATTCCCATTATTAAATACTTTTATTGCTCGATTATTCAAAATAGCATCTGTAAATAAATAAGGACTCATATCAGGACGCCCCCAAGGACCATAAACTGTAAAAAAACGTAAACCTGTAGTTGGAATGTTATATAAATAACTATAAACATGTGCTGCCAATTCATCAAATTTTTTCGTAGCAGCATATAAACTAACAGGATGAGCTATACTACACTTTTCCTTAAAAGGGGTATTTTCATTTAGACCATATACACTACTAGAGCTCGCATACAGCAAATGTTTCACTGGATAATGCCGACAACATTCTAAAATATTAAAGAAACCTACAACATTTGCATCGATATATGCTTTCGGATTTTCTAATGAGTAACGAACTCCAGCCTGGGCAGCCAAATTTATCACAACATCAAATTTTTTCTTCTCAAATAAATCTTCCAAAGAGTTTGTAGAGAGTAAGTCTATCTTTCCAAAATAAAAATCTAAATATAGATCACTTTTATAAAATTTTTCACTAGAAAAATCGTTCGTAGAAATCCCCAATAATTTCAATCTTGCATATTTTAATTGTATATCATAATAACTATTCAAATTATCTATACCATAAACAGTATGTCCATTCTGCAATAATACACGAATCAAAGCTGCCCCAATAAAACCCGCAGCACCAGTAACCAACATTCTCATTAGTCAATTCTTTTGATTTATTGATAATCTATATAAAACTACTCTTTATATAGGGCAGTTTTTAGAATACTCTATAAATTCGCATTATACACTTTTAGAATATCCAATTCTTTTGAAAAACTTATTAAAAGTTCTACCATTTCCCTAAAAGCACCTTCTCCTCCTTTTTTAACAGTAACAACATCTACATTCTTTTTTACATACTCTGGGGCCGATGATGGACAAAAACTCTTTCCAACCGATCTCAAAAGTTCAATATCATTAATATCATCACCTATATAAGCAACCTCTTCCAATCCAAGATTTAATTGTTCACATATTTTTTGAGCAACAATTAGTTTATTATCCACTCCTTGATAAAGATAATCTATCCCCAATTTCCTAGCTCTCCTTTCAACTATATGTGTCTTTTCTCCTGTAATTATTCCAACTGGTATTCCCAAGCGATGACAAAGTAAAACACCTGCACTATCATAAGTATGAAATTTTTTCCATTCATTCTCATATTGATCGTAATACATCCCCCCATCCGTCCAAACGCCGTCTATATCTGTTAGTACAAGTTTAGGAAACATTGATATCATTTTTTATTTACAATTAAATACTCATTAAAAACATGTATGCACCTCAACATAACCAAATATGTTTAAAACCATTTTTTATATCACACAAACACTTAAGCAATATATTCAGGGTAAATTATTTCATTAGCTGGAATATCTTTAATTATCGTTTTTCCAACAATATCCAATAATTGATTCCACTTGTATCCATCCCCAGGACTAAGTAAATGCAAATCCTCTTCTTTAATAACATGACCAGCTTTCATTTCATATTTTGAAGCAATGGAACGTTCTAATTTTATCTTTGCAGATTTTACACATTCATCTATATATAATTCTTCTTTCCCCATCCAACGTTCTGCAATACGAATATCACGAATCATTCGATTAACTCCATCAGGTCCTAGAGATCCTAATTGATCTGTTCCTTTCATAAAACGGTCAATGGTTACATGTTTTTCTATTATTTCAGCTCCCATCCCAATAGCGACAATAGGAGCTGATATCCCTATTGTATGATCCGAAAAGCCTATTTTATATTGACTATAATTTTTCTTCAAATAAAGAATCGTATTTAAATTCAAATTATCTGGAAATGTCGGATATTGTGAAACACAATGAAGTATTGAAATATTTGAATGGTATTTCGTTATTATATCTAGAGCATCGTCTAGTTCTCGTTTACCAGCCATTCCAGTTGACAAAATTACTGGAATTTTCGTTTCTGCAATAGAATTTAATAATGGCAAATTAGTTAAATCACGACTAGCAACTTTCAGAATATCTGGCTCAAATAATTTCAACAACGACAAACATCCTTTAGAACATAAAGTTTCAACAAAATCTAAATTTAAAGACTTTGCATATTTATATACTTCATAATGGTCTTCATTTGTCAACTCTAAAAAGGCTCTATGTTCTCCATATGTTTTCCCAAAAGAATTTGGAGAATCATAAAGACGTTTCATTTGAGAATCTGTTAACTCTTCAGACAGATCTCTTTTAGTCATTTTTATAGCATTCATTGGCTCTAATTCCAAATTAAAAACAGATTCCTTTACTGGACGCGCCACTAATTCTATAATTAACTTTGCAATATCAACAGAACCATTATGATTTTGCCCTATTTCTCCTATTATATATGTGTGTTTCATTATTTGATATTTTTAGCAATTTCTAAAACCATTTTTTCTTTTAAATGTGCACTTCTATCAATGAAATCAACAACTGTAGATAAATCATATTGGTTTCCCAATAATAATAGATTAGAATAAATTTCTTTAATACAATCAAAATCTTCTCTAGTATCAATTGTTAATCTTATATCATCACGACCATTTAAACAAGGATCTGTGTCTAACCATTTAATGTTAAACAATTGGGGATAGGTATATATGTAATTCGTAACATGTTCATGATACAATTTATCACTTGTCAAACTTGCGACCCTTTCTAAAGCTTCTAAAGTCACGTATTCTGTCCAAAAACCGAAGTGAGTTTTAATTGAAGGTCTATCATTAACAATAAAACTCATATAATCAACATCTTGATTATTTTCTATATTCTCGATTAATCTATCTATTTCATTCAAATCTAATAATGGATTATCAGAACATACTCTTATTAAAGAAGTAAAATTAAAATTCTTAGCACAAGCAATAAACCTACTTAACACATCAAACTCTTCACCCCTAAAACACACAAGATTCTTAGAATTACAAAATTGTTCTATTACATCATCTTTAGTATTAGTTGTTGTTGCAATAACAACACGTAAACCACAATGAGTAAATTTATCTGCAACAATAGATAGTATTGTTTGCTCACCATAAAATGGTAATAAAACCTTATTAGCAAGTCGAGTAGATCCCACGCGAGCTTGAATGACTACACCCGTTTTATTCATTTTTTATATCATTAAAATAGAATACGCTAAAATCCATTTTTACGCTAAAAAGCATATTAATAGAACACATAATTTACATATAACATATCCAACACAAGTAACATCATTTATTATCTAGAAATAATTCCTTGTATGCTAATTGATCAAAATAATCACTCAAACATCCAATCTCTTCATTTTCGATATTGTCTTTCAAGAAAAGATTTATTTTATCACCGACTATAGAACAGTAAACCTCTATCGCACGAAACCAATTCCAATTATCTATGTTTATTAAAATTTGGTTACTATTATATTCGTTCATTTTATCTTTCACGATTTCCTTTGCCAACCTTGCACACTCCTCCTCCCCCGTGAAATAATAACAACTACACAACAACCGACACATCTCCGGTGTTCGACAAGGTAATACAATCTCATCGCTACCCTCCGGTGATATTATCCCATAAGCTGCATCTAAAGCTATATCCAGGAAATCCATGTCGGAATAGGTCAAATAAGTTTCCATCAAGTCGGCAATATGTCCAACTCGATCTTCCAATGCAATAGATGGATCTTGTATCAGATCGGCTAATTCTCCCGCTATTTCACGAATCCGTTCATGGATATCCCATTGGCTACCATACACGTCTTCCAACCACGGGTTTACTCGCACAATAGAATAGATTGAGATATACCCATGCAATAAACCGGACAACGCAGATGGAGGGAAATCTCCAATTGGGATGACCGATACTTTTTTGTACAAATCATTAAGATTCATCGCCACTATCTCTATTTAATTTTTTCTAGGAATGATCCCGGAATATAAGAGGTTGCCACAGAAACGACCCCTTCCAGGCGCACTATTACGCGTTTATGCCCCTTTATGCGGAGCAATTCTCCTTCAAGCCCTATTAGCGGACCTTTGATTACTCTTACCCGATCACCTCGCTTCAACTCTTCGTTAATCACCTCCACGGTGGAATCTGAAAAGTCAAGCAAGAACATGAAATCACGCATTTGCTTATCGGGAACAATCAACAAATGACGAGTTTCTAAATCTTTCAGGTAAACGACGTTTAAACCATGTTCATTCAGTAACGAGAAAGCTGTTGTTTGATCCGTTCGAATAAAAATCAAATGAGGGATCAAGATTACCCGCACGTTTTTCCTCCCGGAAGAAGTTTCACGAACTTCATCACGCATGGGAAGATAATTTTCTATCTCCAAGTGATCTAACCGCTTTTTAATCGTTAATTCCTGATTGATTTTAGTGTACGCCGCATACCAATGCATTTTTCTCGTACCCTCTGACATATTTTATAGCTTGTGAAATCTGGAAATTCTCGTGATTGATTAATAAATTCTATATCACACGATTGATGTAGATACGCTTCGCGCACTAACCTTTAGAATCAGGCTTAACTTTTTATGCCCATGTGCCTCACGCACCATCCTTAAACAGGTACAGCACGTAAAAACTGTCTTTTGGAAGAATCATATTCATTCCCACGCAAATAATCTGATTTTACTGATTCTAGACTATTGATCTAAAAAAACGATCGATTGATGATATTAACACATTTAATAATTTTTCATTTTGGGCAAATATGTCAACCTCCTGATGGTTAAAAAGAAAAAAATATCTGCATTCCATTTGTAAGCATGAAAAATTAGTATATTTGCAACGCAATAATCGATCGTTTATTAACACAATAAACATTTCAATATCAATCCCTTTTTATCATCCTACTTTTCTTTGGACAAATCTTTTGTTTCCTATTGGTACACAAACTTTAACACACATAAAAAACAGATGAGAGTATCTACGATTTATACTATCCACAGAACCAAAGAAATAATGATAATCTTCCTGTAGTCACGAAATATAGTCCAATTTGTCCTACAACACCATTATGAGAGTGAGCTGGTATTTTGTTTTTAAGCAACAGCGCAGAAGCCATATATATAAACGGCATAATACTTATCCCTTGTCTTAATTATCTATGACAGTAATTATTGTAATTTGAATTATATAAAAAACCTGAAAACGACAAAATTCATTTTCAGGTTCCTGTACTCATGTTACTCATCTCAATAATTCTCTACCAGTAATTCAAAGAATCCTTGCGGATGGAGACAAGCCGGACAAACTTTAGGAGCCGTGGGGCCCTCGTGGACATACCCGCATTTGCGACAATACCATTTTACCGTTTTCGGGCGTTCAAAAAGGATACCATCCTGCAAGTTCGACAAGAGTTTCCGATACCTTGTTTCATGATTTCTTTCCGCCTCGATAATCATACGGTACATCACGGAAATGTCCTTAAATCCCTCCTCTTCGGCCACTTTAGCAAATTCCGGATACAAGTGATGCCACTCGTCATACTCACCCTCCGCAGCCTCAACCAGATTACTGGCCGTGTCCAAAATAACCCCAGCAGGATACGCAGCAGTGATCTCCAACATTCCGCCTTCTAAACGGCTGAAGAAACGTTTCGCGTGCATCTCTTCTTGCAAAGCGGTCTCGTAAAATATGCCCGCTATCTGTTCGTACCCCTCTTTTTTCGCTACTTCAGAGAAAAAAGTATACCGATTTTTTGCCTGTGATTCTCCGGCAAATGATTTTAAAAGATTGGCCTCTGTTAAAGTACCCTTTACACTTTTGTTCATGGTTTTTCCTTTTTCTTACGGGGAAAAGATGTTTTAAGTTACAGGCTATTTAGAACCAAACCTGTAACCGGTCAACCTGCAACTTGTAACTACTACTTATCAAGCAAACTTAGAACCTGTTTAAATTTCGCATTGACTAATATAAAAAAATATTGAATGCCAGTTGTTCAAGAGACATACGCTGTTACTCTATTGTTTGGCTAGGTCTTCTCCGTGCTTTCTCCGTGTCACTTGCGAGTAATCGCTGGAAAAAATACATTTAAACGCCGCACGAATCAAAACTGAGTCTTATTGGAACACCGAAGGAACATTGATGGAACATCAGCATAACCTAGAGGTAATCAAGCAACGACAAGATTTTGTTCAACAAATTTAAACAGGCTCCCAATGGTAGTATAAATACCCCACATTTTAAGCATTTCTCTCCTTTAGTTGCAAAATATTAAGATATACTTTTGTATGCAAAAGAATTATGACGAGTAATTTTTCCATATAGAGTTAGTTATGTCAGAGATTTTAAAAAAGTTACAAAAAGATATTCATTTCATCGAAGGGCTGAATAGCTGTATGAATTGCGGGGTATGCACGGCAATTTGTCCGGCAGCCGAATTCTATAACTATGACCCGCGGGTGATCGTGGAAACCGTACAACGGGGGAATGAAGAAGAGATCGAAGAGTTGTTGAAAAGCAACACGATCTGGTATTGCGGGGAATGTATGTCTTGTAAAACTCGTTGTCCGCGCTGCAACACGCCGGGCCTCGTGATCATGGCATTAAGAAAAGCATCCCAGGAATTGGGATATTTTGTCTATTCGGAAAAAGGACGTCAGCAATACGCGCTAAAACACGTGATCGGAGAATCCATCCTCAAAAGAGGATATTGCGTTACTCCCGACCTGGTGAAACCGGAAATGCACCCGGAGCAAGGACCCGTGTGGGAATGGATATACGAGCATCTGGATGACGTGTACGAACGCATGCACTCGAACTACCGTCAATCGGGAGCCGGGGCATTACGGGAAGTGGATTCGGAAAGTATGGATGAATTGCGGAAAATTTTCGATGTCACCGGGGGAACTGAATTCTTGGAAAAAATTGACAGTTGTTCCCAACACGTGGCCGACGAAGAGAAAGTTGATCTGGAAGAGGCTTATTTCCTGAAAACATACATGGAAAACAGCGGGAAACACCAGTAGAAAGATAAAAGTTTAAAACGAATTCAAGCAATTAACAGGAACTAAAATAGCGAGATGAATTTAGAGGGTAAACAACAGATATGGAAAGATTATCAGAAAGAGATTGCCGATGATCACTATTTTTACGCGAGAAGTTGTATTCGCCAGACGTTCTTCCCGGGTTCGGAATGGGCTTACCTGGATATTATGAAGAATAAACTGGCGAAAGATGTTATTGATGATCCGCGACACACGACTTGCACCGGGATCGGTTATCATTCGGACATCGTTCCGGCAGAAACAATCATGACGGTAGTCGCCCGTCATTTTGCCCTCATGACCGAGGCCGGGTACGAAAACATGACCCCCTCTTGTATCACATCTTTCGGTATTTATACCGAGATATTGGAGACATGGCACCACCACCCGGAAGTGGAAGAAAAAATCAGAGAATTCCTTTGGAAAGCCACCAAACGGGAATTTAAAAAACCTAGAAATCTTGCTCACACATCAGACATAATCTATAAGTTCAGAAACGAGATCGCTGCCCAGGCAAAATACAAGCTGGTGGACGTTCACACGGGAAGACCTCTCCGGGGGGTGGATCACATCGGGTGTCATTACTCGAAAATGTTCCCCACGAAAGGAATTGGGGGAGCCGAATTTCCGGCCGTGTTATCCGGTATGATTTATGCCTGGGGCGGCGATGTAATCGATTACCCGGAAAGAAGACATTGTTGCGGTTTCGGTTTTCGCCAGTATCTCGTGATGGCCAACCGGGGCTATTCCGTGGCCAACTCGAAAAAGAAATTTGAATCCATGCAACCTTACGAACCCGACTTTATCGTGGCAAACTGTCCGGGGTGCGCCATGTTCATGGACAAATGGCAATACACGATCAGCGAGATGGAAGGAACCACTTACGGACAGGACGGCTACGGTATTCCCGTGCTGACTTACGAGGAACTCACAGCTCTCGTTCTGGGGTATGACCCGTGGGAAATCGGGTTGCAGATGCACCAGGTTTCAGTGGAACCCCTGCTGGATAAAATGGGCATCCCGTATGATCCGGAAGCAAAATTCAAAAACATCCGGGGAGAAGACATCGGGGCCCCGAAATGCCCCACGTACCTGAGAGTGTCAAAATTATAATGTTAAACCACAAAATTGGAAAAAGAACCATGAAGTCATTCATTTTCAACTTTCAATTTTCAATTTTCAATTAATATATGGCAAAAGTCATCATCATCGGAGGAGGTCCGGCAGGTTGCGAAGCCGCGCATCAACTGGCAAGTCAAGGAATCGACGTGGAATTAGTCGAGAAAAACAACGAAACCGGCGGTAACTTGAACAATTGGTACCAATTGTTTCCTGACCGGAAATCCGCCAAGGATCTGAACGACATATTAAAACAAAACCTGAATCACCCGAAAATTCAGTTACACTTGGGCATGGAACCCCGGAAAATCGAGAAGAACAAAGAGGGTAAATTCCTCGTATCTCTCAGCGACGGTAGCTTACTTGAAGGGGACACAATGTTGGTTTCCACGGGATTCAAAATTTTCGATGCCCGCCGGAAGGAAGAATATGGTTACGGGATATATGAAAACGTGATCACCTCCGTGGAACTGGAGAATATGTTCTACAACCACTCAATCAGAATGGCAAACGGGAATACCCCCAAACGTATCGGGATCATCCATTGCGTGGGTTCCCGTGACGAAAAGGTATGCAACTACCATTGCTCCAAACTCTGTTGTATCACCGGGGTAAAGCAAGCCATTGAACTTCGGGAACTATTACCTGACACGGAAATCTTCTGTTTCTACATGGATATGCGTATGTTCGGACCGGGTTACGAGGAAATGTACCGGGATGCACAGGAAAAATATAATATCAAATTCGTGCGGGGCAGATTGTCCGAGGCCGCTGAAAACATGAACAAGCAATTACAGATCAAGGTGGAAGACACTCTTGTCGGGAAACCCTTGCGCATGACGCTTGATATGATGATCCTGTTGGTCGGTATGGAATCCTCGGAAGGCAGTCGCCAAATGGCAGACACGCTAGGCTTGAACTTGGCTCCAAATGGTTTCATCAAATCCCAAGACCCGCACTATCGTAACAACAACACGAATGTCGAAGGCGTTTTCGTGGCCGGATGCGGAAGTGCCCCGATGAACCTGACCGACACGCTGGCCGATGCCCGTTCGGCAGCCATGAACATTATAGAATACGTGAAACTTAAAAAGATTTTGTGATTGTCGATTCCAGGATTCAGTGATTAAAAAGAGCGTTGGATAGAGGGGAAAAATCAATGAATCGGAAATCACTAAATCAAGAAATTAATAGGATTTAAAATTAAGAGATGATCAATTTTTGGGGTTATAGCATATCGGAAACACGGAGTATCAATTATGATACGAACGACAAATCCATGACGGAACATATCGCTCGTGTGGTTCCCAGCAGCAAATTATGTATTGGCTGTGGCGGATGTACGGCAGGATGCACGGCAGGAAATCTCACGGACTTTAACATCCGGAAGATACAGATGCTCATGAAGCGAGGCGAAAATAAAGAGGCGAAAGAGCAATTACAGAAATGTATGTTGTGCGGAAAATGCATGCTGGTCTGCCCAAGAGGCGTGGAAACCCGAAAGATGATTTTAGAAATGCTCAACTATATAAAAACAAAATTGAAAAGCTGAAATGCCCGGACCCGTTCCCCTCATTTTCAATTTTCAATCTTCAATTTTCAATTATTATGCAGCAATACGAATACACGAACAAAATATATTACGATCACTTTGTCCTGCCGTTCACGATCGGGCTGGTCGTGCTACTGGGATACTTGTGCGTGAAATACTACAAGTGGATCAAAAGCTTTCCGAAAGAAGAACGTAAAAAAATCCGCAAAGGCTTGTTCAGTCTTAAAACCATTCGTTCCGGTTGGGAAATTTTCCGGGAAAGTTTGTTGCATCATAATATATTCAAGACGAACCCGATGCTGGGATACATGCACATGACCTTTGCTTTCGGATGGTTCTTATTGATCGTTGTCGGGAAAATCGAATCCATGGTTTACCATACCAGTGCTTTCAACCCACCTTATTTTGCAATCTTCTTCCGTTATTTCCATCCGGCAAAAGAGACGTTCCCGTACAGCGAGTTTTTCGCGTTCTTGATGGACTTGATACTGACATTCCTGTTAATCGGGATCTTACTGGCTGTCACCAAACGTTTCTGTTCCCGTATTTTCGGCATGAAGAAGACCACGAAACAACGGGCTTACGATTTGCTTATACTAACCGTACTCTGGCTCATTTTCCCGGTACGTTTTCTGGCAGAAAGCTTCACAAGCGGTCTGAATGGAGGCGGTAGTTTCCTCACGCACAACGCGGGGGACTTTTTCAACGATTTTCTACCTCTGGAAAACCTATCTTATCCTGCCTGGTGGCTTTACTCCTCCTTGCTTGGACTATTCTTCCTACTATTACCATTTTCCCGGTACATGCATATCCCGACTGAAATGGTCTATATCTTCTTGAAAAACTGGGGAGTAAAACAAGGCAAAGAATATAACGGATTCAGTGAAATACAGGTCAATTCCTGCTCCCGTTGCGGAATATGTATCAATACCTGTCAATTGAACACGTCCTGTAATATAAATGACACGCAACCCGTCTATTTTCTCCGTCGCCTGCGCAATCGAGAGGAATACGCCCAACAAGCAGAAGACTGCCTGATGTGCGGACGTTGCGAGAATTCATGTCCCGTGGGTATCAACCTGAATGCGATCCGCCAAAGTAAAAGACCAGATATATTGAGAGTTACGAAAGACACGTATGCTTATGTTCCCCAACCGGAAGTGAAACCCGCTAAAGTCGCTTATTTTGCCGGATGTATGAGTCATCTTACCCCGGGCATTATAAAATCCATGCAACAGATTTTCGAGAAAGCAAAAGCAGACTACACGTTCATTGATGAGCAAGCCGGGGTATGTTGTGGGCGACCGTTAGCTCTTTCCGGGAACTGGAAAGCGGCACAAGTGGTCATGGATAAAAACCTGCAAATGATTGATGCCTCACAGGCCGATATATTGGTTACCTCCTGCCCAATCTGTTACAAAACTTTCAAGGAGGATTACCTGTTGAATATAAAAGTCATGCACCACACGGAATATATTGATATGCTGATTCAGGAGGGGCAATTAAAGGTCAACGCCCTGGATCTGAAAACCGTGTTCCATAACCCGTGTGAACTGGGAAGAGGTTGTGGTGTCGTTGACGCCCCCGAAAGCGTATTGAAACAAGTAAGCCGGAAAATCCCGACAGCCTATGACGGGAAAAAATCACTCTGTTGCGGGGGTAGTTTGGCAAATACGGCCATTGATTCCACGCAAAAAACGAAAATTAGTAGTGATACAGTGAAAGCATACGCGGCATACCAGCCGGACGTTATTGTCACGGCCTGTCCGCTATGTAAAAAAACATTGGGTAAAACCTCACCGGAAATCCCGGTAAAAGATATTGCAGAACTGGTTGCAGAAGCCTAAAATAAAAACGGGATTCACATAAGAATAGTGAATCCCGTTTTTTATTTCTCGACTAAAGAAAAAACTTAATCTTCAAGTTCCGCTTTTACTCCTTCAATCTGTTCCACGTTCAAATCGCTCTCATTACTATTTGTGGCAATATCATAATGTGGAAGCGGGTTTTTCTGTAACTCGATATTTTGTTCCCGATGCACGCAAACATCCATCGCCAAATAAAGAGCATTACGAAGTCCTTGTTCATCACCCAGATTCTGACCTACAATATCATAATGAGGATCGGTTAAAGACATTGAACAGATCACGGGCAACCCGGCAATATAACAAGCGGCACTTTCCTCATCCACGGACTTAAATGCCACAACCCCCTGATCGTAATACATGGCGAGGACAGCATCAAATTTCTCGTACATTCTCTCCGAGAAGAAACGCTCGGCAGAGAATGGGCCAATGGCCATAATTCCCTCTTCCCGGGCTCGCTCAATCGCCGGAATAATAACATTCACTTCTTCATCTCCATTCTGACCGCAATTTACCTGTGGGTTTAGCCCCAGAACAGCAATCTTTGGTTTCAAAATAGTAAAATCCTGACGCAAAGTATCATCCAGCAAGGTTAATTTCTTGAAGATATTCTTTTGTGTAACCTGATGCGGCACATCCCGTAATTTAACCTGTTCGGTCACGAAACCCATCTTTATCTTTTCGCTCACCAAGATGGACATAATATCTGCGGTATTATAACGCTTACCCAAATATTCCACCAACGACCCGGCCTCTTCCGTGAAGAATGCATTCGGTCCCTGGGGAGCCAGCGTCAACACATCAATCTCGTCCCGATCCAAGTGGTCCAAGGCATATTTCAAGGCTATCATGGTAGCCTGATCCGATTCGGGAGTCTCTTTTCCAAGATCAACCTTCACGTTATCATCCACGCAATTGATGATATTGGATCGTTTCCCGTTAGCCTCACCCGGCTCACGAATCGTGTTTAAACTGAAGTTTTCAATATTTAATACCTTCCGGTAGTAGGCGGCCACTTTAGGCGACCCGTATAGGATAGGAACACACAACTCACAAATCCGATTCTCTGCCAACAATTTTATGATCAACTCATAAGATATTCCGTTTACATCCCCGTGCGTGATTCCTACATTTAATCTGTTTTCCATAGTTTATTTCATTTCATACTATGGACAAAGATAGTAAGATTTTGTGTAAAAAATAATAGAATGACGTGCAATAACATCTACAAATGACGACATCAACGTTCCGGCCAGAAAAAGAGGAAGGAGGTTGACTTAAAAGTTCTGTATTTGTTTACTAACTACCCCTCCAACTCCCCCTTACACAGGGGGAGAGCTGATTACCAATCGATTTCCCCTCCCGTGTAAGGAGAGGCTAGGGGAGGTAGTCATTTCAAACAGGATTTTTGAGTCTACCTCATCCCTCGACCTTCCTACTTATCGTTTATTCTCCGAATACTTCCTTCAACTTCGCATCTATCGGTTCAGATTCCCCCACTGCACGTACAACAATTTTCCCATCACCATCAATCAACACTTTAGTCGGGAATGCCGTGATGGCATAGTCCTTCACCACGTCACATTTATCCTTTCCCTCGTTATTCAGGATCTGAGTCCACGTCATACCATCTTCCTCGATAGCTTGCAACCATATTTCACGAGCTTTGGAACCGTTTTCCGTGGCAATATTAATGACTACCAAACCTTTATCCCGATATTTTGCCTCAATTTCTTTCAAGTGAGGATGTGAATCCCGACAAGGACTACACCAGGAACCCCAGAAATCCAGTAGCACATATTTCCCCCTGTAATCCGACAAGCGTATGGTATTTCCATCCTTATCCACTTTTTCGAAATCCGGGGCAATAGCACCTACTTCTGTACGCAAGGCAATGTCAATGGCTCCTTGCATCTCCTTACCCAAAGGCATTTCCCGCAAGGCTTGATCGAAAGCTGCAAAAGTAGCCGCGTAATCCTTTAAAGTGAAATCATTACGCATTCCATTTAAAAGATACATGGCCGCGTAACTGGACGGATTCCCTTTGATAAAACGGATTTTTTCTTCTTTCTCTTTTTCAGCTAAAGTCATCCGTTGTTCGCCTAAAGCAACCTTCTCCTCCTCTGTTACCCCTTCAGCATACGATTTACGCAACAACTCAAACATCTCGTGTTCCAAAGGCAATGTTTTGGCATACAACTTCATCAAGTCATTGTTCCACGCTCCACCTTTCCATTGCAATTCGGGCCAACGGGCATTATCCATGTTAATTTCCAATTTCGTACCCGGCTCCATGAATAACGTGACACTCGGTCCGGGTACAACTCCCATACCCGACGGGATAATATTATGCGGGTCTCGCGATACGAGAGAGGCAACAATCGGTTCCTGCAATTTCTTCCGGTAACTCAATTTTCCATTTTCCACCCGGATCGTGTCCAATATAAAATTACCGTTCGTTTGATAGGCACAAATCAAAACCTCCTTCGGATAAGAACTGATTGTTCCCGTGATCACAAACTCGTCTTTCTGAATGGAATTGCACCCTGCCAACAGGGCTACAATTCCAAGTAAAAATACCACTTTCATCATTTATTATTTTTAATTTTATCCAACTTCCCGTGAATACGTGCAGCAATGGCATCATTCCCTGCCGGCATTTTATCCAGCGCCTTTTCTATTTGCCAAAGAGCCTCTTTCTGGTATCCCATCTTGTACAACACCTCGGCCAACGTTTCATAGCAAGTGAAATTACCGAACAGCGTAATAGCCTCCAATGCCCACGTCATAGCCTTATTCAGCAATTTTTGATCATCCGAGAGACGGGCAACATTAGCCGCAAGATCACGGAAATTAAATGCCAATGAAGCTGACTCATTGATACCGGCAAACTGAATCGTAAAGGCCAATTGCTCCGGGGTCTGAGATGCAAGTCCTGATGCATCCTTGATTAATCCCTGCAAGAATTGCATGTATTTTTCCTGATCCCGTTTCAAACAATCTTTTTCCTCTTCAAAAAGAATATCCGCATGTTTCTCTGCCAATTCCTCGAATCTCGTCTTGTCATCAATAGCGGCATAGTATCCGGAACGACTTTTCACTTCCTCGTTCGCCACATTCACTCCCAACTTCCCATTCAGGAAAGCCATCACCTTCAGGTAGCTGTTAAAACGCTCTTCATTCTTCTCTTTCACGGCACGACGATAGGAATACGAACCCATGCTATAACCCAGAATCTCGGCCATCTTTTGATCTTGCATACCCGTCACCTCACGAATACGATCCCAATTCTTCATGATAAAATCAGCGCATGCCCCTCCGGCATTTAGCTTATTCTCATAATCGAATAACTCTTTCAAGAACGTGGTATCCATCAAATTTTTCTCTTTCTCGATACTCACGTATTGATCAAAAATATCCGCGTTATCCAATTTCGCCCGGTTACGCTTGGCAATGTATCCTTTCACGAAAGATGCGTTATTCTTTTTCTTAGCGTAGAGCGCTTCCCACTCTTCAATTGTCCGCTTGTCAGAGAACTCAGCCAAAGCGATCTTTCCCTCTTCAATAAACTTTTCTGCAGGCATATACGCTCCGGAACGGTAAAACAATTTCCCGTTTCCATCCACGTACAAATAAGTAGGGAATGACATAATCTGATATGTTTTTGCCACTTCCACACCATCCCCTTTCTCGCAATCCAGTTTATAACAAATGAAATTAGCATTATAAAAATCCCCGACTTCCTTCAACGGGAATATCTCGCTCACCATCTTTTTACAGGGACCGCACCAGCTTGTATAATTATCCACGAACACCAATTTGTTTTCCTTCTTGGCAATCTCCAGGATTTCTTTCCAGCTACCTTCACGAAACTGAATACCCTGTGCCAGCAACGACATGGTGAATCCACACAGTATTACAACACTCAGAACTAATTTTTTCATCATATACCTTACTTTTTATTTTAATAATCATTCTGTACTAACTTATCATTCAGTAGCAACTCCTCGGCAGGAATCAAACATACCGTCCGACGGGATGTTTTAGGATCTATCTCATTATATTGCGCTCCCGTGTAGTTACTATAAGACACGGACACTTCCTCCCGTTTCATCGTCACGCCATTACGTACATAATCATAGTACGTCAGAGCCTCAAAAGCCAGTTCCCGACGACGTTCCGTGAATATTTCTTCAAACAGGTTATCTCCGCTTAATCCCGATAATTCTTCCAAACCTGCCCGGTCACGAATCTCATTCAAATCCCGTAAGGCCTTTGTATCCTCTCCCAGTTTAGCGTAAGCCTCTGCCCTGTTCAAGACCACCTCTCCGGCACGGATAAACACGGAAGGACAAATGAAAGAATAGTAATCAGCAAAAATATTATCCGCACCTCCATTGTATTTCGTTGTACTGAAACGTCCCGCATGTCGTACGGAAGGTTCCGTAAAATACTGCCACCGCAAGTCGTTTTCCTTATCCATGATTTTCTCGTAATCATGCGAAATCTCACAACAATACACACTAGTACTAGCCTCAGACTCATAACCGCTCCAAGAATAATAATTATGAACCGCATTACCCACTCCACTAGGGAAATTACCCGTGAAGAAAGCGAATAAAATTTCCTTGTTCGTTTTCGGATTATCATACAAGTCTTTCAATTCCTCCCCTCGCAAAACCTCTACCACGTCATTTACCAAACTAAACGTTGAATCTGCATAAGCTACCGCCAAACGATTATATTCTTCATCGGGACTCTCCGGTAATCCGCCCATATACAAATACACGCGCGACAACATACCAAATGATGCCACTTTATTAGCAAACGTACGATCCGAACGTTCATCCGGCAGACAAGATGCCGCTAATCTGAAATCTGCAACGGCCTGTTCGAAACACTCCCGTACGGTATTACGAGGTAACATTTCCGCGGTAGCCTCTACATCCAACGGAATACCCAGATTCACATCAGGATTATCCCAGAAAGGACGTCCGAATACATTCGTGGCATTGAAAATCATCAACCCGCGTAAGAAAGCATTTTCCCCTTTCAAACGAATCAAATCACGCTTCTCATCCGGGTTCACCGTTTCCCCGTATAACTTATCAATAGCAATTATATTACGAGATGCCCCCAGTATCAATTGCTGACTTTTCGCCCACAACGCCCAAGCGTATGACTGGGACTTCTGATCACTATTCAAGAAGAAATGGGCATCCGGAGCCCGCAAATAATCAGGAGAAGTCATAAAACCACTCTGGGCCGGGAAAGCCTCCGCGAAGATGACATTATTTCCCCGAAATTCACCCAACACATGATAACTACCGTGATAATGGTGTGCCTCTGAATACCCTCCGGCCTGCATCAAAAATTGTCCGTACAACCCCGAAGTGGCATTCACTATATTATTGAAACTACCCAGATAACTATCCGCCTCTGCCATATTATGCGGACGCATTTCATCAAGCCGTCCGTTACAAGCAAACAAGAATAGAGCTCCGATAAGTAAATATCTCTTTTTCATAACTTTCTACCGTTAAAATGTAACATTCAAACCAAATATAAAACGTCTTGGTGCTGCCCAACCGCCCACATTCTCCGGATCCATTCCAGCAAAGTATTTAGAAGCAAACGTATAGACATTGTCACAACTAAAGCTCAAGGCCGCAGACTGTACACAGATTTTTTTCATCCATTGTTGCGGGAAATTATACGTCAGCCGGATATTCGATATTCTCAGATGACTGGCATCCGTGTAACAGAAAGAAGTCTCGCTATTCAGCTCTTGCACGAAAGCCGGATCGGCATTTACCATCGGAATATCAGCTTTATCTCCCGTTTTTTCCCATATTTTCAATCCGGAAGGCACTTTATGGAGATTTGACGAAGTCCATGACGTTCCTGACGTATATTCAGCCAGCACACTATTATACACTTTATAATCCAAACTATACGTGGTATGCAAGTACAACTCCCAATTCTTATAGGTAAACGTGTTTGTAAAACCACCCCAATAAGGTGCACGCGACAAACCGATATTCACGTAACTCAGCTCCCCGTTACCAAGCACGGCTTCCGACAGAGAACCCACGATATTCGTACTACCGTCTTCTTCCACCCGAGCATATTGAGCAAAACCGGTCTCCGGGTCAACTCCCGTAACTTTCACTTTCTTCAACTCGTCAATATTATCCCCTTCATAGAAGGTTTTGTAACCGCTACGAGTCAATTTTTCCTGATCCAATTTAGTCAACTCATTATTATTATAACTGAACGTCAATGTCGTAAACCAGTTAAATTCTTCCCCTTTCACCGTGTGCGTGTTCAACACCAATTCCACTCCCCGGTTCTCCATCTCTCCCACATTCTGGTACTGTCTTCCCACGCCATTTGCAGCCGGCAGAGTCGTACTCATAATCAAATCGCTATTCCGCCGTTTATACCAATCCGCAGACAATGAAATACGGTTATTCAATAACGCCACATCCACCCCAATATTCAGATTATATGCTGTTTCCCACGACAACTGATCATTCCCCAACTGGTTAATGGTTGCCCCGTAAGCCGATTGATAAACCGGATGATCCCGGTAATAGTCAAACGTCGTGTTACTTGTACTATAAAGCGTGTAGTTCAGATAATCCATTCCCGCCTCTTTACCTGACGTACCATAACTCATTCTCAATTTCAGGTTAGACACCACGTCCTGACGTGCCATAAAAGCTTCCCGAGAAACAAGCCATGATCCACTAAATGAATAGAACGTTCCATAACGATTGTCCTTACCGAAATTCGTTGAACCGTCTGTACGGAAAGAAGCCGAAGCCATGTATTTACCTGCATAATTATAGTTTACCTCCGAGAATACAGAGAAACTACCGGACTCCCGCTCTGCACCTGTCGGAATCACAGCCGGATTCGTTTTATCCCCTTGTTTCGAAAAACCACCTACGTTACGTTCTCCGGCAATCATCTGGTCATACATTTCAATATGTGACGAACGAGTGTGACGTTCATACCATTCCTGACCTACCAAACCACTCAGGTTATGCTCACCGAAACTATGTTGCAAACGTAAAATATTTGATGTCAAAAAAGTCCAGCTCCGTTCATCATCCACCTTCAAAACACCGTTACTCATCTCATTACGGCTATGATTACCACTATAAGTACGACTATCCAAATAATCATTTGTATTGACATTCGTCAAAGTCAATGTATTTGTCGAAGAAAAAGACAACCATTTGAAAGGCTTCAATGTTGCAGAGAACGAACCGAACAGATTATTCTTCAAATCCGTCACGTTATTATATTTATTATCTTGCAACGGATTACTCAACGGAGTCGGGTCCATCGTGTAATTCTTCCAAGATTTGATGTTGTACTTCAACGTTCCATCCTCATTATAGGGAGTCACCCAAGGATGGTAACTTTCCATGGAATCATCATCGGAATTGGCTGTAATATTTTTCTCAAACGTACCGCTCAGATTCACCCCAAACGATAAATATTTCATCACATCAAAATCCAACCGTAACTTGAACAAATGGCGTGTCAGATCATATCCAATCTGTGTACCCTCTTCATCATAATAGTTATATGAAAAATAATACTGGATCTTATCTCCACCACCGCGGATACTCATTGCCACATCCTTACTTAAACCGTTACGATAAACCAGATCTCTCCAATTAGTCGTTTTCGTTACGTCAAAATTATTATATAACGTTCCCAATGTATCCTGTATGAAAGTTTCCTGATTGGCATATTTTGCACGTAAACTCTCATTCGTATTCCACCAATTACGTAATGCCATCTTTCCATAATCCAGCAACTCCTGTGAATTCATATACTCCAATTTTCCAAAATTCGGAGTACTGATACCTAATTTCATATCCAGTGCTACTGTCATACGATCTTTTGCACCTTTTTTCGTTGTCACCACGATCACTCCCGTTGCGGCCCGGGAACCGTAAATAGCGGTAGAAGCAGCATCCTTCAACACTGTAATATCTGCAATATCCGATGGAGATACCACCCCGTTAATACTCGTGTAATCGGTGATCACACCATCTATCACGATCAATGGGAAAGAAGACGTCGTGGATAAAGAATTGGAACTATATAACGTTCCTGTACCGCGTAACAGCAAATCTCCGTCACTTCCCGGAACACCGCTACTACCCGTAATCTGCAATCCAGTCGTGTGTCCTTTTAACGCATTCATCAAACTACCGCCCGTGGCCGATTGAGCGATATTCTTTCCCCGGAATTGTTGTACCGCACCGGTCATCTCGCTCACCTTTCGAGTCGAATACCCCGTAACGATCACCTCTTCCATCTGTTCCACGTCCTCCAAAAGAACCACATTAAGCACTTTCTGGCCTGAAAACTTCATCTCTTGCGATTTCATCCCCACGAAGGAGAACACGATCACCACGCCTTCTTTTGCCGGTACTTTGATCTCATATTTCCCGTCAATATTCGTGGCTGTACCCACTGACGTACCTTTTAACATCACCGTCACACCCGGTAAAGGCTTACCGCTTGCATCCTTTACCTGCCCTTTCACCACTTCCACGGTAGGTACAACAGGAACCGCTTTTGCACGTGTAACCACAACTACCTTATCCACCACCTCGTAGTTGTACCCATTCTCCCGCAACACGGCATCCAGAATTTTTTCAACCGTCGCATCCTTTAATTTTAACGTCACCACATCATCTACCCGAACAACACCTTTCCGGTAAACAAAATCATACCCAGCCTTCTCTTTCAGGTAATCCAACACGGCCCCAATCGTGCTGTTCGTGAAATCCACATCCAATTTCTTCCCTTGCGAGAAACCCGCTGCGCTGACCGTATTTATCACGCAAACGAGTAAAAATACCCTTAAACCCATAGCAATCAATTTTTGCGGCAATCTTATCCAATAGGGATTGCCCGTTCGTCGATTTTTTTTCATAACTTTGTAAAGCATTTAATTAAACATTCATCTGAGCCAACAGATGTTTATTTATGACGAGGAGAATCTTGCCGGATTCCCCTCTTTTTTATTTGAAAACGATCACCGTCCTTTCTTCTATATCAAATTTCACCTCATTTGTTTTTTCCAAAATATTCAGCACCTCTCTCAACTCTGTATACCGCGGCACGACCCCTTTAAAGATAATGTTTTTCAACTCATCATCCCGGTACACAACCTCCATATCATACCACCTTGCAAATTTCTGCATGATCTGCTCCAAAGTTTGCTCCTCAAGAATAAACATTCCCTTTTTCCAAGCAATCACTTTCTCTACATCCACCTCCCGTTTGTCAAGATGCCCGTCCCGACAATCCAACATACTCTGTTCCCCAGGTGCAAGTACCATATTTTCCCCGCTATCAGTTGCCACCTTTACTTTTCCGGTCACCAAGGTCGTGTAAATCGCCGCCTCATCCATATACCCGGACACGTTAAATTCGGTTCCCAACACCTCTACCGTCTGTTGCAATATCTCCACCCGAAACGGCATACCCGCATCCTTAGTCACCGAAAAATAGGCCTCACCCTCCAAGAACACCCGTCGTTCTTTGCCTACGAACTCCACCGGATAACGCAACTTACTCCCTGCATTCAACCACACGGTAGTCCCGTCCGCCAAGATCAAATCGAACTCTCCTCCCCTCGGTACTTCCACCTCATTATACACTAATTTCTTTCTTTTCTCTCCCTCAACCTTTCCTTGTCCCGCGTACGATAATCGCCGCTCATCAATCTTCACGGCATCCATACCTCCCACTTTCACTCCTTCTGCCAAAGTCTCCAAATCGACCACCCGTCCATCTTCCAATCTCAAAACAGCACGTACACCCCCGGCTTTAATGGGTTGTTCCGCCTTTGCCAAAGGCATGGACTCCTGTCTATCATCGACCGGGAACAAATAAAAACACCCCACGAACACGGCCACAACAGCTGCGGCAGCCACACCCCATTGCCATCTTCTCTGTCTCAATCGTCGTTCTTCCTCACGAATACGCAGGTGCATCCCTTCCAATGGACGTATCACCTCCACTCCCTCCAACTGTTTCACCTCACCCATCACTCGCTGTCCATCCTTCAACTCACGATACAACCGCTCGTTATCCGGATTCCTTCCCCGCCACCATTCCAGATAGCGTTGCTCTTCATCCGAAATCGTCCCCGTCACCTCCTTGAAGATCAACCGTGAAATTTTAAAGACCTGTTCTTCTAATTTTTCCATTATATCACACTTTATATCCTGTTTCTTAATTGAATCATCCATAGAACGCAATCACTTAAAAAAAGGGTAAAAAATTCACATTTATTTTTAGAAAAAATTATCTATCGAACAAAAATACATCGTAAGTAATACATATTCAGAAAGATAACGACACGAAAATTTCAACTGACAAAATAGAAATCAGCTTTTTAAAACAAAAAAGAATAAAAATAACTCTCTCGGCAACTTTTCCCGTAAAATATCCAACGCTTTGGCCTTCGTCTTCTTCACCGTACTCTCCGACACGTTCAATTGTTCAGCAATATCCGTAATTTTCAACCCTTCAATAAAACTCAATTCAAAAATTTGTCGCTCCCTTTCCGGTAAACTCCGGATAGCATAATATAATAATAATTGAGTCTCCTGGTCAATCACGCTATTCTGAAAAAACACGTCCTCTTCCAGTTGTGACAAATAACGCTCACTCGCTTTCGCCTTCCGGTGAAGACTAACAATTTCATTCTTGATAGAAATATAAAGGAAAGATTTCAATGACTCCACCGACTCAAATTGCAGCCGTCTTTTCCAAGCGTTGAACACCGCATTCTGCACGCAATCCTCGGCCAGAAAACTATTTTGTTCTCCCGCATACCGCACGGCATACAACAATAGTGCTGGATACAGACGCCTGTACAACATCTCCAAACGCCCTTGCTTGAACTCGTTCAACATCTGAACATCAATATCTTCTGACACTTTCATATATGCAGCCGGATATAATAGCCAATAAACAAAATTCAAACAAAGATAATCTTTTTTTTATTTTATCCTGCATCTTCCCGTTTTCTTCCAAATTCCACAGACACGGGAATAAAATCAATTTTCGACAACAAAAGAAATGGAGTGAAAAATCTCCCCTTATATTCGAGGAAATTCTTCACTCCATTCAGAATGACAAAATCAATGACTTACATATTATTCTTGATTTTCTTTTCTTTCCGGTCTAGGACCTCTGTCGCGATGGGGACGATCTCCCCGATCTTGTCTAGGCCCGCGATCTTGACGTTCGCCTCTATCTTGGCGTTCGCCGCGATTTTGACGATCGTTTTGCTCCATACCTTCCGGTTTAGGCAACAACACCTTACGGGAAAGTTTGAATTTTCCGGTTTTCGGATCAATATCGATCAATTTCACACGTACCCGATCTCCCTCTTTCAATACATCCTCCACTTTCTCTACGCGTTTGTGATCGATCTCGGACACGTGCAACAAACCGTCTTTACCCGGCAAGAACTCCACGAAAGCACCGAAAGCGGTGATTGTCTTTACAACTCCCTCGTAAATCTCTCCGACTTCAGGTTTGCAAGCAATAGCCTTGATGCGGGCAACGGCAATCTCGATAGATTCTGCATTGGTGGCAGCAATATCCACGATACCCTGATTACCCACTTCTTCAATAATGATAACCGCTCCGGATTTCTCCTGTATATCCTGAATAATCTTTCCTCCGGGGCCAATGATCGCTCCGATCTGATCCTTATCCACCGTAAGCGTAACCATACGCGGTGCGTGCGGTTTCAAGTCAGGACGAGGTTCAGGTAAGGTTTCCTTAATAATATTCATGATGTGTAAACGACCTCTCCGGGCTTGATCCAGAGCTTTCTCCAGAATCTCGTAAGGAAGACCGTCTACTTTAATATCCATCTGGGTGGCGGTGATACCGTCTACCGTTCCGGTTACCTTGAAGTCCATATCTCCCAAGTGATCCTCGTCACCCAAGATGTCAGACAACACGGCATATTTCTCGTTATCGGTGATCAATCCCATAGCGATACCCGTTACCGGTTTCTTGATCGGAATACCGGCATCCATCAATGCCAAAGTTCCGGCGCATACCGTTGCCATGGAAGATGAACCGTTAGATTCCAAAATATCAGAAACAACACGTACCGTGTAAGGATAGTTATCCGGCAACATACGTTTCAACGCACGATGAGCCAAATTACCGTGTCCCACTTCACGACGACCTACACCGCGACTGGCTTTTGCCTCTCCCGTTGAGAACGGCGGGAAGTTATAGTGCAACAAGAATTTTTCTTTTCCTTGTTCAGTAGCCTCATCTATAATCTTTTCATCCAGCTTGGTTCCTAAAGTTACCGTGGACAATGATTGCGTTTCACCGCGGGTAAAGATAGAAGAACCATGAGGTCCCGGAAGAGGTCCGGCCTCACACCAGATCGGGCGAATTTGTTCGGTCGTACGTCCATCCAGACGTAACCCCTCATCCAAAATCATTCTCCGGACAGCCTCTTTCTCCACGTCATGATAATAACGGGCAACCATATTCTTCTTCGCCTCTCTCTCTTCTTCCGGAAGTGATTCCAAGTATCCTTCTTTCACTTCGGTAAATAACTTTTCGCGTAAATGCTTGTCTGCATTACATTGACGGGCAACAGCATACGCTTTATCGTAACATTTAGCCCAGATGTCTTTACGCAACTCTTCATCATTCACTTCATGACAATAAGCCCGTTTTTCTTTATTCACGGCTTTTGCCAATTCCATTTGAACCAAACAATGATCTTTAATAGCTTCATGAGCAAATTTAATAGCGTCGAGCATTTCTTTCTCGGAAACCTCGTTCATCTCACCCTCAACCATCATGATATTCTCGTAGGTTGCAGCAACCATAATATCCAAATCGGCAGTTGCCAACTCGCTCTTGGTAGGGTTAATCATAAATTCCCCATTCACACGAGCTACACGTACCTCGGAAATAGGACCGTGGAAAGGAATATCACTCACGGCAATAGCTGCAGAGGCAGCCAATCCGGCCAAACAATCCGGCATAGACTCTTCATCAGCCGAGTACAACGTTACCTGCACGAAAGTTTCCGCATGGTAATCATCCGGGAACAAAGGTCTCAGAGCCCGGTCAATCAGACGGGATACCAAAATCTCGTAATCGGAAGCCCTTCCCTCTCTACGGGTGAAACCACCGGGGAAACGTCCTACCGCTGAAAATTTTTCTTTATAATCTACCGACAAAGGCATGAAGTCCACGTCCGGACCTGCCTCTTGTGCGGAACAAACCGTAGCCAACAACATCGTGTTGCCCATTTTCAGCATGACAGCACCGTCCGCTTGTTTGGCTAATTTTCCGGTTTCCAATGTTATTACCCGACCATCTTTCAGGGTAATGCTTTTTTCAATAATGTTCATAGAAATAATAAAACTGTTAAAATACTAAACATTTTAACGGAATTCTTTTTAGATAAAAGGAGGAGGAGGGGAGGATTAAAAGTAAAACGACCCGGACGACCCGGGTCGTTTTTATGTAATTATTTACGTAAATTCAATGCTTTAACGATAGCACGATATCTATCGATATCTCTCTTCTTCATGTAATCAAGCAACGCTCTACGTTTTCCAACCAATTTAATCAAAGATCTTTGAGTAGCGAAATCTTTGTGGTTTTTCTTTAAATGCTCAGTTAAATGAGCGATACGGTAGGAAAATAAAGCTACTTGTGACTCAACAGAGCCGGTATCTTTATTAGACTTCCCGTACTGTGAAAAAAGTTCTTCTTTCTTTTCTGATGTCAAATACATGATGTACAGTCTTTTATATTTAATAATAATTTTAACGCCGCAAAGATACGTTTTATTCCGACATAAACCAATCTTTTCCAACCCTTTTTGTATTTTTGTATTCCAATTTTCCACAAACAAAAAGAAATACAGATGAAGATATTTATATATGTAATATTACTTTTCATCCCCACGCTATCATTCGCCCAGCGGGCCAAGATCGCATTCGAAAAGACCACGTTCAACATGGGACTCGTGCAGGAAAACGGGGGAAAAGTAACTCACGAATTTAAATTTACAAACAAAGGGAAAGCACCCCTGTTGATAAAATTTATCGAAACCACGTGTGGTTGCACTACTCCCAAATGGAACAGGAAACCCATTCCTCCCGGAGACAGTAGCGTGGTCATCGTCACGTTCAACCCGAAAGACCGCCCCGGCGTGTTCTCGAAAAAGATTATCGTGTACACGAACGCCACTCCCCCGAACATCGTATTGCGTTTAGAAGGAGAAGTCATCACGAAATCGGTTGACATCCCGACAACCTACCCCATCGTGGTGGGTAACTTACGTTTCACCACGGACACGATCCACTTAAAACAGGCAGAGACGAAACACCAGATCATAAACCTGATCAACACGGGCAAAAAGAACATATCGATCCTATCGATTTTCAAACCCGACTACCTGGAAGTGGACTGTACCCCCCTCACGTTGGGCAAGGAAATGATGGGTAATCTCATCATTCGGTATCTCCCGAAACACGCGGACAAGATCAAGCCGGATGATTACGTCCTCATCAAAACAGATCAGGGAACGACACACAAGTTCATGATCTCGAACAAGTAATTTTCAATTTTGTACTTTCAATTTTCAATTCAATATGATTTATCCCGAAAATTTTGAATCTAAAATAAAATTCGACAAAATAAGACAACTTATCAGCAATAACTGCTTGAGTGACATGGGCCGGGAACTGGTCAGCGACATCAAGTTCTCCACCAATGCCGGATGGATCGAAACCTCTTTGGCCGAAACCTCCGAATTCATGCGGATCTGTCAAGAGGAAGAGAACTTTCCGGTCTCCTATTACCATGATGCCCGTCCCTTCTTGCTGCGTATAAAAGTAGAGGGTTTGTTTCTGGAAGTAAACGAGCTGGTTGTCTTAAAAAATTCACTGGAGTCGCTGAACGCCATCATGCGTTTCTTCAACACCAAACAAGAAGTTTACCCTCATCTGGTAGCCCGGGCCGGGGACGTACGGGTATTCCCCTATATCCTACAACGCTTGGACTCGATCGTTTCAAAATTCGGGACAATCAAGGATACCGCCTCACCCGCTTTAGGCAACATACGTCATAGCATTGCTAAAAAGCAATCCGGAATCTCCCGACGTATGCAATCCCTGTTGCAGAAAGCACAGGAGGAAGGATGGGCCGACAAGGACAGCAACATTGCTATCCGGGACGGTAGAATGGTGATTCCCGTGCCTGCCGCCTTCAAGCGGAAATTAAATGGTATCGTGCATGATGAATCCACCACCGGGAAAACCTCTTATATCGAACCCGCGGAAATCATCGAGACAAACAATGAAATTCGGGAACTGCAACTGGAAGAGAAACGGGAAATCACTCGTATTCTCCGGCAATTTGCCGACGACTTGCGTCCTTATATATATGACTTGATCCCGGCATACGATTTCATGGCATTCGTGGATTTCGTGCGAGCAAAAGCACTCTTTGCCATCCGGGTGAATGCCATCGTCCCCCTTTTTGAAGATACCCCTTCCATGCTATGGTACAGGGCAAAGCATCCCCTACTCTACCTAAGCTTGAAAGCAAACGGGAAAGAGATTGTTCCCCTGGATATTGAAATAAATGAAGATCAGCGAATCATCCTGATTTCCGGTCCTAACGCGGGTGGTAAATCAGTCTGCCTGCAAACAGCCGGTTTATTACAATATATGTTCCAATGCGGCGTACCCGTACCCGTGGAAGAATCCAGTAAATTCGGGATATTCCACAAAATACTCATTGACATGGGAGATGAACAGTCTCTTGAAAATGATTTGAGTACATACAGCTCGCATCTGGTAAACATGAAGAATTTCATCCGTTACGCCTCGCAGGACACGCTTATCCTGATCGACGAGTTCGGTACGGGAACCGAACCCATGCTGGGCGGAGCGATAGCTGAAGCCATTTTAAATGCTTTAAATAACAACCAAACGAGAGGTGTCATCACGACACACTACACCAATTTAAAACATTTTGCCTCTTCAGCTTCCGGAATTGCAAACGGGGCCATGCTTTATGACAGCCATCGGATGTTGCCGCTTTTCCAACTGGAAATCGGAAAACCGGGTTCGTCTTTTGCATTCGAAATCGCCAAGAAAATCGGGTTACCCAAAGAAATTTTGGACGATGCCGCCAGCAAGATCGGTGAAGACCGGGTAAATTTCGACAAGCACTTGAAAGAAATCCTACGGGATAAACGTTACTGGGAAGAAAAACGGAAACGCATCCATGAAAATGAAAAACGCTTGGAAGAAGTGCTAGAACGTTATAAAAAAGAACTGGACGATGCCTCAAAACTCAGGAAAACAATTATCCAAGAAGCCCAAGAGAAAGCCAAAGAACTCATCTCCGGGGCGAACAAAACGATAGAAAATACCATCCGGCAAATCAAAGAAAGTCAAGCCGAAAAGGAGCAAACCCGACTGGCTCGCCAAACATTCGAGGAAGAAAAACGACGGTTACTGTTCAGCGAAGAAGAAGAGGAAGAACGACTGAAGAGAAAAATCGAGAAATTGAAAAACCGGGAAAAGAAACAAAAGGAAAAAGGGAAACGCTCCCAAACCTCCACGTCTGAAGAGACCGATCAACAGCAACAGGCGCCAATTTTCAGCAAAGGAGATCTCGTGCAACTGGATAATAAAGCCGTGGGTGAAATTATCGAAATTAACGAGAAAAACGCGGTTATCGCTCTCGGCGGTCTCATGACCACCGTGAAAGTGGAACGCCTCTCGAAAATATCGAACAGTGCAGCCAAGAAAATCACGCAAAACAGGACGCCACGCCCCTCTTCCAATTACCTGGAAAACATCAGCCAGAAACGTATGGATTTCAAACCGGAGATCGACGTACGAGGACTACGGGGAGACGAGGCGCTCATGAAAGTATCGGAATTCATTGACAATGCCGTTATGCTAAACATGAAAGACCTACGCATCTTGCATGGAACAGGTACAGGAGCCCTCCGACAAATCATACGGGATTTTTTAAAGACCAATCCGGTCGTGGGTTCCTGCGGGGATGAACACGTACAAATGGGAGGCTCGGGAATTACCGTGGTGAAACTGGATATATAAACCACACGCGGTTATATTCCGGATAAATCCGCATCCTTGATATTCGCAAAAGCGAGGGCAACCAACAAAACGAGAATTATTCAAGAATACCCTAAATTCGTGTTTCAACACTCACGGATTTAGGGGTGTTCTACAAAAATTCAATGCAAAATAATGTAAAATAACGTTACCAAAACAGTATTATCTTGTTATCATATTGCGAGCCGCTCCCATTCCGCTCCCATTCCTCCCCTATTCCGCTCCTATTCCGCTCCTATCAAAATAACAATATATTAAATTACAATAGTAATTATTAACATCCGAATAAGTCTATCATAACAATTTGAAAACAGGATAATAACCCCATCAGATAGAAATTTCATTTGAATGCCCACTTTACTGGGACAAATCACTATTTCCCCGACTACCTATGAGCGTGGAAACAATTGTTTGTATCGAATTCCGGAATTAAGAATAATTGAAGGGCTATATGTTTAATGCTTTTTGGATCATTTTTTGATACTCTTCATCATCCAATTCTATCTCCAGCATAATCTTTCGTTTGGACGATACACTCTCTGCTTTTTGGGAATGACATGCCCCAATAATATTATTTTCTTGTCTCAACTTCTCCGAGAACAGACTAAACAAGTCCACATTCAACACCATGCAAATCTGATACAACAAATCTGTATCAATAGATTGACGCTTGAAAAGATGATATACCAACGTCCTTTCTTTGTTAATCATACGAGCGAACTGGCTGGCACTCAAACCACTTTTCTCGAACTCTTGCCTTATAATCTCTCCTATATCCAATTTCATAGTTCAAAATTACGAGAATTATCATGAGAAAAGTTTTAATAAAGGTAATATATAACTACAAAAATGTTGAATATTATTTGCACATGTAAATTTTATACCATATTTTTGTCAACAAAATACAACGAGGCGTTTGTAAATGTATTAAATAAATTATTGAATTATTGGAAATTCCAATGTAATTGACCCCTAGAATCCAACTTAAATTGCCCCCCTTTAAATTTTCCCCAGAAATAGCCAGATCATCCCTTTATACACGTGCATAAAATTCTACAGGTATGCCATTATTATTATTAAATTTTATTCACAAATATAGTGATTTTAT
>NZ_JADMSV010000007.1:0-142835 GCF_015560935.1 Butyricimonas sp. BSD2780061689_150309_C8
ATAAAATCACTATATTTGTGAATAAAATTTAATAATAATAATGGCATACCTGTAGAATTTTATGCACGTGTATAAAGGGATGATCTGGCTATTTCTGGGGAAAATTTAAAGGGGGGCAATTTAAGTTGGATTCTAGGGGTCAATTACATTGGAATTTCCAGTTTCTTTTCTTAAAATGTTTTGTGTCATGATGCTTTATTTATTTAATAGTCCATACTTGTAAAAAAACTTCTCTGCCCATTTGCCACGTACACCCCAAACCAAGGCTCCGTTTATTTTCATGAACGTGCTTTGTTTCACCCGGTCAAATTCGACGTAGACTTCCTCGATACCGTTTTGTCCCATTTGTGACCGGGTAACGCTAATGATGTCTTTTTTTATCTCATTTTTCATATTGTTTCAGTAGTTCCGGTTAATAACTTCACGGCAAAACGAGCGGGGAAAGAGGTAGCGTTAAGTTTCTCCAACGTGTAATCCTTGTACATATCGACAACTTGTCGAGTACCCCACACGGAAGGATGTTTTTCCAAAACGGAAGTAAAATCCATGTTTCTGATGTCGATTTGTTGCCGTACCCAATTCCAGTATCTCCGGTCTGATTTGAAAATGTTTGCTTTATCTCCCGGGTATCGGTTCTCTGCAGCTTTGCAGCCGATTTCGAGTATAATCATGTTATACTCGTAGTCATTTACTTCTAGAATCTTTTTGATCTCCATAATCACGTTTTAAATGCCGTTTAAATGGTGTTTAAATTCTCGAATTCTCGCTTGTATAAGTCTAGGTCTATCTCGCATCCTTGTATCTCGGCGGCTCTTTGGAGGCTAACGAGAGTGTCATTTAAATCACGATAATTAGTTACCGTTTTGCAGATGCGATTGATCACGTACTGGTTGTTCACGCCAATTTCTTTGCATATATTACTTATTTCACTACTGTCTATCTCCCCGAGGAACTTCGTTTTGCTTCCGGCTAGAAACCGGGAATATATTTGTGGGGCAATCCCTTTCTCGGTATCATTCATGTTTTTAATTTTTCTATGCCAGTTAGGAGTCCCGAGCACCATAAAAGCGCATTGACCTTTTAAACTATCATACAATGCTTTTATTCGTCCCCATGCGGCAAGTTTTAAATTCTCTGCCTCGTCAAAAACAAGGATTGGTTTCACGTTACATTCTGCCAAGAATTTTAATTTCGTTTCAATGGCTCTCCTGATGCGGCTTTGTGACATCTCATCACTTACGGGAACGCCGATTTCGATGGCAATATATCTTATGAAGTCACGTAAGTTGAAGTCATTCGCGCAAGTTATTATGAATGACCCCATCGGGTATTTATCTCGCATTTTTTGAATTGCGTAAGTTTTACCCGATCCCGTTGCTCCTATGATTGATTTTGTCGTGCTGCCACTCTTGGCTTCTATAAAATCATTTTCAATATCAAGGTATTGCTCGGTTTCAAAGGCTCGCCAGTACTTGTTGTCTAGTTCGTAACCGATAAATTTTGCGATCCTGTTAAAGTACAAGTCTTTTATCACGGTGTTGTTGAAAACAAACTTTCCTGTTATCAGCCCGGTAATCATCGCATCAATGTAGGCGATGTTCACTTTCGCATCTTTCGCTAGTCTGTTGCGGCTGTAAGTTTTACTGTCGCCCGTTATGTCCATGTGCGCAACGTATTCTTGCATACGCTCCACTATGGTTGCTTTTTGATCCTCTGTTAGTTTCATATTTTTATTTTTATAATTTATTATTCAGTTTGTCCCGGCGTTCTTTCAAGTATTCTTTGCGTGATTTCTTGGGTGTTGAAGTTTTTTCCTCTATTGGTTCGGTCTTTTCCCCGTAGAGGTCAGCTTCTGCCGCGGATAATGTTGCCTTGTCATAGAACTTGTACCCGAGTTTCATGATTTCTTCGGAATTCATCAAGGAGGCAGCGGCTTCCCGTTTTTGTTTTGCTCGTTTTTGTTGTTCTTTCTTGATAGTTAGCCGTTTGTTTATCTCCGCTTTCTCGTCTTCCTTGTAATCTTGAACGGCGTATGCCATGCGATCCTTTTCGAGAGCCCATGCCACGAATCGACGGGTATTATCGGCTTCCTCCTTGTAGAGGGCAACCCGGGAGCGATTAAGCGGGTCAAAGCGTATGTAGAATTTTTGTCTTATGTACTTGCAAGCGAAATCACAGTCCGGGGTGTATCTTTCCGGGAGTTGATCGTTTTTAAAATCAAACTCGTATCCTTCCGCAACCTCGTACACTCTCTTTATCTTGTTTTCTACCCATGATATCCCTTCTTTTGCGTAAACACATTCATTCTCGTTCCACTCCCAAAACATGTTAATCCAATCGAGGGCGACAATTTCTTGCGTGTCGGGGTTTTGACTGCCGAAATATTTCTCTTTCGGTGTCTTCCCGTCCTTCCCGGGGGTATTGTTTACCACGTGCAAGAACCATTCTTGTAACTCGATTGTTTCTTGCTTGTTTTTTAGTGAGTTTGTTTTGTACAAAGACTCTATAAAATCCTCGTTGAGATGATTGTTTATATTTTTAGACTTGATATTCATCCCGGTAAAACCGTCTGCGTATCTCATGTGTTGATCTTGCAGGTTCTTGAAACAACGTTCGATAATTTTACTTTGCCCGTTGTTCGGCATGGCAGGAAAGTGTAATGTCGTCAAGCGTTTAAAATAGTTGTTTGATTTATCTCCATCGTATTGCATCTGAAAGGGTAAACGATACTCGGAACGAATTACCGCCATGCGGAAAGCACGTTGCACGCTTCCCATGTTGTCCGACTCTTCGGATATATCCCAACCAAGCCAATAACCGGAATGGGCGTCCACGATCGCGTAAACGTTCAATTTTGCAGCCTTGCCGGAAGGGGTGATATAGAAAAGGTTGACTTTTGTACCATCACCGCACCACACGGCATCTCTCGTGCTTGGTCTGTAACGTAGTATCGTGTAACCGAATAGGTTTTTCCATGCTTGCACTCCATGACGGGCTAGATACCACACTTGCATCACCTCGGGAATGTTGAGATTGTATTTCACGCAACTTTCACTGATTACGGCGGGCTTGTCTTTTATCGTCCACTCGTTTTGTAGCACGATCTCGTTATATAGCTTAGTCACTCTCGCGTAGTCCGGTTTATGCGGATCGCTATACAAGTCTATCAACACTTGTAAACGTTCATCATCTACTTTTCTTGCCCCGGTGTTGCCGAACTTCCCGGAAACAAGGGCTAGGATACCCTCCTTCTCGTATTCTTGTTGTCGGCGATGACAAGCGTTATAATTTTTAGGCAACTTTGCCCCATCCGGAAATTCCGGGGTTGGATTATTGGCTAGTGTAATACATATATTACGAAATTCTTTAATGCTTTTGACTCTAAGTCTTTTTAGCGTGTTGTGATTATACTTGTAAACATCCTTGTGCATCAAACGTAACCAACGGGATTGGTATAACAATAAGCAGATGTAATCATCCGGCAATTTTGTCCGTTTCTCGCTGTTTATTTCGCCGTTCGTTATGTCCACTTTTTCTCGGGTTATAACGAAACTTGCTAGTTCTTCTTTTTCATCTTGTCGAACGGGGGGAAGTAATTCTCGAATCGTGTTTAACCTTATCCATTCCTCGATTGATAATCCCCCGCAAAGTTCTTTTTGTATAAGATTCTTATACTTGTCTTTTAGACTGTTGTAGTGAATATAAACGACATTGCCGATCTTGTGGTGTTCCCAACAATGAATCAAACCTTGGCGGCAATTCTTTAAAGCTGTTTTTAAATATGTATTACTGATTCCACATTTTTCAAGTTCTGGGACTGTAACACAAATAATATTTTCACTAATACAAGGCATAGTCTTTATTTTTTTTAGTTCCCGGTGGCGGAGTCGAACCGCCACGGCGACCATCCGGGAAAAATGATTACTTTTGAGGTGCTAATTCTAAATTGTAATCATTATGGAAAATTTGATAACCCCTACGATGAAAGATGAGATTCTTTCTATTCTTGTTGCTAATTGTGAGTTAAACAGATGCTTAACTTCTGCACTCCCGAAACCTTTATTAGATATAGCCAAAAGTCGAAATAATCTTCAAGCTATTTTTAATCAATTTTGTAAGTTTGGTTTTTTATCAAGAGGGGTTATCGGTTCAAATTCAATCTCTGTAATTGTTAATATTGAAGCTCATGATTTCCTGTCACGGGGAGGTTTTACAGCCCAAGAAGAAATATTGAAAGCCAATATCAACAAACTAGGTCTTGAACTTGAATCGCTTTCTAAAGAACTTGAACCAAAGTTTGCGGAAAAAGCATCCACGATAATGACCATTGCAAACAATATTCTGTCTGTTGTTGGTGTCTTGGGGCGTTAAAGATTCATGTGACCACGTTTCTAGTTGGCTGAGAATAGATTTATCACGTAAATATTGTGTCGGTTTTTGTTTATCCCTATAAATCTCTTCTCCGTTAACTATAACAATTCGTTCAAAATATGTTACTGGTGTAAAACATGTATGGCTTTTGTGTTCACCTAGATAACTGTTATATATTATTTCTATTTTAAAAGTATTTTTTTCCATTGTGGAATACTTTAAGCGTTAATGAAATTCTCTCGTATTTGGATCAGTTGCTCGGCGGCTTCCTTTACGGCTTGTTTTAGAGTACGTCTTCCTTTCAGTTGGGCTCTAATTGTATTCGCCGTGTAGCGACCTTTTAGTTTTGTGGCTATTAGTTCATAGTCCTTTGGTCTTAATTTTTCGAGTATTTCTTGTATTTCCATTTATTTTCGTAGTTTTGTTTCATTAATTCGATACAAATATAGGATATTGTTTATATAACATCCAAACAAAATCCTATATATTTTACTAATAATAGGAAAATTCTTATATGGAAGTACAGGATCGTATTTTAATGCTGATAGATAGTTTGGGAATGAATAAGAATTCATTTAGTGTATCCATTGGAATACAGCCGCAAACATTGCATCATATTGTAGCGGGTAGACGAACAAAACCATCTTTTGATGTTATTGAAAGGATAATATCAACATATTCCTGTGTAAATCCTTTATGGCTTATAACAGGACAGGGAGAAATGTTTGTTCCTGAAAAAATAGAGTTTGGAGAAAAAGAAAATTCTTCGATAAATGAAGATATACAAGTGATAGTAACAGATAGGGAAGGCTCTGGTACAATTCAAATCCCGATCGTTGATATTGCGGTTGCGGCAGGAACTGGTTGTTACAATCCTAATAATATAGAAGTGGTAGATAGTATTTCGTTACCGGATTCCATGATTAAGCCCGGTGTACAATATCTTTGTGTTCGAGTGAAGGGGGAGAGTATGGCTCCGACGTTGTTGGATAGTTCTTTTCTTGTTATTCGGATGTTGACTCGGGCTGAATGGGCACATTTGGCGGATGAACAAATATATGTATTGTCGGATATGGAAGGAAAGGCTTACGTTAAACGCGTAAAGAATCGTTTTAAGAGAGGTTTTATTGTTTGTATGTCAGATAATCCGGATAAGGCTTATTATCCAAATTTTAATCTTCAAGAGAATGAAATAAATACTATTTGGCATGCTGAATGGTATATTTCGGCGAAGATGCCTAATATCCATCAAACCTATTATAATAAAGTTACCACATTAGAGGATGATATTGCAGATATAAAAAATGAATTAAGAATGATTCATCGTCAACTTGGAGCAGGGATTTGATCTTTTATTAATGATGAAAATATACACTTAAATTATCACCTAGATAGTCTCCTAAATAGTCACCTAGATTTTAATTTTGTATCGTTGGTATTTGGGTTACTAGAATAGTGCGAGAGTGTTTAATCATCGTTTAATCGCTATTTATATGGTGTTTAATCGCTGTTTAAATTGTAGAGTTTTATAGTTAGATTTAAGTTATAGTCCTTGTAGTTTTAATCAAAATCATACTAAATTATACTTTTCGTTTTGTCGGACACTTTTGAAAAAAACGTTGAAACCCCTAGTGATGGCGGGTTTTAGCGAGGTTTTCTCTCGAAGTCCATTTTTATACTTTTCGTTTTGCCCCTTATATTTCAATTGATTTTATAAGGTGTTGATGATTAGTGTTTTGTTGTTTTATTAGAAAAAAGGTGGGGGAAAGTGGTTTAAAGTGGGAAATAATTTTATAACTTTACATCACAAATTAGGGAAGTAATATGTTGTCATTTATTGGAGATTATACATGCAAGCTAGATAGCAAGGGACGAGGGGTTGTTCCGGCTGTTTTCCGGAAGGAAATGCAGGCGGCGGGAGAGGTGTCGTTTGTGATGCGGCGGAATATTTTCGATGAATGTATTGACGTTTACCCGAAGGATGAGTGGTTGAAGTTGATTGCGGGATTGAGGGAGAAGTTGAGCCAGTTTAACCGGGAACAGGTGCGTTTTTTCCGGGAGTTTTTCCGGGGGGCGCAGGAGGTGGAACTGGACGGGAACGGGCGCGTGTTGATTCCGCGTAAGATGCTGGATAGTATCGGTATCGAAGGAGATGAGATCGTGATGGTAGGGCAGGATTCGAAAATCGAGATTTGGGGTAAAATAAAGTATGAAGAGAGTACGATGAATACGGATGAATTTGTACTTTTGACGTCGCAAATCGGTTTGTAGGGCTGATGGATTAATTGCCTATCGACGAGATGTTTATGTTTTTATTTTTTTAACTTTAAATTTGTGTAACCATGTATCACGTGCCGGTATTGTTGGAAGAGTCCGTTTCGGGGTTGAATATTGATCCGGATGGGGTGTATCTTGATTTGACTTTCGGGGGCGGTGGTCATTCGAGAGAGATTTTAAAACGATTGAAAGATGGTTGCCTGATCGGTTTCGATCAGGATTCTGACGCGTTGGCTAACGTGCCGGATGATAGTCGGTTTATTTTTGTGAATCATAATTTCAGGTATCTGCGGAATTTTTTGAGGTACTGCGGGTACGACGAGGCGGACGGGATTCTGGCTGACCTGGGCGTGTCGTCGCACGAGTTTGACGAGGCGGGGCGGGGGTTCTCCTTCCGGTTTGACGCGGAGTTGGACATGCGGATGAACCAGCGGAGCCGACTAAAGGCCACGGATATTCTGAATACATATAGCGAGGAGGATTTGACCCGGATTTTCAGGAACTACGGGGAGGTGGATAACGTGAGACGGTTGGTTGACTTGATCGTGAAGGCCCGGACGGAGAAGATGATCACTCGCTCGGAGGAGTTTTTGCAGGTGATTGCTCCCTGCGTGCCGAAACAGAAGGAGAAGAAGTACTTGGCGCAGGTATATCAGGCCTTGCGTATCGAGGTAAACGGAGAGTTGGAGGCGCTGGAGGATATGTTGAAGGAGGCGGAGCGGGCATTGCGTCCCGGAGGTCGGTTGGTGGTGATTACTTATCACTCGTTGGAAGACCGGATCGTGAAGAACTTTTTGAAGAGCGGTAATTTCGAGGGAAAGGTGGAGAAGGATTTTTATGGTCACGTGAAACGGAATTTCGAGTTGGTGAACCGGAAGGTGATCGTGCCGTCGGAAGAGGAGATCGAAAGAAACCCGAGAGCGAGAAGTGCAAAGTTGCGGATTGCGGAAAAACGAAAAGATGATTAAGTGATTGAGTGATTTATGATTGAGTGATTAAGGGATTGATGAAGTGATTTTAATCACCCAATCATCGAATCGGCAATTACGGAATCTTTTTCATTTTAAACTTTAAATTTTGAATTAATTGCTATGTGGTTTAAGAAAAAGAAGGTAAAGGATTTTGTGCCACCGTTGCAGGAACAGAAGGAGGTGCTGGGGGATTCGATGAAGGAGTTGCTGGACGGGCGTTTGCTGGCGGACACGGTGTTGCGTAAGAACATCGGGTTTATTCTTTTCCTGACTTTTCTGGGTATCGTTTATATCGCTAACGGGTACGCGACGGAGAAGTTGTACATGAAGAAGGTGAGCATGGAGAAGGAGTTGAGTGAGTTGCGTTTCGAATCGATCACGACGGCCTCGGAGTTGATGCGGATCAGTGTTCCCTCGGAGGTGGAGAAACGGATTCAGGAGGCGGGGTTGGATTTAGTGCAGAGTAAGGAACCGCCTACCAAAATCACGAGGTGATTTTGGTAGATAAAAGATAAAAACTAAAAGATAAAAGATAAAAGTGGAAGAAACTACCCCCTCCGGCTCCCCCTTACACAGGGGGAGAGTTGATTACCAAGCGGTTTCTCCCCCTGTGCAAGGGGAAGTTAGTGGGGGTAGTTGGGAAGGGGAAAGATGAAAACTAAAAACTAAGAGATAAAAACTAAAAGATGAAAGATAAAAGATATAATAACAGGTTAAGGACTATCAGGTTTTACGATGGGTATGAACTTTTAGTTTTTAACTTTTAATTTTTAACTATAACATGGCAGCATCTATAAAACATGAATTGGCCGGGCGGTTGGGACTTGTGTACCTGATCGTGATGGTGATTGCTGCCCTAATCGTAATAAAGGCACTGCACGTGCAAATATGGGAGGGGGATAAGTGGAGGAAGATGGGACGTTCGGTGTCGTTTAAAGATTTTGAAGTGGCGCCGAACCGGGGGAATATATACGCGGATGACGGGCGTATTCTGGCGAGTTCGGTTCCTTATTATTCGCTGAGGCTGGATTGTAAGGCGATTCCGGACACGCTGTTCCGGAAGAAGGTGGATAGTTTGTCGATGATGTTGTCCCGCTTTTTCAAGGATGCCCCGACGGCGGAGTACCGGAAGAAGTTGTGGCAGGGGAAGTACGGGGCAAAGCCGAATCGTTATTTGCTTGTGAACAAAAAGAAAATTTCTTATACCGACTTGCTGGAGGTTAAGAAATTTCCTATTTTTCGGGAAAGGGGTACGAAGAGCGGTCTGATTTTGGAACGGGAGAACGTGCGTTTGCAGCCGCACAGGGACTTGGCCTACCGGACGATCGGTTATTTGAACGAGGCGAAGGATGGTAGTTTCGAGGGACGCGTGGGGATTGAAGGGGCTTTCGAGAAACAGTTGCGGGGAGAACCGGGACGGAGTATCCGGCAGATGATGTCGGGACGGTGGGTTTCGGTGACGGTGGATGATCCGGTGGACGGGAATGACGTGGTGACGACGATTAACGTGGAGTGTCAAGATATTGTGCAGGGGGCTTTGACCCGGCAGTTGGAGCATTACAAGGCTAGCGCGGGGACAGCTATCCTGATGAACGTGAAGACGGGAGATATAAAGGCCATCGCGAACGTGTCGAAGACGGCGACAGGGTACCGAGAGGTATTGAATAACGCTATCGGGGATGCTGCGGAACCGGGTTCGGTGATCAAGGCGGCAACGATGGTGGCTCTGTTGGAGGATGGGTATGTTCACCCGGAGGACACGGTTGACTTGGGAAAAGGTATTTACACGCATAACGGGGTGACGTTGCGGGAGTCAAGGTCGCCGATCGGTAAGGTAACTGTGCAGGGAATTTTCGAGCGTTCGCTGAACGGAATCACGGAATTAGTATATGAGCATTACAGACAACAGCCGGAGAAGTTCGTGAACCGGTGGTACGCGATGGGGTTGAATAAAAAGGTGGGGATCGAGCTGGCGGGAGAGGCGGATCCTTATATTAAATATCCGGGAGATAAGACTTGGAGCGGTACCACGTTGCGCTGGATGAGTTTCGGGTACGAGTTGAAGATTACGCCATTGCAGGTGTTGGCTTTTTATAATGCACTGGCAAATGACGGGAAACGGATGAAACCGCGTATCGTGAAGGAGATTCGTAACGGGAGCCGGGTGGTGGAGCGATTCGAACCGGAGGTGGTGAGTAGCCATATTTGCAGTCGGCAGACGGTGGCTTATATGAAACAGATGATGGAAGGGGTGGTAGAGAACGGCTCGGCGAAGAATTTGAAGAACGCGGCCTGCAAGATCGCGGGGAAGACGGGAACGGCAAAGGTGGCCGCGGGGTCGAAAGGGTATAATTCTGAACCGAAGTACCGGGCCAGTTTCGTGGGGTATTTCCCGGCGGACAAGCCGATGTACTCGTGTATCGTGGTGGTGGATAACCCGTCGCGGTCGGTGGGGTATTATGGAAACGTGGTTTCGGGTAGCGTGTTCAAGGAGATTGCCGATAAGATTTACACGATGGCATCGTTGATGGGGGATAATGACGAGGACGAGGAGGAGAAGGACGAAACGTTGCCGATCAGTCAGAACGGGTTGAAGAGTGATTTTCTGGAGATATATAACGAGCTGGGGATTAACGTGACGGAGGATGAGGCGGAGCGTGCCGATTGGGTGATGACTTTGCGGGATAAGGAGGGGACGGAGTTCGTGTTGAAAGCCCGGAGCGTGGATATGACACTGGTGCCGAACGTGAAGGGAATGGGGCTGAGGGATGCGCTGTACTTGTTGGAGAATAGCGGGCTGAAAGTCGGGGTGAGCGGGGTTGGTACGGTGAGTCAGCAATCGTTGACTCCGGGGGGGAAGGTGAGAAGGGGGAGTTATGTGCATATTGAATTAAGATAAAAGATAAAAACTAAAAGATAAAAGTTAAGAGCTAAAAGATAAAAACTAAAAAGTTGGTTTTGTAATATATTTTGAGATGAATTTAAGAGAGCTGTTAGACGGGGTTGCCTGCGAGGTCGTGCAAGGGAGACCGGATGTAGAGGTTAAGATGATACACTTCGATTCGAGAAAGGTCGGAGAGGGGGATTTGTTTGTTGCCCAAAGGGGAGTGAGTGCGGATGGACACGGGTATATCGGGAAGGCCGTGGCGGCAGGAGCCGTGGCGGTTGTCTGTGAGGAGGTACCGGGAGAGTTGAAAGAGGGGGTAGTTTACGTGAAGACGGGTAATTCTTCGGAGGCGTTGGGGGTGATGGCCTCTAATTTTTACGGGAACCCGTCACGCCGGATGAAGGTGGTCGGGGTGACCGGGACGAACGGGAAGACGACGACGGCGACGCTGTTGTACGAGCTGGTGTGTTTGCTGGGAAGGAAAGCGGGGCTTTTGTCAACGGTGTGTAATTATATCGGGGACGAGAGGGTTCACGCTACTCACACGACTCCGGACGCGATGGAGATGAACGAGCTGATGGGGCGGATGGTGGATGCTGGGTGCGAGTATTGTTTCATGGAGGTGAGTTCGCACGCTATTGACCAAAGGCGGATTAGCGGGTTGGATTTTGATGGGGCGATTTTCTCGAATATCACGCACGATCATCTGGATTATCACAAGACTTTTAAAGCGTATATCGAGGCGAAGAAGGCGTTTTTTGACCGCTTGCCGAAGAAGGCTTTCGCATTGACGAACGGAGATGACAAGAACGGGATGGTGATGTTGCAGAACACGGCAGCCCGTAAATATACTTATTCCTGTAAGCGGATGGCGGATTTTAACTGTAAGACGTTGGAACGGCATCTGGACGGGACGTTATTGTTGCTGGATGGCAGCGAGGTGTGGACGAGGTTCGTGGGGGATTTTAATGCTTATAATTTGCTGGCGGTTTACGCAAGCGCACGGTTGTTGGATTTCGGGAAGGAGGAGTTGTTGCCCGTGATGAGCATGCTGGTGCCGGTGTCGGGGCGTTTCGAGACCATTTTATCGAACGAGGGGGTGATGGCTATCGTGGATTACGCGCACACGCCGGACGCGTTGGAGAACGTGTTATCGACGATCGAGGGGCTGAAGAAAGAGGGGACGGTGATCACGGTGGTGGGTGCCGGGGGTGACCGGGATCGGACGAAACGGCCGGAGATGGCGGAGGTTGCCTGTCGGTTGAGTGACCGGGTGATTCTGACGTCCGATAACCCGCGAAGTGAGGAACCTGCCGCGATAATCGAGGATATGCGTGCCGGGGTGCCGGACGAGGCGGCGGGCCGGGTGCTGGCGATTACCGATCGGAAGGAGGCGATTCGTGCGGCGTTGATGTTGGCGAAGAAGGGGGACATCGTGCTGGTGGCCGGAAAGGGACACGAGGATTACCAAGAGATAAAGGGTGTGAAACATCATTTTGATGATAAAGAGGTTATTAAGGAAATATTTAAGTTGTAGGTCATGTTTTATCATATCTTTGATTATTTAGAACAGTTTGATTTCCCGGGAGCGGGGATGTTTCAATATATCACGTTCCGGTCGGCTTGCGCGGTGATTTTGTCATTGTTGATTGCCACGGTGGTGGGAAAGCGCATTATCCGTATTTTGCAGAAGCAACAGGTCGGGGAGGAAATCCGGGACTTGGGACTGGAAGGGCAGATGCAGAAGAAGGGAACACCGACGATGGGCGGGGTGATTATCCTGCTGGCGATTTTGGTTCCGGTGGTTTTGTTTGCCCGGTTGGATAACGTGTATATCCAGTTGATGATTGTTTCGACGATCTGGTTGGGGCTGATCGGTTTTCTGGATGATTATATCAAAGTGTTCCGGAAGCACAAGGAGGGGTTGAAGGGACGTTTCAAGGTGATCGGACAAGTGGGTCTGGGGCTGATCGTGGGAGTAACTCTTTACGTGAGCGATGACGTGCTGATCCGGGAGAAGGTTTCCATTTCGGAAGTCGGGGTGGTGACAAGTACAGTAGATGAAGGTTTTGTGTCCGAGACGAACCAGACCGTTTTGACGAAAGATATAAAATCGACCAAGACGACGATACCTTTTTTCAAGAATAACGAGTTTGATTACGCTTGGTTCGGGGCGCTTTTCGGGGACTATGCCGAGGAGATCGGTTGGATCGTGTTTATTATTATCACGATTGTGATTGTTACGGCGGTGTCGAACGGGGCAAACCTGACGGATGGATTGGACGGATTGGCAACGGGGACTTCGGCTATCGTGGGGGCGACGTTGGGTATTTTGGCGTACGTGTCGGGTAATATGGTGTATGCGGATTACTTGAATATCATGTATATTCCACATTCGGGGGAGCTGGTGGTGTTTATTGCCGCGTTTATCGGGGCGACGATCGGGTTCCTGTGGTATAACTCGTTTCCGGCTCAGGTGTTTATGGGTGACACGGGGAGTTTGTCGCTGGGGGGAATTATTGCCGTGTTCGCAATCATGATTCATAAGGAGTTGCTGATCCCTATCCTGTGTGGTATTTTCCTCGTGGAGAATTTGTCGGTGATGATGCAGGTCAGCTATTTTAAATATACCAAGAAGAAGTTCGGGGAGGGACGACGGATATTCCTGATGTCCCCGTTACATCACCATTTCCAGAAGAAAGGGATTCCGGAACCGAAGATCGTGACCCGGTTCTGGATCGTGGGAATCGCACTGGCGGTGATAACGATTGTGACGTTGAAAATACGATAAGAAAAGTTTAGAGTTTAAAGTTAGTATAATAATATGATTGAGAGTCTGAGGATGTAAGAAATTACATTTTCAATTTTCAATTTTCAATTTTCAATTGACATGAAACGTTTGGTTATTTTAGGCGGAGGAGAAAGTGGAGCGGGAGCTGCCAAGTTAGGAAAGAAGTTAGGGTATGAGGTTTTTTTGTCGGACAAGGGGAAGTTGGCCGACAAGTATAAGCGTGTGTTGGAGGAATTGGGGGTAGAGTATGAAGAGGGGCAACACACGGAAGGACGCATTTTCGCCGCAGATTTGGTGGTGAAGAGTCCGGGTATTCCGGATAAGCTGCCGATGATCGTGGGGCTGAGGGAGAAGGGAATCGAGGTGATTTCCGAGATCGAGTTTGCGGGACGGTACACGGATGCGAAGATGTATTGTATCACGGGGAGTAACGGGAAGACGACTACTACTTTGTTGTTGTATCATATATTGGAGAAGGCCGGGTATGATGTGGGACTGGCCGGGAACGTGGGAAATAGTCTGGCGGCACAGGTGGCTGACGATTTGCACCGGGTGTACGTGGTGGAGTTGTCTAGTTTTCAGTTGGACGGGATGTTCCAATTCCGTTGTGACACGGCGATATTGACGAATATTACACCGGATCATCTGGATCGGTATGATTATAAATTTGAGAATTACGCGAATTCGAAGTTCCGGATATTGAATAATATGCGGAAGGAGGATTTGTTTATATATGGTTATGACTGCGAGGTCGTGCGGGAGAGAGTGGAACGGGGGGATATTGTGCCGGAGGCAGTCGGGTTCACTTACTCGGATTACGCCGGGGTGAATGCTTACATGGATGGGGACACGGTGGTGGCCCGTTGGGGAGATCGGGAGTTCCGGATTGCCAAACAGGAGATCACGATTCAAGGACGGCATAACGTGTATAATGCGATGGCAGCAATATTAGCCGCATTGAAGGCCGGGGTGAGTGACGAGGATTTGAGGAAGGGGTTGACAACCTTCCCGCAGGTGGAGCATCGTTTGGAGACGGTGGACGTGGTGAATGGTGTCACTTATATTAATGATTCAAAGGCAACAAACGTGGATTCGGCTTGGTATGCTTTGGATAGTATGCACGCTCCGGTGGTGTGGATTGCGGGAGGGACGGATAAAGGAAATGATTACAGCGTGTTGTTTGATTTGGTGAAGGAGAAGGTGAAGTTGTTGATTTGTATGGGAGTGGATAATAAGAAGTTGATAGAGGCGTTTTCGCCGATCTGCGAGGTGGTGGATACTCATAGTCTGGATGAGACGATGGAAGTGGCTTATCACCGGGCAGAGAAGGGGGATGTGGTTCTGCTTTCGCCTTGTTGTGCTAGCTTTGACTTGTTTAAGAATTACGAGAATAGGGGGGAGATGTTTAAGGAGAAGGTGAGAAAGTTAAAAACTAAAAGATAAAAACTAAAAGTTGAAAGACGAGAGGATTCTGTGATTGCCGATTTAATGATTAGGTGATTTTATAATCACTTAATCGGAGATCACTAAATCATAAATCATAAATCGAGAAATCAGTATGTTGAATCTAAAGAATAAGGTGGTATTTAAAGGGGATCGGACGTTGTGGTACGTGGTCATCGGGTTGATGTTGGCCTCGTTGATCGTGGTGTATTCTTCGACGGGGAGTCTGGCGTTTCGTGTGCGGGGAGGGAATACCAGTTATTATTTGATTAAACAGTTGTTTTTGATGTTTGGGTGTATGGTGGTGATTCTGACGTTGCAGTCGTTTCACTACAAGTACTTCCTTTCGTTTGCCAAGATCGTGCTGGGGATGTCGTTGATATTCCTGTTGTGGGCGAAGTTTGCGGGAACGACGTTGAATGATGCGGGGCGTTGGGTGACGATTCCGGGAATCGGGTTCACGTTCCAGCCTTCGGAAATGGCGAAACTAGGGATTATTATGTACTGTGCCCGTGCGATTGCTTTTGAACAAACGGAGGAGTGTTGTAGCAATAATGTGTTATGGCGGATGACGTTAGTGGTGCCGGTGCTGTTTTTGATTTTTATGGAGAATTTCTCGACATCGGCGTTGCTGGGCGGGGTTTGTTTGGTGATGTTGTTTGTCGGTCGTTTATACTGGAAGACGTATGCGAAGTTGATCGGGGTGATCGTGGGGTTGATGATTCTGATGCTGGCGGTTGTTTTTATCGTTCCGGAAAAACATTTGAAGTCTGCGGGACGTTTGCTGACGGTGAAAAGCCGTATCGAGCATTTCGTGAACCCGAGCGAGACGGACAGTGACGATTCGTACCAGTCGGATCAGGCGAAGATTGCCGTGGCAAAAGGAGGATTGATGGGGCTGGGACCGGGAAATAGCGTGCAGCGGAATTTCCTGCCTCACCCGTATTCGGATTTTATATTTGCTATTATTGTGGAGGAATACGGGCTGGTCGGGGCCGGGATCGTGATGTTGCTTTACCTGATTATTTTGTACCGGGTAGGGGTGATCGTGCGACGTTGCACGAGGATGTTCCCGGCGATTCTGGTGGCCGGATTGGGGCTGTGTATCGTGTTTCAAGCATTGATTAACATGGGGGTTTGCGTGGGCCTTTTCCCCGTGACCGGGCAGCCGTTACCACTGGTGAGTATGGGGGGTACCTCTCTGTTGTTCACGAGTGCGTCTTTCGGGATGATATTGAGTGTCAGTCATACTTTCTCGGAAGAGGGAGAACGGGAAGAGAAGGAGAAACTAAAGATGGCCGCTCAAGGTATAAACGAGGAAGAAGAGAACGAGGAAAATTGAACATGAAGATATTTGAGATATGAAGAAAGTAATTATTAGTGGAGGCGGAACGGGAGGACATATATTTCCTGCCCTTTCTATCGCGAATGCGCTGAAACGGTTGAATAAGGATATTGAGATTCTGTTCGTGGGGGCAGAGGGGAAGATGGAGATGGAGAAGGTACCGGAGGCCGGGTATAAGATCGTGGGATTACCGGTGAGAGGGTTACAACGTAAGTTGACGTTGAATAATTTGAAGGTGCTGTGGAATTTGTGGCGGAGTTTGAAGAAGGCCAAACGTGTGGTGCGGGAGTTCAAGCCGGATGTAGTGGTTGGTGTTGGAGGGTATGCCAGTGGACCGATTGGAAAGGTGGCCACGAATGCGGGTATTCCGTTGGTGTTACAGGAGCAAAATTCTTACGCCGGGGTGACCAATAAGTTGCTGGCAAAGAAGGCTGCCAAGATTTGTGTGGCTTACGAGGGAATGGAACGCTTTTTTCCAAAGGAAAAGATTATATTTACGGGGAATCCGGTGCGGAAGGATTTGTTGAATGCCGTGAATGAACGGGCGGAGGGGATTGCTTTCTACGGGCTGGATGCGAATAAGAAAACGGTGCTGGTCACCGGAGGTAGTTTGGGTGCCGGGTCGATTAACAAGGCTATGGTGAGATGGTTGGAGAAGATTGCGGGGTGGAAGGACGTGCAGGTGATTTGGCAGTGCGGGAGTTATTACCACAAGGAGCTGGAAGAACAATTGAAGGGACGTATGCCGGAAAACGTGAAGTTTATGCCGTTTTTGAAACGGATGGATTTGGCGTATGCCTGTGCTGATTTGGTGGTGGCAAGAGCGGGTGCAGGTACGATTTCGGAGTTGTGCTTGCTGGGAAAAGCCGTGGTGTTAGTGCCCTCGCCTAACGTGGCAGAAGATCACCAGACGAAGAATGCCATGGCGCTGGTGAATAAACAAGCTGCCGTGATGGTGAAGGATGCCGAGGTGGTGGAGCGTCTGGGAGAGGTGATGGAACGTCTGTTGCAGGATGACGGGGAACGGAAAAGTTTGTCCGAGCATATATTGACGCTGGCAATGAAGGATTCGGATGAGGTGATTGCGAGGGAAATATTGAAGATAGTTTAAAGTGTAGAATGTAAAATTTAGAATTGAATGGTCTGCCATTTTAAATTTTAAATTTTAAATTTTAAATTCATGGTATGGATATTAAGAATATAAAGGCGGTGTATTTCGTGGGTATCGGGGGGATTGGAATGAGTGCGTTGGCTCGTTATTTTAAGGTGATGGGTTACGAGGTGGCAGGATATGACCGGACACCGTCACCGTTGACACGAAAAATGACGGATGAGGAAGGGTTTGAGATTACTTACGAGGATGACGAGAAGGGAGTTCGGGAGGTTTTCCGGGATAAGGAGCATACGTTGGTGGTATATACCCCGGCGGTACCGCAGGAAAATCGTATTCTTAGTTTTTTCCGGGATAACGGGTACGCTTTGCATAAACGGGCGGAGGTGCTGGGATTTTTGTCCCATAGTAAAAAAGCGCTTTGCATTGCCGGGACGCACGGAAAGACGACGACCACGACGATGCTGGCTTTTCTGTTGAATCGTTCGCACGTGGGATGTAGTGCTTTTCTAGGGGGAATTTCCTCTAATTTCGGTACGAATTTGTTGATTGATAAGGATTCGGATTACGTGGTGATCGAGGCGGACGAGTATGATCGTTCCTTTTTGCATTTACATCCGGAGATTGCGGTAATTACGGCTATGGATGCGGATCATCTGGATATATACGGGACGCACGAGCATTTGATCGAGGCTTTCGAGGAATTTGCCTTGCAGACACGAGGTGAGTTGTTTTTACGTAAGGGGTTGGAATTGAAAAAAAGAACGATTACCGGGTATTATGCTGCCGGGGAGAAAGCGGATTATTATGCCGATCGGTTGCGAGTGGATAACGGGAGTTACTTGTTTGATTATATCGGGAAAGATGTGGAGATAAGGGATTTGAGGATGTGTTTTCCGGGGCGGGTGAACGTGGAGAACGCGACGGCTGCAATCACGGTGGCTTTGTATGCAGGAGTGACACCGGAAGAGATTCGGGAGGCTTTGCCTTTGTTTAAAGGGGTTTCCCGTAGGTTTGACGTACACGCAAAGAGTGACCGATTGATTTATATTGACGATTACGCTCATCATCCGCGGGAGATTGAGGCGTCTCTTTCTTCTATTCGGGAGATGTGGCCGGATAAGAGGTTGACGGTAGCTTTTCAGCCTCATTTGTACTCACGGACAAATGATTTTTACCCGGAGTTCGCGAAGAGTTTGAATCTTGCGGATCAGGTGATCCTGTTGGATATTTACCCGGCACGGGAGCAACCGATTCCGGGGGTGACATCGGGGCTGATTGCCGAGCGACTGACGGTGCCATTCGTGCGGGTGACGAAGGAAGAGTTTCCGGAGTACGTGAAGGAGAACGTGAAGGAGGGAGTTTTTATGACCGTGGGAGCCGGGGATATAGATCGTTTTATTCCGATTTTCACGGAGATGTTTGGAGGGACGGATTGCTGATCGGGGTTACAGGTTTGGATGTAATGGATAAGAGACGAGAATTTGAATTAGAAATTTTAAATTTGTAGGCTGGGAATAGAGATGAAACGCATTTTACCTTACATATTATCTTGCATTTTGCTTGTATACCTGATAATTGTGCTTACCTTTGTGGCGACAAAATCGGGGGAGGTAACATGTAGAGGGGTACGGGTGGCTGTCAAGAATACGGATGTTAACGTGTTTGTCGATGAGGAGGATGTTATGAAGGCGATAAAGAAGGGGTACGGAGACATTATGGACAAAAGTATATTGGCGGTGAATAAAGATAGTTTGGAAAGGGTGCTTGTCAAGAATCCGATGATTAAATCGGCTCAGGTTTACTACAGTTTAGACGGTTATATTCATGTAAATATCCAGCAACGTGAACCTGTTTTGAGAGTACTAACGGGTGAAGGGTATTACGTGGATCGTGACGGGAGAGTGATGCCGTTGTCTTCTAAGTTTACTTCCAGGGTTGTTGTAGCAACCGGTGATATAAATAAGAAATTCGCTTGCGAGAAACTGGGTCCTTTCGCAATGAAATTGAAGAATGAACCATTTTGGGACGCGTATATCGAACAACTGGTTGTGAGGTCGAACGAGGATGTTGTGATGATTCCTAAAGTGGGGGATTTCCGGATCGTGTTGGGAAAGGTGGATGATTGCGAGGCGAGGTTGGAGAAGTTGATGTTGTTTCTGAAGGACGGTATCACGAAAAAAGGGTGGAATCGTTACAAGGAGATCAATTTGAAGTTTGACAACCAAGTTGTTTGTGTTAGAAAATAAAATATTAGATATTATGGGGTTTGTAGCTTCTTTGGATATGGGGTCTGGAAAAATGGTGATGGCTCTCGGAGAAAAGTCCGGGAGTGATTGTCGTTTGGTCGGTGTCATAAGTATTGCTTCACAAGGAGTTAAACGGGGTAAAATTGTTGATAAGCTTCGGGCAAAAGCGTGTATCCAGCGTTTGTTGGATCGTTTTAAGAGCGAGTATGAGGTTCATATTGATGCTTTGAATGTTGCTTTGAGCGGGGCGTGGGTGAAACAGATTGAAGACCGGGAGAATATCAAGTTTTCTCGTCCGAAGAGTATAGATCAAGGGGATTTGCAGGAGATGGAAAAAAAGTGTCGGAGCGTGGTGGGGGCCGGTGATGAGGAAGTGGTGGATGTCGTTCCGTTCGCTTATTACGTGGATAAGGAGAGTGAGGTGAACCCGGTGGGAGTTACGGCGAAACGGTTGGATGTCCATTATCACGTGTACGTGGCAAGGAGTAGTGAGTTGAGGGATTTGAGGGATATGTTTGCCAACCTAGGGGTTGATAAGATAGATTTTTATTCGATGGCCGGGGCCGCGCAGAAGGCTTTGATCACGGCAGGATCGGATATGTTTAATTTCGCTTTGCTTGATTTGGGTGCGGATAGTATCAAAGTACAGGTTTTCCAAGACGGGCTTGTTTATTTTGACGAGGAGTTGCCATTGGGATGCAGCACGATTGACGGGGATATAAATACAGCATTTTCGATTAATGATATGGAGAAGGCACGCAAGCTGAAAGAAGAGTTCGGTATGGCGTTGCGGGCATCGTGCAAGAACCGGAAGATTATGATTCCCGATACGAAGTATTGTATTGATAGTCATGATTTGGTACACGTGGAGCAATCCCGTTTGGAGGAGTTGTTGGAAGGGGCTATTTTTCAAATGCAGGAAAGTGGTTGCTACGAGGATTTGGATGACGGGATTTTGTTGACCGGAGGAGGTTGTCAGGTGGCAGGGATTGAGGTGTTGTTGTCCAAGTTGTCGGGACATTCGGTCGGATTTGCAAAGGTGGCAAGTGTTAAAGCGGATCGGGAGGCTAGTTTGAAGTCCCCAGCGTATTTTACGGCTTTGGGACTGTTGCAGTGTGAACGTCGGGAGGTGAAAAAGCCTAAATCCGGTGGATGGTTTAGTAATTTTTTTAAAGAATAAATGATATAAGACCTTTCAGCTATGCTTAATGAAGATGATTTATTGGTTGTGAATATTCCACCACAGGAAGAATCGATTATCAAGGTGATCGGAGTGGGTGGAGGCGGTAGTAATGCCGTGAACCATATGTGCCGTCAGGGTATTCGGGGCGTAGAGTTCGTGGTGTGTAACACGGATATACAGGCGTTGCGGATTAGTCCCGTGAAGAATCGTATTCAGATCGGTAAGGAGCTTACCGAGGGGCGTGGAGCGGGAAGTTTGCCGGAACGCGGTAAACAGTCGGCTATTGAAAGTCTGGATTATATCAAAACGATATTGGAGCGTAACACGAAAATGGTGTTTATTACGGCAGGTATGGGAGGTGGAACCGGAACGGGAGCCGCACCTATTATTGCCAAACAAGCTCGTGAGTTAGGTATTCTGACTATCGGAATCGTGACGATCCCTTTCAGTTTTGAGGGGCGGAAACGAGTGGAGCAAGCTATGGAGGGTGTTGACGAATTGTCGAATTACGTGGATGCTTTGTTAATTATCTGTAACGAGAAGTTGCGGGATATGTACGGGGATTTGAAATTGTCGAAAGCGTTTGAGATGGCAGATAACGTGTTGACGATTGCGGCTAAGAGTATAGCGGAGATCATCACGCTAAAGGGATTCGTGAACGTGGACTTTGCGGACGTGGAGGTGGTGATGCGGAATAGTGGGGTGGCACTGATGGGTGCCGGAGAGTCGGTTGGAGAGAATCGTGCGCTGGAGGCTGCGAAGATGGCATTGGAATCGCCCTTGTTGAATAGTAATGATATTCGGGGGGCATCTAATATATTGTTGAATATGTTGTACGGTAGTAAGGAGATCACGATGGATGAGATTACCTTGATTACCGATTACGTGAAGGAGTTGGTCGGGAACGATGTGGACGTGATTTGGGGGGCTGGTAAGGATGATGCTTTAGGTGATGAGTTGCACGTGGCTGTGATTGCTACCGGGTTTAACGGTTCACCGATCGAGAGAAAGAAGACGAATATTTCTTTCAAGGTGGAGACCGTGGAAGATTTGGAGATGCAGACGGTGGATGCCCGGAAGTTGGAGGAAGAGGAGCGGATGCGCAAGCAAAAACTGGAGGAAAGTCGTCGGTTACGCCAACAGCGAGGTGAACAGAGGCGGGATGTCGGGAAGCGTCAACGGGCTATCGTGTTTGACGACGATGATGACGATGAACCGGTTCGGGAAGAGGAGACTCACCGGAAACGGATCGAGGAGTACGATCGGGAGTTTGAACTGGAGAACGGGCGCAAACGGGGAAAGAATGAGGTGCCGGATGTAGATAGTTGGTTCAAGCGTAAGCTGGGGAATATGTTCAACGAGGATATGAATAGGGATTCACAAATGTAATAATGGACGATCATGGTAGATGGATTGATAAATTTTAACCAGTTTGAGATTACTACCCCGATTATTAAGGTGATCGGAGTCGGAGGTGGTGGCGGTAATGCCGTGGAATACATGTACAGGCAAGGGATCTGTGACGTGGATTTCGTGTTGTGTAATACCGATTCGCAAATATTGGAACATAGTCCTATTCCGACCATTATTCAATTGGGGAAGACCCTGACTGAAGGACGGGGAGCGGGGAACCGACCGGAAATCGGAGAGGCCGCCGCTAACGAGAGTATTGATGATATAAAAGCGTTGTTGAGTACCAATACGAAGATGGTGTTTATCACGGCAGCAATGGGGGGTGGTACCGGGACCGGTGCGGCACCCGTGATTGCCAAGGTTGCCAAGGATATGGGTATTCTGACGGTGGGTATTGTGACGATACCTTCCCGCTTCGAGGGGCCGAAGCGTTTGGATCAGGCTCGTGAAGGGGTAAAAAGATTAAAAGAACACGTGGATTCTTTGATTATCATAGATAATGAGAAGATACAACGGATATTCGGATCGCAAACATTGTCGAGTGCATTTGCCAAGGCTAACGACGTGTTGAATATTGCTGCCAAGGGTATTGCGGAGATTATCACGTTACCGGGATATATAAACGTCGATTTTGCCGACGTGAGAACGGTGATGACGGATAGTGGAATTGCTATTATGGGTGCGGCGAAAGCCTCCGGTGAAGACCGGGCGAAGCGGGTGATTGCCGAGGCTTTGAATAGCCCTCTGCTGAATAAGAGCGATATACTGGGAGCTAGTGACATCTTGTTGAATATTACATCCGGGACGGATGAGATTACGATGGATGAGATGAGTGAAATCACGAATTACGTGATTAAGGAAGTAGGTGATAATGCAGCTATAATCTGGGGTGTGGGAACCGATGAGGCGCTGGAAGACGCAATTTCCGTGACGGTGATTGCTACCGGCTTTCCCATGGAGGACGTGGAAAATACGTTCACGAAACCCTTGAAGGGAGTTGCGTCCGTGAATGATGTTTCGGAAGAGGCGGTGGATGCCGCCCGTACGAAAAAAATCAAGGACGGGGTAAAGGATTACGTACAGGTCATTTTAAAGGAATCGGAGGTTGTGCTTCAACCGGATCTGTCACCCGAAAAAATAGAAGAATTGGCAACGACTCCGGCGTATACACGGAGACATTTAAAAATAGACAGACCCTAGCGATTTAGTGATTTAATGATTTAGCGATTACGTGATTTCCGGTTATAAGTAGAGGTGTTAGCCTCGTGGGGAGGAATCTAAAATCAAAAATCACTAAATCCGAAATTGTAAGGGGGTAATTTAAAACAGTTTAATGGAAAAATTTAGAGAATTAGGATTAGACGGGGAAATTCTTAAAGGAATTGCAGATTTAGGGTTTGAAACACCGAGTCCGGTACAAGAGAAGGCCATCCCTGTTATTTTGGGCGAAGAAAATGATCTGGTTGTGTTAGCCCAGACCGGGACGGGAAAAACAGCGGCTTTCGGATTGCCGTTATTACAGAAAATTAATCCGGAATGGAATAGTGTACAGATATTGGTTCTGAGTCCCACGCGTGAGTTGTGTATGCAGATCGGGAGTGATTTGAAAAAATATTCAAAGTATCTTCCGGATATTCGTGTGACCTGTGTGTACGGGGGTACGGATATTAGAAGGCAAATGAAAGAGTTGCAGAAGGGTGTACACGTGGTTGTGGCAACCCCGGGACGTTTGGTTGACTTGTTGAACCGGAAGGCATTGAATATCGAGACCGTGTTTGCTGTCGTGCTGGATGAGGCCGACGAGATGTTGAACATGGGATTCCAGGAAGATCTGGACTTTATCTTGAGTAACACGCCTAAGGATAAAAATACATATTTGTTTTCGGCGACAATGCCGAAAGAGGTAGAGCGGATTGCCCGGAATTATCTGGTGAACCAGAAGGAGATTTCCGTGGGTAAGAAGAATCAGGGTGCAGACACCGTGTCTCACCAATATTATATGGTTCGTGCGAAAGATTGTTATGAGACGTTACGTCGAATCGTGGATTGCTCTCCCAGTATGTACGCTATTATTTTTACCCGAACGAAGAATGATGCGCAGGATATAGCGAAACATTTGCAGCGTGATGGGATTGATTGCGATGCATTACATGGGGATCTGAGCCAAGCACAGCGGGATAACGTGATGAACGCTTTCCGGGCGAAACGGCTGAAAGTGTTGGTGGCAACCGATGTGGCAGCTCGTGGGTTGGATGTGGATTGCCTGACACACGTGATCAATTACAATTTGCCGGAAGACGTGGAGAGTTACACGCATCGTAGCGGTAGAACGGGACGTGCCGGAAAGGAAGGAATCTCTATTGCGATTATTCACTCGAAAGAGAAAGGGAAATTGCGTCGGATTGAAGGTATCTTGAAAAAGAAGTTCGAGTACAAGCAAGTTCCGGTAGGGGAAGAGATTTGTCGGGCTCAGTTGGCATTCTATGCAGATAAGATTTTAGCATCGGAGGATCAAGAGGATATGGATCTGTATGCTCCGGATGTGTATGAAAAGTTCGCAGAGCTGACGAAAGAAGAGTTGATCCAACATTTGGTATCCTACGAGTTCGGTAAGTTACTGAAGAAGTATAAGAATACGGCTGATTTGAATATTAGCGAGGATGACCGTGGAGGTCGTTCAGAGCGAGGTGAACGTGGAGATCGGGGAGATAGGCGTGACCGTCGGGGACGTGGAGAAGAGACTGTGTATAGCACGTTTATGCTGAATGTCGGTCGGGAAGACGGGCTGACACCTCGTGATTTGATGGGCTTGATTAATAAATATTCTCGTCGTCGGGGGATTGGTGTCGGAGGTATTCGTATTTTTGATACAGATACTAAATTCGAGATTGACGAGGAGAGTGCATCTGATTTCGCCGTAGATTTCAGCAAGGTTCTCTTTAATGGTATTCCATTGGAGATAAAGGCTATCCCGACTCGGGACAATGGACGTCGTCGGGACGACCGGAGTCGAGGCGAGTTTTCCGGAAGACGGGAACGTCGAGATCGGGACAAACGAGATAGCCGAGGTGGCGGACGTCGGGAAGAAAAGAGTGGTGGAAAGAGAAGAGGAAGACCGGGAAGTGATCCGAAAAAGCCGAGAAATTTCAATAGATCGTCTTCTCGCGACTAGAAAATAATTTGTACATTTGAACATGGGAAGTGTAAGGTTTACTTTACATTTTCACATGTTCACATGTTCAATGTTTATATATTCAAATTGAAAAATGATGGAAATTAAGAGTGCCAATTTTGTGATAAGTAACACGGATGTGAAGAAGTGTCCGGATCCGGATAGACACGAATATGCGTTTATCGGGAGATCGAACGTGGGGAAATCTTCGTTAATTAATATGTTGACGAATTACAGTAAACTGGCCAAGACATCCGGCAGTCCGGGAAAGACGCAGTTGATCAATCATTTTTTGATTAATGATGAATGGTATCTGGTGGATTTACCCGGATACGGGTATGCCAGAACATCTAAATCTCAGCGAGGACAATTCAGTTCTATGATAAAGAATTACATTTTAAAACGGGAGAATATGGTATGTCTTTTCGTGTTGATTGACAGTCGGCACGATCCGTTGAAGATTGACCTCGATTTCATGGAGTGGCTGGGAGAGAACGGGGTGCCTTTTGTTATGGTCTTCACGAAGGCTGATAAGTTGACGACCACGGAACGAATGAATTGTATTGCCAAATATCAGGAAAAGATGAAAGATACATGGGAAAGTATGCCCATGGCGTTTATTACTTCTGCTGAAACAAAATTGGGACGGGTGGAGTTGTTGTCTTATATTTCTGAGTTGAATAGATTAGAACTAGAATAAGATGGTGTGATGAAATGATTTTATAATCATGAAATCATAGAATCGGCAATCACAGAATCTTTAAATCATAAATTAACATGGAGGCTATTGGATTATACCAATTGAATAGTTTGGTGAAACGGGAGTTAAAGAATCGTTTTCCGGATAGTTTTTTGGTCATAGCCGAGATTGCTGATGTGAAAGAAAATCGGTCCGGGCATTGTTATCTGGAGTTGGTGGAGAAGAGAGAGGAAGATGATGCGGTGATTGCTACGGCTCGGGCTACGATATGGGCGTTTACCTATCGGATGCTAAGACCTTATTTTGAAACAACCACGGGAAAATCTTTACAGAAAGGGATCAAGGTGCTGGTTCGTGCGGAGATCGTTTTTCATGAGTTGTATGGGTATTCTTTAAATATAAAAGATATTGATCCGACTTTCACGGTTGGAGATCTGGAGCGGAAACGTAAAGAAATTATTGATCGATTGACGCAAGAGGGGGTAATTGATATGAATCGGGAATTGGAGTTTCCGGTGTTGCCGAAGACTGTGGCTATTATATCTTCCCCCACGGCTGCCGGGTATGGTGATTTTGTGGATCAGTTACATCGTAATGTTTACGGGTATGCTTTTCATACCAAGTTGTTTCCTGCCATTATGCAGGGGGAGAAAACAACAGAATCTATTATTGCTGCCTTGGAAAGAATTTACGAGTATGAATCACTTTTTGATGTGGTGGTGATTATTCGAGGGGGTGGTTCACAAACGGATTTGGGTAGTTTTGATTCCTACGAGCTGGCTGCTAACGTGGCGCAGTTTCCTATTCCTATTCTTGCAGGTATCGGACATGAACGGGATGAAACGATCGTGGACCGGGTGGCTTATCGGAGTGTGAAAACCCCAACGGCGGCGGCGGCTTTTTTGATTGAGTGCTTTAACGAGGTGGATAGTGTGTTGGAGGATGCGAAGGAAACCTTGGTGAGAGAAACCAGAAGAATTTTGCAAGAAGAAAAAACTCGTCAGGTAGTACGAATTACGGAGTTCAAGCAATTTACCCGTCTTTTTTTAGAGGGACAGGCAAATAATTTGACCTTGTCGTCCCGGAGAGTAGAACATGCTTCAAGGCTTTTTGTACAGGGTCGGATCAATGGATTGAATCAATTGAAGATGAAGGTGGAAGGGAAGGTCGGAGCCTTGTTTGAGCGTCAGAGGAATCGTTTGGACGATATGCAAAAGACAATGGTACGTAAAACAACAGAATTGTTTACGGCTAATCGTTATTTTCTAGAGTTGGCAGAAACGAAAATGAAGTATGTTGATCCGAAAAATATACTGGAAAAGGGATTCTCGATCACTCGTGTCAACGGAAAGGCGGTTCGGGAGACGGATCGTGTGAAAAAAGGGGATGTGCTTGAAACAGAGTTGTTCAAAGGCGTTATTCGAAGTGAAATAAAAGATATTGAAACAAACATCTAATATATAATCGGTTATGGAAGAAAAATTGACATATAAATCCGCTATGGAGGAGATAGAAAGTTTGGTGAAGTTGTTAGAAGAAAATAAGTTGGATGTGGATGAATTGAGCGAGAAAGTAAAACGGATGGCGGTACTTGTTGAGTTTTGTAAGGGCAAATTACACCGGACGGAAGAAGATGTAAATAATGTGTTGAAATCAATTACCGAATGATGAAATCCGGTTGGCTGTTGTTTTTCATGCTGGTTTCAGTGGCTTCTATGTTAGGGCAGACTCGAACAGCAGAACGAAATTTGTGGGGAAGGGATGAAGTGAAACATGCAGTGATAGGGGTTTGCGTGAAGAACGTGGAGACGGGACAGGTTGTGTACGAGCATAATCCGGGAATGGCATTGCGTCCGGCCTCCGTGGTTAAATTGCTTTCTTCTGCATTAGCATTAAAACGGGAAGGAGATTCTTTAACTTACACAACAAAGGTTTTTTACACCGGGGAGATTGATGAAGGGAGACTTTTGGGAAATATTGTTGTACAGGCAGGAGGTGATCCAACATTAGATTCAAAGTATTTTCCCAAAGCATGTTTTATGGATAGTCTTGTTTCTAAGGTTGTGAGCTTGGGAATCAAACGAATTCATGGAAATATTATTATAGAGACAGAGGGAGAACCAGTTCGTATTCCGGGGTCTTGGCCGTGGGAAGACGTGGCAAATTATTACGGGGCTCTTTATCATTCATTTAATTACCGGGATAATACGTACACGATAAACTTGAAATCCGGAAAACCGGGCACTCGAACCAAGATCGTGTCTGTTGAGCCTTCTGTTCCGGGAGTAAAATTACGGAACGAAGTGATGGCTTCTGCCAAGAATGCAAATGATGCGTGGATATACGGGGGGCCAGAGACTGCGACGTTATTAATTCAGGGGACTATTCCAGCCAATCGTTCTTCTTTTGCGGTGAAGGGAGCTATGCATCATCCGGATGCTTGTTTTAGGGCTGAACTGGAAAAACGATTGAAGGAGAAAGGAGTTTTGTTGGATAAACAAAGGATAGAGGAGGGAGAACGTCATGCATTGCTGGCTATGGATTCTCCTTTTTTGAAGGATATTGTTTATTATACTAATAAGAATAGTGTTAATCTTTTCGCCGAGGCTTTGGGCGAATTGATCAGTCCGACAGATTACGCGAGAACGGTAAAGGTAGAATTAAGTCATATCGGGATAGATTCATGTGGAATTACGTTGAAAGATGCCAGTGGTTTATCGCCGGCAAATGCTGTTCCAGCGGAAGTGTTCACGGATTTATTAATTTGGGCAAAGGGGCATTTAAGTGATGCTTTTGTTGCCTCCTTACCACAAGGAAATGTGGATTGGGGATTACGAATTTATTCCGATCATCCGGTTTTAAGGGAGAATGTTATTGCCAAGACCGGCTCTATGTCAGGAGTCCGGGCTCTTGCCGGATACTTAAAAAATCAGAAGGGAGAAACGTTAGCTTTTACGATTCTTGTGAATAATTACGTGGGTGATCCCGTAAAGGTTCAGGAGACTATTAGGGATTTATTGAAAGATATAGCAGATAAATGAAAAAACCGGCAAAGTGCCGGTTTTTACTTCTAAAATATATAGAAAGAATTATTCATTCTTGAACTGATCATCTCCGAATGCTAACATCGGGAAAGTGATAAAGGGAAAGAAAATAGTTGCAATGGTAAATCCAATACCTTTTCCGAATTTCTCCAAGAATTCTTTTAAAGCGATGATAGAGAAGATGATGTTTGCAATCGGAACAAAAATCATGATCAAAAGCCACCACCACGGTCTGTTAATGATTTGGAGCATTACGTAAAGATTGTAAATAGGGATAATGCCTTCCCAACCTTGTCTTCCTGCTTTTTCGTACACTTTCCACATGGAAACAAGTAATAATACGACAATAAGCAAGTAAATGATAGATACTAACATAGTTCTGATTTTTTTAGTTAAACATTTATAAGTAAACTCGTTTTTTCCTTTCGTATACACACAGCATTTTCGTTCGCAAATGTATAAAAATCTATACGATTGTCAAAGTTTTTTCTTTCTATTATCTGTGTTTTTACCGTTAAAACTTTTATTATCTGTTTTTTTAGACAATAGATTTCTTTTGTATTTGTTTTTTAATACATTTGTAATATCGAATGTATGCTATTTATGGGCGATTTGGAGAATGGTGTATTAGGAAAAGAAAATGTTGCGGGGGATAACGGAAATGAAAGTTCTAAAAACGAGATTGATGTTATTCGTTACGCACTGGATCACGTGGATCAGGAAATTTTTGTATTCCGTCCAGGTGGAGAACTCGTGTATACCAATCAACCGGGTAGAGACAGGTTCCATCTACCGGAAAATCTGACTGGAATTTACGCATGGACGTTAGATCCGACATTAACATTAGAGTCTTGGAACAAGAGAACTCAGCCAGTTAGGGAGCGTGGGGAGAACTTCGAGAGTATGTTGTATTTAAACCGGCCCGGTGGGGGATGTGATGTCTTGAAAATGTTTGCTCACTCGACAATTCGTGTTTCCGGGGAAGAGTTAATCTGGGTCTTTGGACGAGATGTATCCCTGCATGTGAAAAATGAGAATAAAATTAAAGAGCTTAATTCCATTATGAACACCGTACTAGACAATATTCCCGTGTATTTGTTCGTGAAAGATGCCGGACCGGAATTTCGTTACGTGTATTGGAATAAAGCTTTTGAGACATATTCTCATATTTTACGGGAGAATGCCCTAGGTAAAACCGATTTTGAGGTTTTTCCCAATCCAAAAGATGCAGAACGTTTCAGACGAGATGATAAAGAATTACTTCGTACGGGAAAAGATATTGAATTCTTGGAGACCTATGAGACGAAAAAAGGGGAGATAAGAACTGTGAAGACGTTGAAGACTTTGGTCCGGAATGACTCTGGTGATCCCTGTTTTCTAGTTGGTGTTTCGTGGGATATAACAGATTTAAAAAGTACGGAACAAGAGTTGGTTAAGGCTCGTTTGAAAGCGGAACAGTCGGACAAATTAAAGTCTGCTTTTCTGGCGAACATGAGCCATGAAATTCGTACGCCTTTGAATGCTATTATCGGTTTCACTCGTTTGGTGGCAGAAACGGAGGATGCGGGAGAGAAAGATTATTATCTGAATATCGTAGAGAACAATTCGGAGTTGCTGACACAATTAATAAATGATATACTTGATTTATCAAGGATTGAAGCCGGGAGCTTGGAGTTCGTCTATAAACCGGTTAGTATCCGGGAGTTGTGCTTGAAAATTCAAGAGGTACATCGGGTACGCATGAAAGAGTATGTACAGTTGGCGTTTGAGGATGGTGGTTTAAATACCCACGTGTTAACAGATGGAAACCGACTATTTCAAGTTATATCTAATTTGATCACGAATGCCTCAAAGTTTACAGCAAAGGGATTTATACGTTTCGGTTATCAACAAGTGGATGATTTTATCGAATTCTACGTGGAGGATTCCGGGTGTGGAATTCCCAAAGATAAAGTACCTACAATCTTTGATCGTTTCACAAAATTGAATACCTTTGTGCAAGGCTCTGGTTTAGGATTGGCGATATGTAAAATGCTTGTAGAGAAAATGGGAGGGAACATATTTGTTCAATCTGAAGAGGGACATGGTTCTATATTTAAATTTACAATTCCTTATCAAAGAATTACTATCGAAACAGACATAAACGATATGGAAAATAACGAGATTAAAGAAAATGTAAGTATGGGAAGAACGATTTTAGTGGCGGAGGATGTGGAGAGTAATTTTCTTCTATTGAAAGCAATTATCGGGAAGACTTATACATTGCTCCATGCTTGGAATGGAAAGGAAGCTGTTGAGATATATGAACAATCCCAACCTGATCTTATTCTTATGGATATTAAAATGCCGGAAATGGACGGGTTAGAGGCAACTCGAATCATTCGTAAAGTTTCTCAAGAAATTCCGATTATAGCTTTAACAGCATTTGCTTTTGACGATGATCGGGTAAAAGCGTTAGAGGCTGGTTGTAATGATTATTTGACCAAGCCGTTGTCTGCTCCTTTATTAAAGGAAACGATTGCCAAATATCTGGTTTGATTGATATTATTAAAATTATTATATTTCTAATTTACGTGCATGGAAGTTCGTCATGAATTTCCATGTCGTGTATAAAGAAGGATGTCATTGGAGTATGAAAAAAGCTGTAAACGATAAGTTTACAGCTTTTTTATGTAGATGTTAGAATTTTATTTCACTTCCTCGAAGTCAACGTCAGTTACTTCTTGGTCTTTACCACCATTGTTCGCTTGTTGTTGTTGATCAGCGTGAGGGGCTCCTTGTTGTGCGCCTTGTTGTTGTTGGGCGTTGTACATTTCTTGAGATGCAGCCTGGAACACGTTGTTCAGTTCATCAATAGCCGAGTTGATAGCGGTAACGTCCTGAGCCTTGTGAGCGTCTTTCAGTTTTTGCAAAGCAGCCTCGATCGGTTGTTTCTTGTCGGCAGGTAATTTGTCTCCAAACTCTTTCAATTGTTTTTCTGTTTGGAAGATCATACTGTCGGCTTTATTGATCGTGTCGATTCGTTCTTTTTCCTTCTTGTCAGCCTCTGCATTAGCGGCAGCCTCGTCCTTCATTCTCTTGATATCGGTATCGGAGAGTCCGGATGAAGCCTCGATACGGATAGATTGTTCTTTTCCGGTAGCTTTATCTTTCGCAGATACTTTTAGAATACCGTTAGCATCGATGTCGAAACTAACCTCGATCTGTGGAACACCACGTGGGGCTGGTGGTAGTCCGTCCAAGTGGAAACGTCCGATCGTCTTGTTGTCTTTTGCCAAAGGACGTTCTCCTTGTAATACGTGAATTTCAACAGACGGTTGGTTGTCGGCAGCCGTGGAGAATACTTCCGATTTCTTGGTCGGGATCGTGGTGTTGGATTCAATCAATTTAGTCATCACTCCACCTAAAGTTTCAATACCTAAAGAAAGCGGGGTTACGTCAAGTAACAACACGTCTTTTACTTCTCCGGTTAATACACCACCTTGGATAGCGGCACCAACGGCAACAACTTCGTCCGGGTTAACTCCCTTGGAAGGAGCTTTGCCAAAGAACTCTTCAACTTTCTTCTGTACAGCCGGGATACGGGTAGAACCACCTACCAGAATTACCTCGCTGATGTCTGATGCACTCACGTTTGCATTCTTCAATGCACGACGGCAAGGCTCGATGGTTGCTTGTACCAGATGGTCTGTCAATTGCTCGAATTGTGACCGGGTCAAGGTTCTTACCAAGTGTTTTGGAATTCCATCAACCGGGAATATGTACGGCAAATTGATTTCCGTGGAGGTTGAGCTGGAAAGTTCGATTTTAGCTTTTTCAGCAGCTTCTTTCAGACGTTGGTGAGCCATCGGGTCTTTCCGGATGTCCACGTTCTCGTCTTTCTTGAACTCGTCAGCCAGCCAGTTGATAATCACGTCGTCGAAGTCATCTCCTCCTAGGTGGGTATCACCATCAGTTGATTTTACCTCGAACACTCCGTCACCTAATTCCAAGATAGAAATATCGAAGGTACCACCTCCCAAGTCGAAGACGGCGATCTTCATATCTTGATCTTGTTTATCCAATCCGTAAGCCAATGCAGCAGCAGTCGGCTCGTTGATAATACGTTTCACGGTCAACCCGGCAATTTCTCCGGCCTCTTTCGTCGCTTGACGTTGAGCGTCGTTAAAATATGCGGGAACGGTGATTACCGCCTCTGATACCTCTTGTCCCAAGTAATCTTCGGCTGTCTTCTTCATTTTTTGAAGAATCATGGCAGAGATTTCCTGCGGGGAATATTTACGATCACCAATTTCAACACGCGGGGTGTTGTTTTCTCCTCTTACCACCTTGTAAGGTACACGATTGATTTCTTTATCTACCTGATCATAGGTTTCACCCATGAAACGTTTGATAGAATATATTGTTCTCGTCGGGTTCGTGATAGCCTGACGTTTTGCAGGGTCACCTACTTTTCTTTCGCCATTGTCAACAAAAGCAACAATAGATGGTGTTGTTCTCCTACCTTCACTGTTCGGGATCACCACCGGCTCGTTACCTTCCATTACGGCAACGCAAGAGTTCGTGGTTCCCAAGTCTATACCAATAATCTTTCCCATATTGTTTAATATTTATAATGTTATTATTTTCTATTTATTTTTTCGTTCTTTGTCCCTGAATAGTTTCAAGAACATTTATCTTTTATCAAACGGTGTGCCAGTTCCCAAATAAGACTTATTTTCATAAAAATCTCTTACAGGCACGTGGTTGGTGTCATATTTACTGACAGAACGTCATAAATTGAACGGATCAAGACGTTTCAATCTGACAATGAAATGGCAGAAAGAGTATTGGGAGTTGATAACTTATTTTATATCTTTATACCCGTTAAAGGTCGTAAGTAGGCGGTAAAATATATTAACTAGTTGTGTAAAAGATTTTACAGTGGAAGAAGTCGTAAATAAGTCTATTCAGGTAATTGGTTTCACGAGAAATGCCGATTTTCAATTACCCGTTTTAAATACCAATAAAGAATTCTTGCAGGAGAATATCATCCTGCTACGGGTTGGTTGTCAACATGAAGAGTTTCTAAACGTGTTACAAGAGGTACGGGCCGAGGATATAATGCTTGTCGATCTGGACCGGGTGGCCTTGCCTGTGTTGAACGCTCTTGGGCAAGCTTACGGAAAAACGGAACGAAAGGATCATGTTTATTACGTGAGTAACCGGAAACGTAAGCTGTGGCTTGGGTTTGTGGATGCAGTCCTGTGGCGGGGGGATCGGAGTATCACGGATTCTCCTGTGTTGATTGGTAACAAGGCTTTGTTCATGAAGGCTTACGCTGGGGATGACTTGGACGGAAATCTATTGCGGGCTGTGAGTTACAGTTTACAGAAAGCTTTCGTGAAATTCGGGACCTTGGAGGTGTCTGTTACCTGGAAAGATTCGGAAAACGTTTCGAACCCTGCCGTGAATTATTTTTGGAAGATACCTTTTCGTTTTTTGACCACAGGCCGTTTCTTTACCACCTTGTTTGATGTTTCCGGTCAGTCTCGTCGGGATATGACATTCCGAATGCTTATGCTGTTATTCGGTTTGTTCATCTTTTTTTATATGCCTTATATCAGTAAGGATTACGGGATTAGCGGGGACGAGTTTGTCGATCACCGGCATTCCGGTTATGTACTTGATTTTTTCACGAAAGGAGATAAGGCCGCGCTGAATCAGCCTCAAACGGCTTTACACCTTTACGGTAATTCAATGCAGGTGGTGGCGGCTGTCGTGGCTAACATGATCGGTGCGGATGATGTTTATGCCGTGCGTCATGTCGTGTGTGCCTTGGTGGGAGCTTTGGGGATAATTATGATCGGTTTGATGGGAATGCGTTTCGGAGGAGGGTTGTGTGGACTCATTTCCATGTTGTTACTCTTTTTTTCGCCCCGTTTCTTCGGGCATAGTATGAATAACCTGAAGGACATTCCGTTTGCCGTGGGATACTTGGTTGCCATATTCTATTTCGTGCGGATGTTCGATCGTTATCCCGTGGTCAAACTACGACACATGATCGGGGCCATGCTGGGAATCGCTTTGGCATTGGGAACCCGTTCCGGGGGCTTGCTTTTGTTTCCGTACTTGTTGATGTATGGCGGTTTGTTTTACATCTTATGGGTCGGATTCAAGGAGTTTTATAAATTTATGAAATATCGTAAGGATGTCGAAAACGTCTTGTTTTTGATTATACTCGTTTTATTTGTTGGGTATTTCTTGTCTATCATCACGTGGCCTTTCGCGTTGGCTCGCCCGTTTACTAACGTGGTTGTATCATTGAAGGAATTCACGAATTATAATATCGGGTTGCGCACGATATTCGAGGGAGAACAGATGATGTCGAATATGCTGCCTGTTCATTATGCCCCGAAATACTTGATGATCGGGTCACCCTTGGTGGTTGTTATCGGTTTTATCGGGTATCTTTTTTTCATGGCTTTCCGGAAGAAGGAATTCTCTCTGTTGTCGTTCTTTATTTTATTCTCACTGGTATTTCCCGTGTTCTGGGTTATTTACCAGAAATCAAATTTGTACGGGGGAATTCGTCATTTGTTGTTCGTGATGCCTTTCATGATTTTGCTGGCAGCCCGGTTCTGGACGTTAATATTGTCTGTTTCCCCTAAATATTTGAAGGGCGTCATGGTGGTTGTGCTTGTCGGGTTGTTATTCTTACCTGCACGTCACATGGCCGTGAATCATCCCAATGACTATGTTTATTTTAACGAGTTGGTGGGAGGGTTGCGAGGTGCTTACGGGGATTACGAAACGGATTATTATTATAATTCCTTGAAAAAAGGGGTGGATTGGTTCAAGAAGAACGTGGATTATAAGGGACGTCCTCTCCGGATCGTGACGAATCATAGTGCGAATCTGCAACATTATTTCCGGAAAGATACGAATGTTACCATCGTGTATAGCCGGTATTACGATAAATTCAGCAAGGAGTGGGATTACATGATATTCGATAACGTGTATATCAATAGTTTCCAGTTGAAAAATGGTCTTTTCCCAGTGAAAGAGGGCTTTTTGTATTCGGTGGATGCCGATGGGTTGCCGATGTGCGTGGTGGGTGAGAGAACGTCTAGGGATGATTACGAGGCGATCAAGTTGGAGGAACAGAAGAAGTACCCGGAGGCGATCGCGAAATTGGAGAATTATTTGAAGGATCACCCGTGGAACGAGGAAATGTGGATGCGTTTATCCCGGATGTACTACACGATTGGCAAGCCGGAGGAGGCTCTTCGGTGTACGGGTGAATCTCTGAAATGGCAACCGCAGTTGATGGATGCGTTGAATATCCGGGCGTTGAGTGCTTTGGATTTGAAAAAGTTCACGACGGCTCATCAGGCGGTTGACGCGATGTTGGCCCAAAATGACGTGGCATCTTCTTCTTATTATTTGAAGGGGTTGATTTACTACACGGAGGGAAAGGATAAGGAGGCGCTGGATAATGTCAATAAAGCGTTGAGGTATAACGGTGGAAACGTGCAGGCGTTGGCCTTAGGTGGGGATATTTTACGGCGAAACGGGAGTTATTCGAAAGCGATAGAACCTTACGAGAAGGTGGTGAGAGCCAAACGGGCGGATGAGCGGGTGTTGCTTTCTTTGGCGGAATGTTACTGTCGTGTGAATAACTACAAGTTACTGGAACAGATCACATCATTGTTACGTGAGCAAGGACGGGATAAAGAGGCGTTGCAGAAGATTGAACTCCGGGCTTTGATTCAGCAAAAACGCATGGAGGATGCCGAGAAATTGTTGAAACAGATGAACGGGGTCAAGGAGGATAGCGAGTTTGTATTGTTACGTGCGCTATGTGAACTTGCGGCAGGACGCCGGGCTACAGCCACAGAAATGGCTCAAAAGGCGATAGAACTGGACCCGAAGAACAGGGAGGCGATTGAATTACAGCGTTTCTTGTCGAAAGAAATGGAGATTCGGAAATAAAACGATTATAAATGAAAAAGATATGTGTCATCATCCCGTGTTATAACGAGGCGCAACGTTTGGAGTTGGAGGTCTTCCGGGAATTCGTGGGTAGAGAAGAACGTTTTGATTTTTGTTTCGTGAACGATGGTAGTCAGGATAATACATCCGAGGTTTTACGGCGGGCCGTGGAGTTGGAACCGGGGCGTTTCTTGCTGGTAGACAACACGGACAACCGGGGAAAGGCGGAGGCCGTCAGGAGTGGGATGTTGTATGTCAGTTCCTTGAATCGTTACAATATCGTGGGGTATCTGGATGCCGATTTGGCCACGCCATTGGAGGACCTGTATCTGCTGGCAGAGGTGATGGACAGGAAACCGGAAGTGTGCATGACGATGGGGGCCCGTCTGAAACGCTTGGGGGCCAACGTGCAAAGGAAAGCGTATCGCCATTATTTGGGGCGGGGCTTTGCGACGTTAGTTTCGATGTTATATCAACTTTCCGTGTACGATTCTCAATGTGGGGCCAAGCTTTTGAAAAGTGAGTTAATACCTGTTGGATTTAGCGAGGAATTTCGTTCCGGTTGGCTTTTCGACGTGGAACTAATCTTACGAATCCGGGAAAAACACGCTGATTATGACCGGATTATTCATGAAGTTCCCTTGAATACATGGGTGGAGAAGGGGGACAGCCGTATCAAGTTCAAGCATTTACTGAAGATGCCCAAGGAATTGTTTAACATTTATTGTCGTTACATGGGACGTGAATAAGGGCGTGTGTTCCGGGTTATTCTAAGCTTAATATTCCGAATAAGTTACCATGTACTTGCGTCGCTGTCTCGTTAGTAAGTTACCGATAAGTTACCGATAAGTTGCCGATAAGTTATCGAGCGGGAGTGGTAACTTGTCCCAAAGTTCGTGTCGATGAATGATTGGATTACGTCCGAGTCACAGGCGGAACACCGGAGGATGTGTCTGCCAGTAGACTTGAATAATGTTTCTATTGTAAATATTCCGGATGTCGTTTCAACCACACGGCCGCATACGAGCAAGTGCCTTCCGGTTTGAGGTGATTGGCTTTTGCGTAGTCATAAGCGGCTTCCGTGAGTGCGCTAGCGATTCCTCTCCCTTCTAAAGCCGGGGGAACGAACGTGTGAATAATGTCAAGACTATTGTCCGTTAACCTGTATTCTGCGTAAGCCTTCATGCTTTCCAGCTCGATTTCGAAACGTTGCCGGGTAGGATAATGTGTCACTTTGTAATTCATAGTTTTTGTTTTTTGATGTAACGAAGATAAGCAATAAAATGTTTTGTATAGTTTTTTCGATTATATTTGAGGAAGAAAGAGTATAAATTTAAATGATGGAATCATGATAGAGGCACCTGAAGCGCTTTGTTTGTCGGAACAGTTGAACGGGGTTATCAAAGGAAAGGTCGTAACGGATGTTATACCTTGCTACACCCCGCATAAATTTGCCTTTTTCAACGGGGACCCGGAAAAATACCGGGGGATGTTACTCGGTAAAATGGTGGACGGGGCTTGTGCTTACGGGGGAATGGTGCAAATAAACGTGAGGGATGCCAAGGTGGTGTTTAGCGACGGGGTAAACCTCCGGTATTACGAGCCTGAGGCGAAGTTACCGAACAAGCACCAGTTACTGATCGGGTTTGAAGATCAGAGTTGCATTATCGTTTCCGTGAGGATGTATGGTGCCGTGTGGTGTTTCGTGGGGGATTCTTTCGAGGGTGGTTTGATGTCATATTACGGGGGGGCAAAAAATAAACCGCAGGTGTTGTCGGATGCTTTTGACAAGGCGTATTTCATGTCCCTGATTAATGACGAAGGGGTACAGAAAAAGAGTGCCAAGGCGTTTCTTGTCACGGATCAGATGATTCCCGGTTTGGGAAATGGCGTGTTGCAAGATATTCTGTATCTGGCTCGGGTACATCCGAAGACGAAGATTGCGGTTCTTTCGCAGGCGAAAAGGGAAGAGCTTTTCGGGTGTGTGAAGAAGGTTTTGCGGGAGATATACCGACTGGGAGGACGTTGTTCCGAGAAGGATTTGTTTGATCAAAAAGGGGGGTACGTTCCTTACTTGTCTAAGGATACAGTGGGGAGCCATTGTGTGTACTGCGGGGATTATATATTAAAAGAGAATTATTTGGGGGGTAGTATTTACTATTGCAACACTTGTCAGCAAGAAGAAAGATAGAATAAAAAATCCCGGAGTTTAATCCGGGATTTTTTGATATTATCTGTTATGATCTTTTAAAATCACGTCGTGGGCACCGCCTTCCACGATACTGGTTGAAGAAACCAGGGTGATTTTAGCATTCTTTTGTAATTCAAAGATAGATGTTGCTCCGCAGCTACACATCGTGGAGCGGATTTTACCGATGGTTACATCCAAGTTGTCTTTTAATTTTCCGGCGTATGGAACGTAGCTATCCACGCCTTCCTCGAATTTGAGGGATTCACTGCCGCCCATATCATAACGTTGCCAGTTGTGGGCGCGGTTAGAACCTTCTCCCCAGTACTCTTTCACGTAGGAGTTATTCACCATTAGTTTTTTGGTGGGGGATTCATCGAATCGGGCGAAATAACGTCCCATCATCAAGAAATCGGCACCCATGGCAAGAGCCAACACCATGTGGTAGTCATGTACGAGACCGCCATCACTACAAATCGGCACGTAGATACCGGTATCCTCGAAGTATTTATCGCGGGCTTTAGCCACGTCAATTACGGCTGTAGCCTGTCCGCGGCCGATGCCTTTCTGCTCGCGGGTGATACAGATGGAACCTCCACCGATGCCCACTTTGATAAAGTCAGCCCCGGCTTCCACTAGATAACGGAATCCGGCCTGATCTACCACGTTTCCGGCACCAACGAGTACTTTGCCGTTGTATTCTTGTTTAATCCATTGTAATGTCTCTTTTTGCCATTCGGAGAAACCGTCAGATGAATCGATACATAAAACGTCCACCCCGGCTTCTACTAACGCGGGAACACGTTCTTTGTAATCACGGGAGTTAATCCCGGCACCTACCAGTAATTTCTTGTCCGTGGTGTTTAATAATTCATTCGGGTTATCTTTGTGGCTATCATAGTCCTTGCGGAACACGAAGTAAGCAAGGTTTTGATCTTTATCGATGATCGGTAAGGTGTTCAGTTTATGATCCCAGATGATTTGGTTTGCCTCGCTGAGGGTCATCCCGATTTCTCCAACGGTTAATTTGGAAAAGGGAGTCATGAATTCTTTCACTTTTCTGTCTTTCGGGTCTTTTTCTCCCCGGTAATCCCGGCTGGTAACTATACCCAGCAATTTGCCGTTCGGGGTTCCGTCATGGGTAACACCCATTGTGGTATGTCCCGTGCGTTTCACCAAAGCAAGCACGTCTGCCAACGTGGCTTCCGGGGTGATGTTGGAGTCACTGGTAACGAATCCGGCCTTGAATTTCTTTACCTTGCGAACCATTTCTGCCTGTGATTCGATAGGTTGCGAACCGAAGATAAATGACAATCCCCCGTTCCGGGCAAGTGCAATTGCCAATCCAGAATCGGAAACGGACTGCATAATCGCTGAAACAAACGGGATGTTCAGTTCAATGGCTGATTTCTCGCCTTTTTTATACTTCACCAAGGGTGTTTTCAATGAAACGTTGGTTGGGATACACTGTTTCGTGGTCAGACCGGGAATAAGCAGATATTCTCCGAAAGTTCTTGATACATCGTCCAAATAGATTGCCATAGAATTTATCTTTATGCGGTTTGATTAAAAATTGGGCAAAGATAGTCAATTTCTCGGAATATGCAGGGTGTAGAGCCTTATTTTTTGTTTCGATGAATTTCATGCCATTTTTCAAGACAGTTTAAAAAGTGATATAAAAAAGGGGCTGTCCCAAAAGTCATTTTATATCAAAAAACTCCTCCGTCACTTCGTGCCACCTCCTCTATAAACAGAGGAGGAGCTGGTGACTATTCCTGAATATAGAGAATATTTCAACTCACCCTCTGTTTATAGAGGGAGTACTCCGAAGGGGGGAGGGAGTTAAAAAATGACTTTTGGGACAGCCCCAATAAATGAATAATATAGAACTATTTACTTTTCTGATTTTAAATAATCAACAGAAAGTAAAGATTTTTTATTTCTTTTTCGCCAACCGTTCGTCCAGCCACGTTTTCAGCTCGTGCTTATCTTTCGCTTTTCCCACGATTTTTCCGTCCGGGTCGATCAGCATCAACGTGGGGAGATAGGGGATAGCATAGAGAGTGGCCACTTTCGCTGGGGTATGGGGAATAGGGAATTCATCTATGACTTGCAGCCAGGGAAGTTGATCTTCTTCCAGTGCTTTCAACCAGTCGTTTTTCCGGCTATCATTCGTGACTCCGAGTATTTCAACTCCTTTTTTATGGTATTCAGCGTAGAGTTTCTTCATTTCAGGGAAAGAGGCTCTGCAAGGACGACACCAAGAGGCCCAGAAATCCAGAATCACGTATTTGCCTCGCAAATCGGATAGGGATAATTTTGTCCCGTCGGGTGTTTCCAACGTGAAGTCCGGGGCCGGCATACCCGGTTGTACACGAATTCTTGCTGCAATTTCCTCTCTAACATCTTTAGCGAATGAACTGTTTTGTACTTTAGGAGATAAGGCCTTGAATACTTGTTCCAATTCAGCTAACTCCATGTCATTCTGAAGGAAATTTAAATAGTATGCTACTGCTTCTATCGTGTCATTTTTCAGGATCAATTCTTTTTGTTGCTTCCGAACCTCATTGTTGAATTCTTCGGTTATTGCCTCGGTTTCTGCTTGATACTTGTAGAAGGCTTCTTTATCCTCACCATTATGGAGTTCATTCAATTTAGTTTGTACTTCTGCGTATTCCTTAAAGCGGGGTTCTTGCATCAATTTTTCCCGAACGTTACTGATTTCCTGGTATATTTTTTCGTTTAATGAACCTGTCACGTTAACATTCGGAATACTCCGATACCCGTATTGGTCGAGAACATCAGCCCATTTTCCAGCGAGAGTGATTGTGTTGTTTTCTCCGATAAAACCACAAGATGCCGGTTTTTCCTTGTCCGGACAAACTTGGATGCTGACCCAAGAGGGGGCTTCTAATTTTCCCGTGAAAGTAAAGACTCCGTTTTTCATTTTTACCGTGTCTCCGGTAGTGGGTTCTTCTCTTCCGACGGGGAGTGTCATGATTGCGATCCCGTTTCCGGCACCTTCAATGTTACCTTTGATTTGATAACCTTCCGTGTTGGATTGACAGGCTAATGCGGTTAACCCGATCCATCCGATAAATGTCATTTTGTTCATTTTCCAAATATTTCAATTAGTTTTTGATCTAAGTTTTCTTGTGGTTCACCACCTCCGCCGTAACGACCGATGATGATACCGTTTTTATCAATTAGAATTTTCGTGGGTAGCGTGTGAATACCGTACCATTCTCCAATATCTTCGCTTTTGTCATATCCTTCGGCTGTACGTTTTATGCCGCTTAACACGTGACGGAAGTTCCCGATTCCATCTTCCTCGACGGCTTTTCGCCAAGCCTGTGGTTTCGTGTCGTCAGATGCGATACACACAATCTCGAATCCTTCGGGGGCATATTTCTTGTATAGCTCTTTGAGATGCGGATTCCCCTTGCGACACGGGATACACCAGCTTGCCCAGAAATCTAGGAGAATGTATTTTTTGCCTTTTAGCTCTTCAAGATTGAGCATTTTGTCGTTAATGTCTTTCCGGTTAAACATGGTTGCGGGACTTCCGGGAGAACCTTGTTTTAGTTTTTTTATCTCTTCTGCGATCTCTTTACCGGAGCGGCTGTTTTTCACTCGTTCTGTCCAATGATTGTAAGCGTTTTCAACTTGACCGACAGGTAACGACATCAACCGGAAACGCATGAGGTAGGGGGATAGATAAGAATCGGGATGGGTTCTGATAAACTCATCCGTGATCACGTCCATACGCTCGTTATAAGGTTCAAATTGGTCACGGATGGCTGCGGCCTTTTCATGGTCTTTTTCTGCTTTATAAGCTTCTGTAAGTGGTCGCATCTCTTCCCGGATTGGTGCTTGCTGACGATTTAGTTCTTGTTCTTCCTCGTTTGTTTTCGAACCGGAAAGCTTGAACTCTTTGAACTTTCCGATAACAATTTCCAGTTGCATATCTGAGGCCTCGATCCAGAAGTCTGTGAGATTCGGGTCATCCATGTAGCGAACGGTTGAATCCAATCTTAATGACATATTTGTCGGTTCGGAAATCATTCCTTCCAGTTGGAACTTTCCATTTTTTACCGGAACATTCTTTTGTACGTACTGTTCGTTATTGTCTGTATAACCAAATAGGAGATGGCCGGAGGTCATTCCTTCTATTGCTCCGCGGAGTGTGAATTTGTTATTTTGTCCATAGACATTTACAATGCAGAGAAATAGAAGGAAGATTGTGGCTATATTTTGTTTTTTCATATCATATTGTTTTAATCATTCAAATATTAGAGAAAGAAATGTTGTGTTATTTTCCTCTTTATAAGTAATACTTTTAAGATTTTCCAAGGGTAAATTGACAATGTAATTATTATGACGAACAACAAAAAATGGCATTTCTATTGTAAATGATATAAATGTTGTCTGTATTTCTGAGGGTATATGCTTTGAATTAACTGATACGAGATCTACTTTATAACTTAAAATACGTTCAGCATTCATCTCGGCTATACTTTTGGGAAATACAATTGGGTCATCCTCTTTATTACACGCTGTAAAAAATATAGTAATAAAAATTAAGCATATTATTTTATTCATAAGGGGTTGTTATTTAATTGTTTGTGTAGATATGACTTGCGGAATGATTTGAAGATTAGAGATAACAGTTAAGTTTACATGATAGTAGAGACTTAACTGTTATCGTAATTTACAATACCATTCTTTAGGATGAAAGTTTTATCTGTATTAAGGAATTTTTAGATTTTACTATATCCCGGATTCTGATCCCCAATCGTGGGATTTTTTTCGAACTCGGCAGCTGGGATCGGGAGAATGATATAATTTTTCTCCCGGATGGCCGGTTTTACTTTTAGGATGACTTCCATGGGGAAACGAAGTAGCATGCTCCATTCGATTCCATCTTCAAACATGAGGTTTTTCACCGTCTCTTTGTAGATTTCATAAAGCAATTCATCCCGGTCTGTGATAGCATCAATTTTTGTAAAGTCCGTGATCCCGGCATGTCCCATGATGATTTTTAAAGGTTCCTTGGCATCATCTAGGTCTTTTCCGGCACGAACTGTAGCCTCTGCTTTTAACAGATACATTTCAGTTAGTCGGATGGCGTAACATTCTTCGATTTTATCACCGACGTATTTTGTTATGGCATAAATGGTATCCTTGGGATTCAGTAGCCCAAGCATCCATTCTTCCCTGGGATCATCTTTCAATAAATTTTTGAACATGGGAGTTGCTTTGTATTGAGCCGAATTATTATATATATATGTGTCATATCGGGTAACCTGATTCGGAAGAGGTTGAATACCTAACATGACTTCTTTACTCGTCAATCCTTTTGTTTGGAAAATATCCCGCACGTGTTCTTCAAGTTCGTAAGGACCATTTTCGATGATGTCGCTTGTGAGCGTGATCACTTCTTCATAATCCTCGGTATTTCCCCGTAAGATCAGAACTCTTGCTTTTAAGGCTTTGGCGATCCAGCGGTTGCTGTAAATATTCTTATTTTCCAACGGGGCATTTTTGATGCCTTCTTCTAAATCTTCCAAAATCAGTTTATACGTGTTTGCCACGTTATCTCTTGATTGTGCAATGTTCGTGGTCGTGACAAATTCGTCACGTAGTAAAGCTCCATACTCGCTTTTCGTATCGTAGAATTGAGTGAAATACCGGAGTAAATGATAATGTCCGTAAGCACGCATGATTTTAGCTTCAGCGATGATTTCCGCTTTCCGTTCTCCCTCAAACATAGAAGTAGGAAGGGGGTTCATTTGCTTGATAACCCCATTGGCTGCATTGATTAATTTGTAACTATAACTCCAAATGCCTTCAGCAGAACCGTCCGTTGCTTGAACTTCTGCATTTTCATCTAGAGACCCTCCGTAGGTTCGCGTGATATAACCGGAAAGATAAGCAGGAACAATTTCTTGGGAATAGCCCCATTGTGTACTAGGTGTACCTCGGTCGTCCCCACCTTCAGCGAAGCAGTAATATACCCCGTTTAATGCAACCTCTGCGCTTTTTTGATCCACGATTACATTTCCCTCTACTTTTGATTGAGTGGGTAAGGCATTCAGTTGGTCATCACAACTCATTTGTGAAAGAATACCCAAAAAGGACAATATATAAATAATGACTTGTTTCATGATTTTATTTTTAGGATTAGAAATTAATTCTTATTCCAAAGGTGTATGATTTCACCGTGGGATAGGTACTGACATCCCGTCCTCCACCGATAACACTAGTCGGATCGTCACTGACTTCCGGGTCGGGTCCGGGGTAAGAGGTAATGGTGAATACATTAGTTGCTGTTCCATACACAGATGCAGATTTAATCCGAACTTTCCGACAAATGCTTTCCGGTAGATTATAGCTTAATGATAAAGTCTTTAATTTGAAATAAGAAGCATCATATACGTTAAGACTACTTAGCATATAAGTTGTTCCCCACATACTTCTTGGACGATTAGACGAGGTATTGTCTTCACTATAATGATTCAATACGCGTGTTCCTCGATTAGCCAAACTTGACATTCCGGAATCACTGACGTCTTTCTGATAGATAAGGTCATTCCCATAAGAGAACGTGAACAAGGCAGTCAACGTGAATCGGTTCCAGTTAATTGTGTTTGTGTATCCCCCGAAAAAGTCCGGCGTGGCGTGACCTATAACGTCTTGTTTCCAAGAGCCATTCTCGTATTCATAAGCAATGTCTCCTAGATTTAAATAGGGGTCAAAACTTGTCCACAAGGAGAATTCCTCTTTTGCTGCTTCCAATTGTTCCTGAGTTTTTATGATTCCCGTGGCTACTCTTCCATAAAGTAATCCTAGAGGTTCTCCCTCTTTTACGACACTTGTACCTAGGTTTAATGCATCGCGATCATTCGGGTCGGAGAACGGGCCACCGTTTATATCCAAAACTTTCGATACATTACGGGAAATATTTAAACTTCCTGTCCAGCGGAAATCTTTTTTACGAATAAAGTCACCATGTATGTCGAACTCTAATCCTTGATTTCGTATTTTGGCAATATTGAAAACGACGGTTGAATAAGAACTACTCGGAGCCGGAGTCATGTTAAGTAAAGTTCCGTCAGTAACCTTGTGGTAATATCCGAAAGTACCTCCTAAACGCCCGCGCATGAAAGAAAAGTCTAAACCAAGGTCTTTTTGTACGGTAGATTCCCATTTGATTTTGTCGTTTCCGAGTTGGGTAGGAATCAACGCGTTCTTGTCTCCGTAGGATACCGGGCTGTAAAGTGTGCGCCACATATGGTCTCCAATACTTTGTGTTCCGGTTTTTCCCATACTGGCTCGAACTTTGATTTCGTCAATCCATTCAACCATGTTCAAGAAGTTCTCTTCCGAAATTCTCCAAGCGATAGCCCCGGAAGGGAAGAACCCGTATTGATTGTCCGGTGCAAATTTTGAAGAGGCATCGGCACGTCCCGTGAAGGTGAATAGATAACGATCTTTCCACACGTAGTTAGCTCTAACATAGAATGACAGTAATGAAGTCCGACTTTCCGGATTAGAACCTTTTACATTAGCCGCGATGGATGCGGAACTTAAATTGTTCAGGTAATCATCGTCCGGATAACCGCGTCCACTTGCCGAGAAGTAGTCTTTCCGGTGATCTTCCCATGAAGTTCCCGCCAGCACGTTCAATCTGTGGTTTTCGTTGAACTCTTTGTCGTAGGTTAACGTGTTCTCGAAGAAAACGTCAATTACAGTTGATTGTGCCTGTGTACCCATTCCTCCTTGAGAATCCTCCCGTCCATAGAATCCTCCGACTTCAACAAAACTCGGAACGTAATTTAACTGGTTATAATTATTATAATTGATTGAAACGGTACTCTTGAATTTGAAATCTTTCAAAAAGGTGACTTCTCCGGCCACGGAACCCATGAAAGAATACGTTTTTGCCCGGTTTGTTCCGGCTGCTACGGCCAATGGGTTTTGATATCCCCGGTAGTCATTGTTCAAGTCGCCGAGGGCGGCATAAGTTCCGTCTTCATTATACGGGGAGAAAGTTGGAGGTGCGGTAAGTGCTTGACCGTATATACCGTTAGTGATATTGTTTTTCGTGTACCCGAAATTTAAATTGGTATATAATCTGAAGTAATTCGAAACATCGGTATCCAAACTGATTTTTCCGGAAATTCTCATGAAGTCGGTTCCGATCAAAGTTCCGTCTTGTCCGGTATACGAGAGAGAGGTATAGTACCTTGAATTAGCTCCACCTCCGGCAACTGAAACGTCTACGTTCTGAGAAGTTCCTGTACGTAAAACCAAATCAAGCCAATCCGTGTCTGCATTTCCAAAAAAAGCCGGATCGTTTATGATGCGTTGTGCTTGCTCAACCTGGCTACCCGTCATCGGTTTACCTGCATCTTCTCGTGCCGTAAGGAATCTTTGGGCCGCGTCCTTCAGTGCTGATTTATATTGCTCTGCATTCAAGACTTTTTCTTTGATCGGGTTCGTAAAGCCAATATAGTAATTTAGATTTAATTGAGGTTTCGTGTCTTTTCGTCCTTTTTTGGTGGTGATGATCACGACTCCATTGGCGGCTTTCGACCCGTAAATAGCCGTTGCTGATGCATCTTTTAAGATGTCGATGCTTTCGATATCCGCTATATTCAAACCCGATAGATTATTCAAACCGCGAGAGAAGGCTCCTTCCACGCTATTGTTGAAGTCATCCCCGTAGTTGGCAGCCTCCAACGGGTTGGTAATATCCGATTGTCCGTTAATGTAATTGTCTGAAACCACGGTTGGAATTCCGTCAATCACGTATAGTGGGTCATTCGTTCCCAACAACGATGCACCACCGCGGATACGGATACGAACTGCACCACCGGGGGAACCGTCTGCCTTTACCACGGAAACACCTGATGCTTTTCCGGCCAACGCGTCATCCACGCTGATGAACGGTACATCCCTGATTTCTCTTGTTTTTACGGATGAAACAGATCCCGTGAAGTCTTTCTGTTTGGTGGTTCCATATCCCACGACAACTACCTCGTCAACTGCTTTCACATTTTCCCGTAAAACCACGTCGATGGTATCTTTACCCGTGTAAGCAATTTCTTGTGTCTGCATCCCGACGAACGAGAATACAAGTGTAAAGTTTTGACCGATATTGTTCGGGATAGAGAGTGTGTATGTGCCATTCACGTCAGTGGCAGCACCGAATTCTGTACCTTTTACCTGAATGGTCACTCCGGGTAAGCCTTGTTTTTGCTCGTCCCGCACTTTACCCGTGATTCGAATTGCTTTCACTTGTTGCGCTGTTTGGCTTTTTAATTTCGGAGAGATGATGATCACATCGTCTTCAATTGTGTAAGCCAATTTAGAACCGGATAAAAAGATTTGAAGAACTTCTTCGATCGTGGCATTTTTCACTTCAATTTGTTTCGCCGGTAATTGTCTGATTTCTTCGTGATTGTAAAGGAACCGATAATGGGTGAGTTCTTTTAATTGTTGGATTACCATTTCTGCCGGAATCCGGTCAACTTTGAAATTAATCCTTTCTGTTTGGGCTCTTCCCTCTGCAAATGATGCGAGGGTGAATCCCATGATCATGATAAATGTTAGTTTCATGATTCTGTAACCTTTTGACAACACTTTTCCTGTTAAGTGACAAGTGTTTCTGTTTTTTTTCATAACTTTGTCATTTAGTAATTCAACTTCGTTTGAGTTCCGCCGGAGTAGGGGTCGAAGTCTTCTCCGGCTATTTTATTGTTTTAGAATTTTATTCCGGTGTGATCGTGATTGTTTTCCCGTTGATCGAGAATGATATATTTGTCGTTAATTCAATCATGCGTAATACTTTGTCAATCTTTTCGTATCGGTCAATTTCCCCGCTAAAATGTAATTCTCTTGCTTGTGTTCCGACAAAGAAAATATTCACGTCATACCAACGTCCCAGTTGAGCCATAATGTCTTCCAGTCTCTCGTTGGCAAAGAGAAAACGTCCGTGACGCCACACGCTTTGTTGGCGGGCATCTACTTTTAAAATTTTCACGTTCTTCGAGGGGTTTAATATTGCTTGTTCGTTTGGGGTTAACCGGTATTCTTTGTCATCAACAAATAAACCGATAGAACCGCTTTCGAGCGTTGTCTTTTGGAACGAGTCGTCCGGGTAAGCTTTCACGTTGAAGGTTGTCCCGTAAACCCGGATGGTTGACTGGGATGTTTTCACGAAGAAAGGTGTTTGATCGTCGTGTTGTACCTCAAAATAAGCCTCTCCTTCCAGTTCAACTTCTCGTTTGTCACCGGAGAAAGAGGTCGGATATTTTAGACGGGAGTCAGCATTTAACCAGATTTTCGTGCCATCGGCCAGTACGAGAGAGAATTCTCCACCCTTGGGAACCACCAGGGTGTTTATTGTCGAGGCTCCGGTAACTGCGGAATGTTTTAATTCGTTATGAGCTACGACAACGGATGAATCCTGAGTTAACACGGCTTGCATATTTTCCTTGATTTCGATCACCTTATTGTCCCCGGTGTATAAAGTTGCCCTGAAGCTTCCAGCCTGAATTAGAGCCGTGTGAACAGGAATAGGGGAGGTATTTTCGGGATAGAACCAGTAAGAGCCGATGGCGAGCAATAAGGCTATCGTGGCAGCTATGCCTATAACCCGATAACGAATGATCCGTGTATGACGGTTTCGGGTTGCTTGCCATTTTTTCCAACTTCCTTCAATGTCGGAATTTAAACGGTTATATTGTTCCAGCTTGTTTTCTATGTTTTGTTTGGATAAAACTTCCCGTACGATTTTCTCGTCTTCCTCTCGAGGCGAGTTTCCCGTATTTTCCTCACTCTTGTTCTTTCCCGTGAGGTACTGCCCGATTCGAAGGGCCTGTTTTATCGTTTCTTCAATTTGTCTCTTCATTTTTATTTCCTATTTTCATATAAGAAACACGCTCGTTAAGGTTTGGATGGAGACAAAAAGTGATTTTTTTGAAGAAAAAATGATATATTGTTGAAAATTAGGATACTAAAAATAATAATATTTTTAAATATTGTAGTTTTTCCCTTAGTACCGCGTAACCTTTTGCCTTATGGCTTTTCACGGTAGAGACGGCAATTCCCAGCTCTTGAGCGATCTCTTCGTTTGATTTTTCCTCTAGCGTGAGCAACAATACTTTTTGCTCCATTTCCGTGAGGTGGCTGATTTCTTGATGAATGACATGGAATATTTCTTCTTTCATGACAGTTTCGTGCATGAAACTTTCGCTTTCTAAGTACTGAAGGTTCTCTGCGAGATATTTATTTTGCACTTGTTGATGACGAATTAGGTTTAGACACGTATTACGGATTGATTTGTAGAAAAAAGCTCTTATGGCTATTAAATTGTCGAAATCATTTCGGGTATTCCAGTATTTTAGAAAAACGTCATGTACCACGTCCTTGCATTCTTCTTCGGAAGGCAACAAATTGTTCGCAAAAGAGACAAATAGGGCAAAATACTCTTCATAAAAGCTTTTTAGTGTTCTCTCTTTTCCGTTTTTTAATTCTTCAACCAAAAGCTGATCATGGTTTTTCATACACATACACGTTATACGTGTACAAATATAGGATATTTTTGATTGGATCAACATATTTTAAAATGTATTTTTGTCCTTGATGAATTATATAGAATGGAACATAGATCCCGTTGCGTTTTGGGTAGGAGGAATCCCTGTCATGTATTACAGTTTGCTGTTGATTGCGGGGGCCGTGGCGTCCGTGTGGATACTGAAACGTGTTTACCGGGAAAACGGGATACCGTGGGAGCATCTCCAGATACTCGTGATGCTGAGTATTGCCGGCTTGTTTCTAGGGGCACGTTTGGGCCATTGCCTGATTTACGAGTACGCGTATTATTTCGCACATCCATTGGAAATTTTGCTCCCGATACGGGTTAAGTCGGATGGAAGTGTTATTTTTTCCGGTTATCAGGGGATGGCCAGTCATGGAGGGCTTGTCGGGTGGATGATTGCCATGGTGATTTATTCCCGGATAACGGGTGAGAACGTGTTACGGACACTTGACACGATTGCTCTCGTTTTACCTTTAGCGGCGGGGTGTATTCGTTTGGGAAACTTGGCCAATTCCGAGATTATCGGAATCGAAACCAACGTGTCATGGGCTTTTGTTTTCGAACAGATAGATTCGGTACCCCGTCATCCGGCTCAAATTTATGAAGCCTTGGTCTATTTCTTTATTTTCGGGATAAATTTGTTGCTTTACCGACGAATCGGGTTGAAGTGTTATCGGGGAGTACTTTTAGGGAATACCCTTGTCTGGGTTTTCGTGGCTCGTTTTTTGATTGAATTTGTCAAGGAAAGGCAAGTCCCTTTCGAGGATCAAATGACCTTGGACGTGGGACAGGTGTTGAGTATTCCGTTTATCTTATTGGGTCTATTCCTGTTGATTCGCGGGTTTAAGTGTAAAAAGAATACGACACGGTGATTCATGTAACGTGTGTAAATCGTGTTTTGTTCCTGTGAAAGAAATATTTATTGTGAGTTGTTATTAGATATGGCTATTATTATATGATCATGCTGTTATTATAAATGTAACCAAATCATTCTATATACTAATAAATGTCTATTTTTTGTTATTGTGATAGGAGAGGAATAGGGGAGGAATGGGAGCGGAATGGGAGCGGCTCGCAATATGGTTCGTGTATGATTGAAATTTAGTAATGATAATTTACATGAATTTGTGAAAATTTAGGATTGAACTCGACTGAAGTTATCTTACTATGATGGTCTACCCCCTTCAAGGGGCTTTCCTAAAAGTCATTTTATTTCAAAAACTCCTCCGTCACTTCGTGCCACCTCCTCTATAAACAGAGGAGGAGCTGGTGAATCTTTCCGAAGACAGGGCACATTTCAGCTCTCCCTCTGTTTATAGAGGGAGTACGGCGAAGCCGGGAGGGAGTTGGGAAAATGACTTTTAGGACACCCCAGCTAATTTCCAAATGGTTACCGCTTTTAATAAGCTAACCGTACGTTATCTACCCAAAGTTTATTTCCCACGGTTCCAATGTAAGCCTCCCCGTAACTAGAGGATACACGCAAGAACAAATGGGTGGGTTTGTCGTCCGTATCTCCCCAACCTACTTCTTCCACGGGTACGGATTTACCTTTGCTGTTGATACAGTATAGAGATTGTTCTTTGGGGATTAATTGCATATAGGATTTACTACCGGGCTGATTTGCCGGGTCCCCGTAAAGAATATTCAATCTGTGGTTGTTTTTCCAGTCGGGAGTGTTTTCGGAAAGGCGTTCTATGGCTGTACCGATCCGTTTGGCATACACGTTACCATTCTCGTCTTCCCAACGTTTTTGAAGGATCACGTATACTTCGGCGGAATCCCGTCCCGCCACGTCAACAATTTTACTGAAACCGGTTGCTTTGATCCGGTGATCTGTTCCCGGGGTCTCCATTTTGTAGTCAAATACAACTGCGTTCGGGGTTTCCGTGAAAGGAATTCCGGCGTTCAGTTTACTTTGCGGGTTCTTCGTGTCCTTGATCGGTTCGTGCATCTGTCCCAGGTAAATAGTACCCGGTACAAGTACGGTGATGTTCACGATACCCAGTACTTTACATTTCTCCATGAGCGTTTCGACACGTACACAATAGCCGTCATTTCTTTTCTCCGGGAAAACAGAGATACTGCATTTCGTGACTCCACTGACTTTTGCCATGACGTTAGAAGTTCTCCACGGGGAAACCGTGGAACTGATATAGGGTTTGTCTCCTCGAATCGTGTCTACCGGGGCAACCTCGTAAAGGGTTTTCGTGTTACCACCAATGACAAATGATTCATCAATGATGCGTACCATCCAGCTATTGAAGTCCCCGAATGGGATTAATTTTTCATTTTCTTTTTCTGTCGTTTGTGCCATGGATATAACGCTTGTTCCCAGAATAATTCCTAGGCATAGCGTTTTTATAGTATTACGTGTAAATTGTTTCATATCAATTGATTTTCTTCTGTCTTGAATACTTTTATTACGATAAAATGACTTTAAGGTTTTATGCAAGAAACATGCCAGTGTTAATAATCGTGTTGAATAATGTAAATAATGTTGCTAACGTGTTTATTCTTAATGTGAAAATGAGAATGTTAAATAATAAAGAGTATCTTTGACTGTCTTAAATACTTTTATATATGATGATGAAAAAATTAAACATTGGGAATCTCTCAATCTCAGTTCCCATTGTACAAGGTGGTATGGGTGTTGGTATATCACTTTCCGGATTGGCGTCTGCGGTGGCAAATGAGGGAGGAGTTGGTGTGATTTCCAGTGCCGGATTAGGTTTGTTATATCGGAATTTATCCAAAGATTATATTCAGGCTAGTATCATGGGTTTGAAGGAAGAACTTCGTAAAGCTCGTGAGAAAACAAAGGGTGTGATTGGCGTGAATGTTATGGTTGCCATGTCTAATTTCGCGGATATGGTGAAGACCGCGATTGCTGAGAAAGCGGATATTATTTTCTCCGGAGCGGGATTGCCGTTGAATTTGCCGAGTTTCTTGCAAAAGGATAGCGTGACCAAGTTGGTTCCGATCGTTTCTTCTGCGCGTGCAGCAAGAGTTATTGCCGAGAAGTGGCATAATTTGTATAATTACCTGCCGGATGCGTTTGTCGTGGAAGGACCGAAAGCGGGGGGACACCTCGGGTTCAAAGATGAACAAATCAATGACGAGCATTTTTCGTTGGAACATATTTTGCCGGAAGTGATTGACGAGGTGAAGGATATTGAAACGCATTACGGGAAAAATATTCCGGTGATCGTGGCCGGAGGAATTTACACGGGTGAAGATATTAAACGTTTTATGGATATGGGAGCGTCCGGAGTACAGATGGGTACTCGTTTCGTGACCACGGAAGAATGTGACGCATCCGATATTTTCAAACAGACTTATATCGAGGCAAAACAGGAAGATATACAGATTATCAAAAGTCCGGTGGGAATGCCGGGACGGGCGATATTCAGCAAATTTATCCAAAAGGTGAAGGAAGGGCAGAAACAGCCCAAAACGTGTATGTGCAAGTGTATCAAAACGTGTGATATAAGCAAGAGTCCTTATTGTATCATTGCGGCTTTGTACAACGCTTTCAAGGGAAATATGGATAACGGTTACGCTTTTGCCGGGGCGAATGCTTTCCGGGCCACGAAGATTGTTTCCGTGAAAGAGACTTTCCGTTCTTTATTGGATGAGTTTAATCGGGCTATCAATAAATAGTATAATCGGGAGTGTCAAAGAACTTTTGACACTCCCGATTATATTATTTATTGAGTTTATAAGGTTTATAAAGTTGAAGGTTCATAAGGTTTGCAGACCCCTGTGGGACATTTTGTTTACGGTAGCTAGAGCTGCCGAATCTAAAATCTAAAATTATCACGTTCTCCACCAGATACTATACACGGCGAAAGCGGCAATCGTGAGTAATCCCGTGTAAATGATGATTGACGTGTGTTGCATGTGGGATGGGTGTTTCACGAGTTTACGATCTAGATGAAATTTTAGCCCGTTGGCAATGCTATCCACCCGAAGACAGAAACGGTATATTCCATAAGTGACGGCTCCCACGGCAAACCCGACAACTGTTCCGAAAAGTAGATCTCCGGGATAATGTACTCCCACGTACACCCTCGTGTAACAAGTTACAATTGCCCATAGCATAAAGAATGTAGTTAAGGCTCTGTTCTTGAACAGTAACATCATGAAACAAGCTAATGCGAACGTGTTAGCTGCATGGCAGGAGGGGAATCCGAATTTTCCGCCTCGCTTTCCATTGACTAAATGTACCATGTCTGCAATATCCGGGTCGCGTGATGGTCGAGGACGTTCGAATATAGGGCGCAGGATGGAACTACATGTTTGGTCTGCCAATGCTATAAGCAAGGCGAACATCAAAGTAGTGAAAATGACCATGCGGATATTCATGTTTTTGTACAAGACGTACAGGATGGACGCATAAAGAGGAATCCATACAAGTTTACTCGTGAATATGTACATGAAGGAATCCAAATAAGGGGTGTGCATTCCGTTTAAGGCAAGAAATACCGTACGATCTAATGCTTGTAGTGATTCTAACATGGAATTTGAATCTATAAGTTTAAATAAATAATGTTCAACCGCTATTTGAGGGGATGATTGGAGAGCAAATATATCATTTTTCGGTATATTTGCAAAATTGTTCTGCGAAATGGTAAAACTCCTCCGTCAGCTTCGCTGCCACCTCCTCTATAAACAGAGGAGGAGTTTTCACTCTTGCCAAAGATGGGGAGTATTTCAACTCTCCCTCTATTTATAGAGGGAGTACGGCAAAGCCGGGAGGGAGTTTGAATGTGGAATTGAATGAATAACAAATAGTAAATCGGCAGGTGCCGGATCTTTAAATTTTGATGAGTTTATGGTAATATTTCCGAATGCAAAGATTAATATAGGGTTGTTCGTCACGGAGAAGAGATCGGATGGATTTCATAACCTAGAAACTGTTTTTTATCCGATTGATCTTCGGGATATACTGGAAATCACGGAAGTGAAGGGTGAGAAAGGGCGTTGCGTTTTTACTTCCACGGGAATCCCGATAGATTGCCCGCCGGAAAAAAACTTGGTGAGTAAGGCATACGCTATTCTGGCTGCCGAGTACGATTTGTCCTCGGTGGATGTACATTTGCATAAGATCATACCGTATGGTGCCGGACTGGGTGGAGGCTCTGCTGATGCCGCTTTTATGCTGGTTGGGTTGAATCAGCTTTTTTCCTTGGGGTTGAACGAGGAACAATTAATGGGATATGCGGCCCGGGTGGGAAGTGATTGTCCTTTTTTCGTTTTGAATCATCCCGTGTTTGCTTTTGGGAAAGGCGAGTTGATGGAAACGATAGATTTGTCATTAAAGGACTATCATATGGTACTTGTGAAACCGAATCGGGGCGTTTCTACTCCCGAGGCATACCGGGGAATAACGCCTCGTGCGGCCTCTTTTGATTTGCGAGAATTGGGAAAATTGCCGGTAGAACAATGGACCGGAGTGGTTGTGAATGATTTTGAAAATTCCGTGATTCCTAAAGTCCCGGAAATAGAAGAAGTAAAGAATATATTACGGGATCTGGGTGCGGTTTATGTTTCCATGACTGGAAGTGGATCAGCCGTTTACGGGTTGTTCCGTCATCCCGTGGAGGCAGAAAAGGCGTTTCCGGAATATTTCGTGTGGCAAAGTGAGTGAATGAGTTTATAGCTTTACTGTTAAATATAAAATGACTAGAGGGTGTGTCAAAAGTCATTTTTCAAACTCCCTCCCCCCTTCGGGGTACTCCCTCTATAAACAGAGGGAGAGTTGAAATACTTCCTGTCTTCGGGAAGAGTCACCAGCTCCTCCTCTGTTTATAGAGGAGGTGGCACGAAGTGACGGAGGAGTTTTTTGAGAATAAAATGACTTTTGACACACCCTCTAGTTTGTTAGCCTCTCCCCACAAATGCGTATACAAATGAAGAGATGCCGGCAAAGATGAAACTAAGGCCGGTCCAGATGATGATATTGAAAATTCCGAACAGGGGATAAAAGACGATCATGAAGGAAAAGAACAAGGTGATGATTCCCGCTATGAATATCCATCCCCATCCCCTGATTTTTAGCGATGACATCTGTAATGATTCGGCAATGTAATCAATGCTTTTGAACATGAGGATAAAGCCGACGATGTAAGGAAGTATGTCTTCCGTGACGATCGGGTGGATTAACAGGATAAAACCGATAATCAGGTCAAGTAACCCGATGAACAATCCCCATCCCCAATGCCGGGAATTACCGCCTGCAAAAGCGTTCATGATTTCACTGATTCCGATAACAATGATAACGATACTGAAATACATGGCCAGTCCGAAATAAGATGCCACCGGATGCCGGATGATGCCGACACCAAAAACGAATAACACGATACCCAGGATAAGATATAACCATCTGAATCCTTTGGGACCGGTAGATGTTGTTACACTTGTTGTAGTCATTTCTCTGATATTTTTTAAGTTTAGTTTATTTCTTTATATGTGAAATGCATTCAAAAAGTTGTTATTTTGTCATTAAAAATAAATAACCAAATGCCGGGAAATACGTTTCAGAGTATAAAAGAGCGATGATGAGAAAAATTATATTATTCTTGATGTTGTTTTTAGTAAACTACATGATTATGGCACAAAAGAAAGAGTTGACAGCGGATGAAAAACAAGTGATTATTTATAAGGGGACGGAGAGACCTTTCACGGGTAAATATTATGATTTTAAAGCGAAAGGGACATACGTTTGCAAACAATGCGGGAGTCCGCTTTACCGTTCGGAGGATAAGTTTGATTCCCGGTGCGGGTGGCCGAGTTTTGATGATGAGATTCCGGGAGCGGTGAAACGGATACCGGATGCTGATGGGAGGCGGACGGAGATTGTCTGCGCTCATTGTGGAGCGCACTTGGGACACGTGTTCACGGGTGAGGGACTTACCCCAAAGAATACCCGTCATTGTGTGAATTCGATTTCGATGGAATTTATTCCTGCCGAAGAATTGAAAATAGACACGGCTATTTTTGCCGGGGGATGTTTCTGGGGAGTGGAGTATTACATGAAAAAGGCACCCGGCGTGCTTGCCGTTGAGTCCGGGTACATTGGTGGAAAAGTGGAAGATCCGTCTTACGAGGAAGTATGTGAGGGAAACACGGGACACATGGAGGCGGTACGAGTGTTGTTTGATACATCGAAGACTGATTACGAGACGTTGGCAAAGTTGTTTTTCGAGATACATGATCCCACGCAACAAGATCACCAAGGTCCGGATTACGGGGAGCAATACCGTTCGGAAATTTTCTATAATAGTCCGGAACAGAAGGCCGTGGCTGAAAAGCTGGTACGGGAGTTAAAAGCGAAAGGCTATGCGGTGGTGACCCGGTTAGCTCCGGCTACAACATTTTGGGTGGCAGAGGATTATCATCAGAATTACTATACTAGGAAAGGGACTTTGCCTTATTGTCATGGATATACGAGGCGATTTTGAAAAAATCATGTACCTTTGTTTGGATAAATATTTCAAAGGATAACAGAGAATTTATTTATATAAAAGAAAGGAATTGAATCATGAAAATTGCAGTACCAACAAGAGAAAACGTTGTTGATGATCACTTTGGACATTGCGCGTATTACACGCTGTTCACGGTAGATGACGATAAAAATATCACGGATACTGAAATACTCCCTTCTCCACAAGGATGCGGTTGTAAATCGAACATAGCTTCTGTGTTGAAAGAAAAAGGGGTTACCGTGATGCTTGCCGGCAGCATGGGTGACGGGGCTTTAAAGGTATTAAGTGACCAAGGAATTAAGGTTTTCCGTGGTTGTAAAGGGGATGTCCGGAAAATAGCGGAAGGTTATTTGAAAGGGTTTATCCTAGATTCCGGCATCGGTTGCCACCATCATCATGAGGGTGGTGAACACCAATGTAGTCATCATAAAGAGGTTGACTAAGAAGTCGTTTTAACTCCCTCCCCCCTTCGGGGTACTCCCTCTATAAACAGAGGGAGAGCTGAAATACTCCCTGTCTTCGGGAGGAGTCACCAGCTCCTCCTCTGTTTATAGAGGAGGTGGCCGAAGGCCGGAGGAGTTTGTTTAACAACAAATAGTACTTTAGTCAGTTTCTTTGTTTATTTTAACAAGAACTTTGTCGATTCGAGCGGCATCCATATCCACGATTTCAAACTCGAAGTTATACCAGGTCAGTTTCTCTCCGGTCTGTGGTATATGTTCCAAAATCTTTAATATCAGTCCACTTAAGGTGTTATAATAGTGATTTGCATACAAACTTTCCATGTCGAAATGAGCCAAGAAGTCATAGAAAGGGCATTGTCCGTCCACGAGATAAGTACCATCTTCCCGTTGCACGATATCCGGTTCTTCCCCAAGTTCCGGCAAGTCTCCGATCAAGGCTTTCAGAATATCTTGTAAGGTAACAATTCCTTCGATACTTCCGAATTCATCCGTGACCAGCCCATATTTTATATGTCCTTGTTTTAAGTGCTCCATAGCGTTGTACACGCTTTGATTCTGAGGAAAATATTGGGGAGGACGGACGATAGATTTCAAGTTAAAATCCGGAGCATCCATTCTTCCGAAAAGGTCTTTTAGAAAAACAATTCCGACGATATTATCCAATTTCGTGTCAGCTACCGGGTAAATCGTGTGAAGATGTGCGTTTACCGTTTCTCGTAGAGTCTCGTTACTGTCTTGTATGTTCAGCCAGATGAGATCACTCCGGTGTGTCATGATAGAGCCGAGATCCCGGTCACCGAGATTAAACACCCGTTCCACGATGTCTTGCTCCACTTCTTGAATCTCGCCTTCAGCGGTACTTTCTTGGATGATTGCTTTAATTTCCTCTTCCGTGATTTTGTTCTCTCCCGATTTGTTCAATCCCAATAGTCTCATCATGAATGACGTGCTGGCAGAGAGTAACCACACGAAAGGTGAGGCTATACGGGAAAGAATATCCATTGGGGCGGCAATTAACTTTGCCATTCTTTCCGCGGCAACCATTCCTATGCGTTTGGGCACGAGTTCTCCGAAAATCAGCGTGAGATAAGTCACGACGATCACGATGAGCGTTTTGGATATTAGTAACGCGTGAGGTTGCAACACCTCTATTTTTTCCACCCATACGGCCAAGTCCCCAGCGAGGGCTTGCCCGGAATAAAGACCGGTAAGGATACCGATTAACGTGATTCCGATCTGTATGGTCGAGAGGAATCGATCCGGTTGATTCGCTAATTTTAATGCTCTTTGTGCGGATTTGTTCCCGCTTTTGGCTTCTGTTTCAAGACGGGATTTACGGGCAGAGACCATCGCTATTTCAGACATGGCGAGTACCCCGTTTAAAATGATAAGTCCTATGATGATTAGAAATTCCATATATTAATTTTTTGATTTGGTGATTTTAGATTTTAGATTCCAGCCGCCTAAAGCCTACGCTTTGACTACCCCCTCTAACTCCCCCTTGCACAGGGGGAGGATGCGCTGCATTGTTGCATCGTGACGATTCTTGCGTCCGTTTCTCCCCCTGTGTAAGGGGGAGTCAGAGGGGGTAGTTGTTTTTTCCATTCTAAATTTTAAACTTTAAATTCTATTTGTTTTGGCCTTATGATTAGTAGTGAGGGTAACTTTGCAAAAAGTTCCTGATCTTTTGACAACTTTTCGCAAGTGGTATAACTCATCACTAGTAAGGTTTCTTTACTTTCAATAAAAGTGTTCATGGTTAATGGTTTGTCCAGTACAAATTTGTGTGGATCAATTTGAACGAAATCATTCATGATTCTGGATTCTAGTTGTTTATCCACCTGTCCGTTGATAAAGCAAATCCGGATGGTCATGCTTTGTTCGCCCAACCGGGTTCTGGCGTAGTTGAAGAGGAATAAGTCGTCTTCACTATCAACGAGAAGTAAGATATTGGAAGCCTGCGTGAAACCTCTGTTCACGAAGATTCCCACGGAACAATCCACGTGGTCCATGATAGATTCCAGTTTTTGCCGGAGTAGTGTTCCCGGTAAATGTAACGGGCGATCTTTTAATTGTTTCAGCCAGCGGGCGATCGTGGTGAATCTTTTACCCAGTTTTCCGGGGGCCGTGCTATTGTCTTGCATGAATTGCTGTCCTGCTCCGACGAACAGGTAGTCCACGTGTTCTTTCTTGGCCACGTGAATCATTTCCTGAATGAGTTTGTCGGTTACCTGATAACGTTCGTCTACCTGTAAATTCAGATGTCGAGCCTCTTCCCGAAGGGGGATAAAGCTCTCTTCTGCAAACTCTTCCGCTTTGGCAGGATTTAAGTCTGTTCCCAGCGTGAAATGGGTGGCTATAAGTTGACTGTTTTGCAGGCGATGCCCCAGTAAAAGATCGGCCATACCCAGTAAGGTTCTACCGGTTTCGGGACGACCAAAGGAGAGCAACACTTTCTCGTGGTGATGGGCTTTTTCCTCTTGTTTGGCAAATATCTTTTCCACGAGCGACAACATGGGGGTTGCCATGAACGTGGTCAATAAAGACATGATCAATAACACCACGAACATTTGGGCAGAAAGGATTCCCATCTCGAACCCGATGTTCAGGGCCACGAGTTGCATAAGTCCCCGTGTGTTCATCAGTGTACCGACGATAAGACTATCTTTCCAGTTTTCACCCACAGCCCGTGCAGCCAGCGTACACCCCCCAAACTTCCCGGCAATGGCTACCACGATGAACAGTAAGCACACGCCCCATAGCTCCGGTGTGTTAATCAAACCGATTTCCGTGTGTAATCCCGAAAAGGCAAAGAATAGGGGAAGGAAGAATACTAAAGAAATGTCTTCCACCTTTTCCATCATGACTTTACGGAACCCGATGTTCGTGGGCATGACCACCCCGGCGATAAATGCCCCGAAAAGGGCATGAATACCGATGATTTCTGTCGCTACCGACGAAAGTACGAGAAAGAGGAATATGAATCCCACGAAGGTCTTGTTGATGACTTCCGAGTTGGCATAAATATCCCCGATTTTACGCAGAAACGGGCGCATGACCATAAACATGAAGGCGATATAGACGAGCGTTAAGGCAATGGTGTAGAGGGCGCTGACGAAACTACCCGCTTTAGCTAAGGCAATCACGATGGCCAGTAAACACCATGCGGTGACGTCATCATTGGCTGCCGAGGCTATGGATAACATCCCGACAGGGCTTTTTGTCATATTACGTTCCTGCACGATCCGGGCCAACACGGGGAAGGCCGTGATACTCATGCTTATCCCGATGAACATGGCAAAAGGTAAAAATTCCGCTTGCTGTGCCCCGTAGTCCGCGTATACCCAGATGGCAGCTACCACTCCTAGAAAAAAAGGAACCACGATTCCGGCATGACTGATGACCAGTGTTTCGTTTAGTTTGTCTTTTATGACACTGAAATCTAATTCCAGCCCGATGACAAACATAAACAGAACTAACCCGATTTGGCTTAACAGGTTCAAGTTCATCAGTGATTCGGGAGGGAATAGTGCGGCAGAGAATTCCGGAAAGAAATATCCCAGCAACGAAGGTCCCAAGACGATCCCGGCCACGATTTCACCCATAACACCGGGTTGCCCGATGTATTTGAAAAGGAACGAGAATATACGGACGGTGATCAAAATCACGATGATTTGTAACAACAAAATCGTTAGTGAGTTTGTCAAGTTGTCGGAAATGATTCGTTTGAATAGTTCAAATGAACTCATTTCTGTGCTTACCGTACTACTGACTTCTGAATGATCGATATGTTGACCCGTGCAAAGTGCAAAATAAATCAAAGCACAGAAGACGGTCATCATGCCGAGATATATCCAGTAGTTTGTGCTGTTCCTTTTCATGATCCCCGATGATTTTTACACTACTTTCTGTTTTTCATTCGTTTGAACGCCCTGAATATTTCTCCCACCCAAAGTACGAGGGACGTGGCAAGCGTGATCCAGATCCATTCGGTCCACGTCAACGGGATGGTTCTGAAAACGGAACCACCGAAGTTGACCACGAGTACCTGTCCCACGATAATGGCCATTCCCACGGTAAGGAAACCTTCGCTTTTGAATATATCCTTAAAGGCGGAATCATTTGTTCCGAAGGTCTTCGCGTTGAACATATTCCAGAACTGTAACATCACGAATACCGTGAAGAAGATCGTCAGGTTACGAAGTCCTTCCGGTGTTCCGGCCTCAATACCTCCGGCATAGTTGGAGAGTACATATAACAAGCCGAGTAGGATAACCACGAACGTGATTCCGGTGGCTAATATCAGTCGCTGCATTTGCGGGACGATGATAAAGGCATTCGAGTTTCTCGGCTTCCGTTTCATCACTTCCGGGCTAGGCGGGAGCGAGGCTAAAGCCCCGGCGGCAAACGTGTCCATGATGAGGTTTACCCACAACATCTGTGTCACCGTGATGGGGAGTTCCGAACCGAACAAAGAGCCTAGTAATACAATAATCAAGGCTGCCACGTTGATGGTAAGCTGGAACAGAATAAACCGTTGAATATTCTGATACACAGATCGTCCCCACATCACGGCAGAGGTGATGCTACTGAACGAGTCATCTAGCAAGGTAATGTCACTGGCCTCTTTAGCCACGGAGGTTCCGCTACCCATAGATAGACCCACGTGTGCATGATTCAAGGCGGGGGCGTCGTTCGTTCCGTCTCCGGTAACGGCCACGATGGCTTGTTTCTGTTGTAGCAATTGAACGAGGCGTTGTTTGTCCATCGGGCGGGCACGGGACATGATTTTTAAATCCAGTACCCGATCCAAGGCTTCTTTATCGGTTAATTGTGCGAATTCAACTCCCGTGATCACGTTCCGATCGGTATCTTTTTCCGTCCACAGACCGATTTGTCTTCCGATCTCTTTTGCCGTACCCGGTGTATCTCCGGTCACCATTTTCACTTGTATTCCGGCATCAAAACAGCGTTTTACCGCGTCCGGCACGTCCGGACGGATCGGGTCTGAAATAGCCACGATCCCGAGGAATGTTAATTCCACGTTGTATAAACGTCCGTCTTTAAAATGCGATTCATTGTCCTCGATGACTTGGTAAGCAAAACCCAGTGTCCGCATGGCTTGATTTTGGTATTCCTGCAATTGGTTCTCCACGGTCGTTTTGTAATTGGCGATCGGTTGCCCTTCCCCGTCGATTAACGCATTCTTACATTGAGCGAAGATGATTTCGGGAGCCCCTTTCACGTATAAAATCTTTTTCCCCATGACGGGAGAGTTAACCAACGTGGCCATGTATTTCCGTTCCGTGGAAAAGGTTAATTGGTCGATCACCGTGGCATTTTCCCGGAGTTCTTGGTAATTAGCCTGTTGTCCGTTTAACCAGAGTAACAAGGCAGCCTCGGTCGGGTTACCTAGAGTTTTCACTTTGCCCGGATCGGAAAAGTCAAGGAACGCGGTTGTATTCACGGCAATACCCTCTTTTATCAGTCGGGAGTTTTCATTATCAGTTAGTTGTTGATCTTTCAGACCGTAGAAGTTTGTTTTGTACACGGTCATCTGGTTTTGGGTCAGGGTTCCCGTTTTATCCGTACAAATAACGGTTGTAGCACCCATCGTTTCGCAAGCGTGCATTTTGCGAACGAGGTTATTGGATTTTAGCATTTTACGCATACTGAGGGCCAAACTCAAAGTGACGCTCATCGGAAGACCTTCCGGAACAGTCACCACGATCAGGGTAACGGAAGCCATGAATGCCGACAGGATTTTCTTTCCCAGACTTAGCGAGATCCACGCTTGCGGGTCCCAAGGTTTAACCCCGAAAGCCAAACCGATGGCGAGCATGATAACCAATGCTCCTAATCCGTATAGAATCCAACGTACCCAACTTCCTTGCTCTATACTCTTGGGGAGTTCTTTTTCTTTTCCCCGTAGGGCATGAACATCGTATATGACAGGCACCCATACTTTAGCGAGCATGATGATCGCCGCGATAATCAAAGCCCCGATCAGTCCGAGTTGTCCTAATTCCGGGGTAGGGGATGCGGGATTAAAGAAGATGGCTTTAATGAATAGGATGGTGAACGTGACTGCGGCACCGCAGAATCCTACGACCCCGATGAATTTTGCCAGCGAATCCAGCTGTTTGTCGAGTGGGGTAGGTTCTTCGCTTTTTTCCGAAGATTTTTCTGCCACTTTTCCAAATTCCGTGGAGTCTCCCACGGCAAGTACCTGCATGATTCCGTGACCGTCGGAAACGGTTGTTCCTCTCATCACGTGATTGGAAGGATAGGTGGCTTCCAGGTTGAACTCGGATTCGATCACGGTTTTATTGGCGATCGGTTCTCCGGTTAAACTGGACTCGTTCACCTGTAAGGAGATAGCCTCTAGAAGTACCCCGTCGGCGGGGATCTCTTCTCCTTGCTCCAATAGCACGATGTCATCTACAACAATGTCCTTTTTAGGGACTTCGTGTACATTACCGTTACGGATAACTTTGATCAACGTGTCGTCATTCACTTGATTCAGCACGTCGAATTTCTTGTTTGCATCCCATACAAACCAGGTGGCAACCCCGGTTGCAAGTAATATGGCCACGGCAATACCGATGGTTTCCGCGATCTCGATGATTCCTTCCGAGAAATACATGGATATGGCGATACCTCCCGAAAGAAATACCGCGACCATTAATATGCGAATGACGGGATCTTCAAAGTTCCCGATAAAAATCTGCCATAAAGAATCCCTTTTAGGGGGAGTTAACACGTTGGCCCCGTGTTTTTCACGACTTTCCAGCACTTGTTTATCCGTGAGGCCTGTGTAGTGTTTACGTGATTCCATGTTATAATTTAAGATTTAATTATTTTTTTTACGTGTTGACCGAATAATAAGATACGTGAAAAAGCCAATTCCAACGATTAACATGACGATGGAAATCTCGGTGAAATACTTTTCCAGTAACTCTTTTCGGGAATATAAAAAATAGCCGACGATAGCCAGTATCAAGTTCCAGATACCACTTCCGGCAGCCGTGTAAAATATAAAGCTGTTTAAAGGCATTTTGACCAATCCGGCCGGAAGGGAAATAAAGCTTCTTACCCCCGGGGTAAGTCTTCCGATCAGCGTGGAACTTTTGCCGTATTTCAAAAAATATTGTTCGGATTTTTCTACTTTTTCTTTTGACATCCGCAAAATCTTTCCCCAGCGTGATTCCGCGAAAGAATAAATGAATTTACGCCCTAACGTGTATGCTAACACGTAGTTGAAGAGGGCGCCTAGAACCGATCCGATTGTGCTGAAAATAACTACCAACAGGAAATTGAGATCCCCGTTTGCAGCTTTCCAGGCTGCAGGAGGCACGATCAATTCCGCCGGAAAGGGAATGATGGAACTCTCAATGGTCATACACACGAGAACGCTCCAGTAGTTCACGTTCTGCATATACCAATCGAGAATAGATTGAAGCCAATCGATCATAGGTTGTTTCTAAATTTTTTTTAATGTTTTTATTTGCTCTCACTTGTTATAATTATCGTTATGGTTTTGTCATAACAGCAATACTTTCAGCGAGTAGATATAAAAACCTTGACTATGTCGGGTGGTCAGATATTGGATAAAGTGCCGTTCTTTTTTAGCGAAAGACAATTTTATCGGAATATTTTTTCCACTCTGCATATTGTGATGCGAATACACGTTTGTTTTAGGAGTTTTGTTGAGTCCGAAACGTCGCCCGTGAGAGGTTGCAATTCCTTCATCGGAGCCTAAATGAAGACCTCGTGAGAGGGTGTCATAATGATGGGCAATCTCGTCCGATTCGGATAGTTGTTCTGTTTGTGTAGGCAATGCTATCTCGTCCTCGTTTCCCTCTGTCTGTAGTCCATTGACTATGAGTAGTAAAGAAAAAATAAAGATAGATATATATACAAAAAACAGCCTTTTCATTATAAAATTATTTACAGGCTCAAAAGTAATATATTTTTTGGATATATATCCAGTCTCGTTTACGCTTTTTCTTGTCAATAAATCCGTTTTATTACGTACCTTTGCGGGGAATCAGAAATATTCGGATCATGACGGTAAAAATGATATTAGCTTGTATCGTGGCTCTCTTGGCGTTAGTAAACCCGGTACAGAAAGTTTTAATTGTTACTTCGTTGCAGGAAAGGTTCAGTCCTAAGGAATTGCGGTATATATCCATTAAATCATCTATTACAGCCGCGTTGATTCTGATCTTTTTTCTTTTCTTGGGAGAAGTTACTTTCAGTTACGTGTTCCATGTCGAGTTGTATTCTTTTCAAATCACTTGTGGGGCCGTGTTGATGTATAACGGTCTATCCGGTTTGTTGAAAGGTTTTTTCCTGAAAGTGGACGAGCATATCAAATTAGCCGACCTGACCACGGTACCTATCGCCATTCCGATGATCGCGGGCCCGGCAACCATTACGGCAGCCGTTACGTTTCCCGTTCAATACGGGCGTGAGATCACGATTATAGCCATCTTGATCGCTTTGGTGGTAAATCTGTTTTGTATGTTACAAGCCCGGCGAATCGGGAATTTCTTGATTAAATACAATTTCATGAACCCGTTGATCCGGATTATCGGGTTGATTGTTGCCACGATCGGGTTACAGATGATATTTGACGGAATCACGCTGTTTATAAAGTCGTTGACGGTGTAAAATTTATTAGGGTTTCCAGTCTATAATTCCGTTTGTGGGGTGTACTTTCCGCCAGTTTTGAAAAGCGGAATAATTTTTTATCCCGTCTTGAATGACGGCTTGATAGTACTCGATTCCCATGATTTCTTCGCCGTCGGGAGTCTCGTACTTTAGTTTCAATATGGTTTCTCGGATTTCGGGTGTCAATACCGCTAAGATTCGTTCGGCCACTTGCTCGAAATAGCCGTCATAGTAGGAACCTTTCAGGATGTGAATCATGTCGATTTGCCACGATTCGCAATCGGTATCCTCGTACCACGCGTGCCATTCAATGCAGTGTTCGTCCGTGTCGATCAGGTTTTTGTATTCGATTCGTTTGATCGCTGGGTTTGCGGCCAGTTGCGTGATTGCTTGGAAACTGATAGCCGGGGTTAATCGCGGGGTATAGACGTGGAAATCTATATCCCGGTGTTTCATCATCAATCCCATTTTTAATGACCCAACAAGATTGATTTCCGCCCCGATGGATTTCCAGATATTGATAATGTCAGTTGCTTGGACTATCTGTCTGGCTCGTTCTGTATTGCGAGCTGCAAGTTGTAACATCGTTTCCATGTGTTCGTGATTGAGAACGCGAAAATAACAATAAACTCTTGGAAAGTGGGTGAGAAGAATAAATTTATTTTTTAACGTAAAATTGGCTTAAATTAACAATGTACTTCCGTGTTTTCCCCTTTTTCCTGCCGGGAAAGGGGCGGGAGGCATGTAAGATGCTGGGGATCTTCGGGGTTCATTAACGACACCTTTTGTAAGTGTTCGATAAGTCTTCGACAAGTGTTCGATAAGTCTTCGATATAAGTCGAACACTTGTTACTCACAATCCGGTAATTTTCCCAAAAAAATGTAAACTTACAGTTAAGGTGCCTTTAAGCATTATTGAAGGTTTATTGAATCATTCAAGCGGAGGTAATATGCACGTGAAAAAAGAAAAGGAGCTGTCCCAAAAGTCAATTTTAAACAACTACCCCCACTAACTCCCCCTTACACAAGGGGAGAAACCGCTTGGTAATCAGCTCTCCCCCTGTGTAAGGGGGAGCTGGAGGGGGTAGTTGGCAAATACAAGCAGGACTTTTTGAACGGCCCCTTTTACTTGTATCTTCTTTTTTATTTATTTTTCATCCCGATATAAAAGACGTAACCGTAGTAACTTTTGTATTTCCGGTAATAGTCGATTTCATCTAATTCCCGTTGTACTAATTGTTGGGCAGGTGTACTGTTTTTATATTTTTCCAAGAAGAGAGGTATGTTTTCTTGCATGGGTTTGTAAAAACAGTCCAACCAACAATATTCAGGTAAAATGAAATGGGCTACCGGGGTGTATCCGGCTTCTTCCATTTTCTTGATTTTATTGGAAATGGTGTCAATTTCGGCATAATTAAAATTCCAGAATTGTTCAATTTCATCCGGTCGGGTATCCGTGAGCCAAGAAACTTCCGAGACAGCGATCATTCCTCCCGGTTTCAGGAATTGTTTCCATTCCCTTAGGCCTCTTTCGAATCCGATGTTATAAATGGAGCCTTCCGCCCAGATTAAATTTAGTTCTCCGGGTTCAAAAGGTAGGTTCTCCATGGAAACTGCAATGCCGGAAATCCGGTCGCTGAGTCCATGACGAATGGCACGTTCCTTTAAAAGAGTGATCATCTTCGGGAATAAATCGATCGCCGTGATCTGTCCTTTCGTGTTCTCGGCAAGCGTGATGGTTTGTCCACCGCTGCCGCAACCGATATCGGCAATTTTGGCGTTATCCGATAACTCCCCGATAAAGCTCAAGGCTTGTCGGGTGACTTGTTGACTTCCGGGACCTTGACGGTTTAGACGTGAAAAAAAGTCTACGATCATGTCAAAGTCGAAGTCTGCTACTAATTGTAATTCCTGTTCCATAATTGTGATAAATATATGTGATTATATGGTGAATCCCATGCTTTAGACATAAAGATTCGGATAAAAATTTTGGAGTACCAGTAGGTACTTGAAAATCAAAAGTAAAGTCAATAGAAATAATTTCCGAGTAAGAAACCCGGGTAGGGAAATCCAGCCTGAAAGAATTCGGGCTGTTAGTTACGCATTTATCTTCTTAGAATTTGTTGTTTTCAAAAAGCGATATTTTGTTTGTCGGGACAAAGATAGATTATTTTTTTGAAAATAAACAGATTATTAATTTGATTTATTTTTTAGAGGACAAGTATTGCAAACCCATCGTGATCCAAACGGCAACCACGAATGGGGCAGTTAATGTCGTGATTCCTGCGTATATTCCCATAATTTGTATTCCTGTTGACAGGAGTATGGACAAGGGGGCCCAAACCATACTTTTGAAGGTTCGGTTTCCAAGGGCTATACTGCAAAGTACTCCGTTATATCCGAGTAATCCGGCATTGAATGTCGAAAAGTCTGTTGTCAACGGCAAGGCTACCAGCAAAGGCAAAAGGGCTCCCCAAACTGTGTAAACTGTTTGTATCCGGGAATTGACAAGGATACCGATCAAAAAAAGTAATCCGGCAAAAATATTTCCTCCTTGAAACATGACCTGCCCGATGTTCAGGCAGAATGCTTTCGGCAGATGAGCTACAGCCTCGGAAACATGGGGTGTTGCAGGCAATAGGAGAGTGGGGAAAAGGTAAAGGTTCCCCAATAATAGAATCCATACCGTAATGATAAATGGTGCCGTGAAACCCGGAACTGTTTTCTGGCAATTGAATAACCGGGTGATCCAGGTGGAAAGGGCAGAGCCGAATAGTAATAAGAACATGGAACTAATGTTTATTTCCATGAACACCCCGATGGCGATACCAACCAATGTTCCATTAAAACCGTAGAGGCCGTTCCGAATGTCTTCCCGTGAGTATTTACACAGGCAGGCTGTTAATGTGCTAACTATATTTCCTGCTAAAGCGAGTAATGCCAGTATCCAAGAATTGCAGGCAATCCCGGCTAACATAAGAAGTCCTGACAAGGCGTTATTCTGGAACATCACTTGCCCAATACCTCGGGCTATGATAAATAGTCCTTCTTTCATCGTGCAACTAACTGAGGTGATAAAAACTACTCTTGATGATTTCTAAAATACTCGATCATTTCGCTGGTAAGACTAATGTCAGATTCAGAAGCCGGAATGTTTTCCCGTTCGAACCATTCGGCCAAGGCCAGTTCCTCTCGGTCGAGCGTGATGCTGTCGTCTCCTTCCACTTCGGCAAAAAAGCCCATTAAAAGCGTGTCGGAGAAAGACCACGGTTGACTTTTGTAGTATCTGAGGTTTTTAACGTGTAATCCAACTTCCTCCATGACTTCCCGTTTCACGGTTTCCTCGACGCTTTCCCCGATCTCGGTAAATCCGGCGAGTAAGGCGTAGCGGGTATATTCCCGGTTGGCGTATTTGGATAACAGAATTTTATTCCCGTTCGTGACGGCGATAATCACGGCTGGCATAATTTTCGGGTATTCCGTGTTATTACAAGTCAGGCAATGTAACATCCGTTCTTTTTCATGGGGAACGAGTTTTGCTCCGCAATGACTACAGAACTGATGGTTGTCGTACCATTTGTAGAGGCTGTACGCTGTGATACCTGCAAATGCAAGGTGTCTCGGCCCGCTTGTCCGGAAAAGCCCGATGTCTTTTAGCTCGAATTCCGGTTGTCCTTCCGGGACTTGATGTACCAGGTAAAAACAGTCGTTGTCAATGGCGAATAAATAAATGGCTTTCTCGTAAGCGCTTTCTTCGATCCCGTTTAATTCTGCAAAGCGGGGAAAACGTAGGGGTGCTGAAGCTTTACTTGCCAGAACCATATGCCCGTCGAAATAAAGCGCATAGCTTGTTGCCTCCGGACGTTTGGGGGCGTAAGCATTTGAAAATATATGGGGCGCTATATCTTGTATCATTCCTTATTTATTTTGCCTGTGAATTCGGGCGTCAAAGGTATTAAATTGTTGGATATGACGCTAGTTTTTAAAATGAAAAGTGGCTATCCCAAAAGTCAATTTTAAACAACTACCCCCACTAACTCCCCCTTACACAGGGGGAGAAACCGCTTGGTAATCAGCTCTCCCCCTGTGTAAGGGGGAGTTGGAGGGGGTAGTTGTCAAATACAGGCAGGACTTTTGGACAGCCACTTTAAGAATAAAAACTTTGTAATTAAGGGTAATTGGCTCCTATTTTACCATCTCGTAATCGATACCGTTTACATAGTAGATAGAATAGAAGTTTTTATTATGGTTTTTCATCCATTCCCGCATTTGTTGAATACTGTTTTTTTCAGAGTCGCAGTGGTCGGCATCCTTGTCTCCTTTAGCCTCTTCTTCTGCAACTTCTTTTTCCCAGTTGTCGATGTATTCCTGTGATAAGCGTTGTTCCTGTAACACCCCGGTCACGACGATTTCGGAGTTAACCAGCTCTTTGTTGAAAGATTGTATGTTACCGCCAGCTTCAACACGGATTGTAAATTTACCCGTGGAGTCCGCGATAAAACAGCGACGTCCGGAGTGAGAGCAAGTGTGTTTCACGACACCTTTCAGAATGACCGTATCATTCAGTTGTTCTTCGGCCACGTTCAGAAGACCGTTAACGTCCAAGGTTTTGGAGGCCAAGGATATTTCAGTGGTATTCTCCTGCTGTGTTTTCTTGTTCGTGTTTTTGCATCCCACGATGGAAAGAGTTGCGATACAAGCAATAATAAAAATGAATGTACTTCTTTTCATGACGATATATTTATTTAATGTTATTTTCTTATTCTGGCAAAAAGGCATACGGTAATAAATCCGGCAAATCCCGTGAATAACGTGATAATTCCGGCAAGGTATTTCCCGTATGATTTTTCTTTACGATACACGACAAAAGTAACTATTGTCAGTATAATATTCAACAGAAGAGATGGGAAATAATAACCCGAAATCCGGGGATAGATGTAACTGTTCGTGCTATCTTGAAAGGTCACCGTGAACGGGAACAAGTAAGGTAGTGTTTTGTCCCACGTGGATTCCGGTGCCGGGCGGAACAGGCTGTCCACTTGACGCATACTTTTATTCTCCAAGGCGTAGGTATGTTCCCCGTCCGAAGAAATCTTGGCTACCGTCCAGTAGAACATATTGGCCATGATGGAAACCCGGTCTTTATCGGGATTCACGTCTTCCAACACCTTCACGAGCCGGTACCCGTCCGTGGAAAGATAGTAAAGCGTGTGATTCGTGTCGAACAGGAATCCATACAGGCTCCGATTGTCAATTTCCATCGGGAACATACAGGAGATGTTACTTGCCTTCGTGTCCTTGACAAAAGGTTTCCCGTTTGTCATTTTTATATGGAAAAGATGTCCCTTGCTATCCAGAGCGAAATAGCCTTCATCGTATGATTTCTGGCTCGTGGGAATCCCGGTGACCCACAGTGCGGGGAACGTGAAATCGGCCTTCTCCATTGCTTGCTGGAAACGGGCGGATTTCTGTTCGTCTACCCGGTTTGTGGCCATGTCGATGAATTCGATGTTCTCTTTCAGTCGGAACATATCGCTGGGGTTTTCAAGGTCTACTTTTCCCGAACAGGATTCGAACATGGGGTAGAGTTCTATGACCGGGGTATTTTTATCTTTGGGTTTGTACCAGAAGAAAAAGTTATTCCGAGCTATGGTTTGCCGGTCAACCGGGACTCCTTGGATGGAATCCGGGATGGCGTTTTCCATGGCTAACTGACGATAGTAGAACATGGGTAACACCCGGTCGAATTCCGCGTCCGAGTAAACTTTCCCGCTCATGTCTTTTCCTCTCACGTTATCATTGTCCTGATCCAAATAACAGAATTGGTTAATGACAGAACTGTAATAGGTGAACGGGTACCGGGGAGAGGAATCCATGGTTAATTGAACGAGTGACGGGATAATCCATGATAATAGGAAAATGGATAATCCGATATATAAAATCTTTATTTTCATCTGCTTGAAATTTAATGATATTACTGCATTCCTTCTTTAAAGTGACGAATGGAGATTTTGGGATAAAGGGCTAAAAGTACGAGTGTCCCGAACAGGAAGGGGAGCATGTAAATGTAGCTACCCGGTACGCCTTGTACCATGAATAATGATAGGATCAATAACCCGATCACGGCATTATAGATTCGCTGGCTCCACACGGGTTCCAGAATAATCCACGCCGTAAGTAGATAGGATGCGAAACCGCATAATACTTGCGGGAGTATCGTGGCGAACCATGCACCGACCACTTCTCTCGGGAAATTCGCGGATAGTCCCCACAGGAAACCACCATAGCTGACCGTGAAAAGGAGTGACAGGCACGCCATCCCGTAACTTAGCATCAGGAATACGATCCGGTTCTCTCCAAGCGGGAGATGCAGTGTCAGTTTGAAACGTTTCTTCGTCATTTCCGGAATAAACTGGGTAATTCCCATGATGATTCCGGCGAGTAGCGGTAAGACTTTTATCTGGTCCAGCAAAACCACGTTTTTCAGGATAAATACCTCCCACAAGTGTGGCATTCCCACGTTACGGGCGGCACTTGAAATGCGAAGTGCAATGTAGCCCATGGCGAGGATAAATACCACGAACATCAGGAGAAACATCCAACGGGTTTTAATCCATTCTTTGAATAGTAGTGCTTTGTTCATCGTTTTAGTGTTGTTTTTGATTAATATTTTCCGGTTAACCCGATAAAAGCGTCTTCAAGGGATAAAGTTTCCTCCTTTAAATCTGCCACTTGTACACCTTTTGATTCCAATAATTGCCGGACGGTTTCGAGTGGTTCGAAAGAGTAGGTAATCCATTGACCGTTATTTTTTTCGATGTTCCATAGTTTTTCATGTTCCGTGGGAACTTGACCTTCGTTCAAGGAGAAACGGAAACGGTGGAAGTTTTCCATGATTTCCCGGGTCGGTTTGTGAATCAACAGGCGTCCGTAATCCAGAATCATACAATCGTCAATCAGCAATTCCATGTCTTGGATGATGTGGGAGGTCAGGAATATCGTTTTATCCCCTCCGGCGGCAAAATCTCGCAAGTATTCCACGAACAGACGGCGATAGCCGGGGTCCAGTCCCATGGAGAAATCGTCTAGGATCAGCAATTCCGGGTCTTGGGCAAATAGTAACCCAAGGGCGACTTGAGAACGCTGACCGCATGACATATGATTGATTTTCTGATGAGGAACAACTTTTAGTTTTTCCATCAAACCGTAGAACGCATCTCGTTTCCAGTTCGGGAAAAAGGCCCGGTAATACTTTTCGATTTGCTCGATCGTGAAATAGGTGTGTTGCACGTGACCTTCCAGTAATAAGCCGATCTTGGCTTTCGTGGCGGGAGTGAGGTGATTCATGTTCTCGCCGAGAAGGTAACACTCTCCGGAACGGGGTTTTAAATAACCGTTCAATATGTTGATGATGGTGGTTTTTCCCGTTCCGTTTTTTCCGAGTAACCCGAGTACTTTACCTTTTTCTACTTCGAAGTTCAGGTTCTCGTAAATTAATTTTTCTCCGTAATAGTGCGTTATATTTTTACACTCGATTACTTTTTCCATGTATAAAAGATATTATGGTTTAAAAAACAATGCCGCAATGTGCTTGCAGGGTTTCCCGGTGCAAGTCGTTTTGGCAGGAGTCATGTTGCCAGTTTAATTTGATAAAGATACCCCTGTTTTTAGGCAGGGAATAATTCCAGCGGAGTTCTATATTCGTGGTCCAGTTGTCCGTGGAGAGATTGTCGTAAGCCTTGTAAACCGCGGCTAGGGCGATTTGCTCTTGGTCGATTTCCGTGAGCTGCAAATCGGCGGTTGAATTCTTACGATACACCCCGTCCAGAACGAACTGGAAAGAGTGCTTTTTGTAGCCGGTTGCGGCAAAGAAGTTCATCCCACCGGATAAATAGTTTACTTTCATGAGGCGGGCAGGGTCAAGATATTCCATCTTGAACGAGTTGAACCCGGCTCTTGGTGACAGGTACCATGTAAAACGGTCTCCCTTGGTTTGCCCGTATACTCCCGAAACGGAAATATCTGCTTTTTTCACGGATAACTGTTCGGCCTCGCCCGTTTTTTCGTACACGTTGGTTGTGGCACTTCCGATAAGAGATTCAATCCCTTGACGATCTTGGTAGGTTGCCCGTGTCCGGACTCCCCACTGGTGCTTGTTCCGGAAAGAAGTGTAAGCGATTTCGGCTTTCATCTCGTCCTGATTCAACGTGTTCAAGGGCAGGTCGTTCAGGTCTGAAATAATCTTCTCGAAAGAGAATCTTTCATACCCGAAGGAGCCGGCGAAACCTTGTTTGTTGCGGGGGAAAATTTCAATGCTTGCCCCGTAGCGATGACCGTCGTAGAAGAGGGAAGTGGCCCCTCTGCGAAACCGGACGTAGTCCATGCCCAGACCGCTGAGATTATAGGTAATGGCGGAACCCAGTTCACTATAAAACTTCACGTCGTTGGTTTGCTTGTATTTTCCGGCATGGAAGGCGATTCCCATGGAGTATAGCTTGTTCAACTTGGCCGACATGCCGATGGAGGCTTTCAGGTCCGAGACGATGTTTCTGGGGCGGGGATCGATCTTCCGGTACCCGATAAGGGCCCGGTAATTGGCATATATCCCCCAAGTGAAACGTTTATGTTCCTGCGCGTATCCCCCGGCAAAATAATATTCTTCAAAGTCCATGTCCCCACCAACCGAGTCTGCGACCACGTAAGGATATACCATTAAATAATCGGACGTTTCGTTCCATTCTACTTTTTCCCTTTTCCCTTTTTTAAAATAGGCGTTTCCCCATGTCTTGCTGTTTTTTCCTAATGGCATATAAGAAAATGCGTGGAAGGAAAAATTACTAACTTCCGAGCCTAATTGGGGCAAAAATGCCTTGTTTGCATTCTGTTGTTCCCAACCGATTTGTAGTTCCGATATGGAGAACGTGTGAGCATAGTAATTTATAGCCGGGTTATCATAGATTTGCGACACGAAACTCTCAGTCGGGGAGAAGTAAAGCCGTGCGCGGGTGTTTGCCGGAATACTATCCTGTGCCCATGTTCCGAAGGTCTGGAAAAGAAGACTAAAAATCAGAATGAAACGAAAAGTCATGATTTTGTCGGTTTAATAATTATTGTTTTAAAGACGGAGTGGCCTTGGCCTCAAAGTCTTCCGTGGAGTTATTCGTGTCTTTCAGTATCTTGCGTCCGTCAGGAGTGGTGGAAAGTACTTTCCGGCGGACACTTTTGTTGTATCGGTTTTTGTCGCTTGCGACTTCCCCGCAGTAGGTGAATCCCATATCCAAAGATGGGTCAACGACATTCCAAACATATTGTGCTTTGTTACTTATGTTGACTGCGTCGATGATCCATTCGTTGGGAAACTTGTAGTAGTTTCTTGTCATGGTATATCCGGAATTAACATAGGAACATTCGTATAAATAATCTTTTAGATATGTTTGTTTGTCTACACCCATACGAGCGATGGCATATGCTTTTAGACCTTGATTATTTAGGGTCCATATAGTTAGGGTGGAAGAATAGATTATATCTAAATTAGGAACCATCGGATTATCGACATCCTGATCATTATCATTGTACCATTCAAAATTTGCATTTCTCAGGTCAAACGAATTCGGTGTTGCAATAGTATGATCGATTGCTTTATCACAAATCAGAATAGATTCTCCGGGTTGTACGGGATATTCTTTCCCGTTACCGGGTACCGCATATATATGTGTAACAGTCATGGCTTGGGACATGATGTCTGGTGTGTAGTCGTACTGGCGTGATGTTGTGAATTCTGATTCCAAGATCACAAGTCCGTCAGCATATAAAACAGAATCTGAATTGTTATATATTTTAAAATATTGATCTCCGGAATATTGTTTTCCTTCCAGTGTCGTACTTCCGGCGAAATAGACCTCTTCAATAACAAAATCCGCTTTCGAGTTGAAAAGGAATAATTTAATATTATCAGCGCTTGTTGTTCCGACAAGATTTACGGATTCTTTATATCCTTTTACTTGCCCTTCAACGGTTTTCTCGTCAACGATATAATTCATTTTCCCCTCCACGGTGATATTGTAAAGGCCTTCGTTGAGCGTGATTTTCCCTGTGGTTCCGGTCATCGTGTTTGTTGTCAGTTTTCCGGTGTTCACGTTCTTGAACGTGACGTGCAGGTCGGATATGCTTGTTACATTCAAGTCTTCCGGTTCCGTGAGTGTTAAAGTAAACTCTGTGATTTTTACTTTGTCATCATCCGTGCAGGCAATAAATCCCGCACAGATGAATAACATAAATACTAATACGTAAGAAATTTTGTTGACCATGTTGTTTTTGTTTTTATAAAGTGTTTATTTCTTCAATGATGGTGTAGCTTCCGGGGTAAAGTCCTCGGTTGAGTTGTTGGTGTCTTGCAGAATTTCCCTTCCGTCTTCCGTGGTCGTGAAGGTTTTCCGGAGAACGCTCTTTCCATATCGGTTTTCATCTCCGTCAATAACCCCGCAGTAGGTCCAGCCCATATCTATCGTGGGCGAGGTTACAATCCATTGGAATTCTGATTTGACACTTAAATTGACAGCATCTACAATCATTTCGTTCGGTACTTTGTAACAACTTTCCTCGCAGGGAATCTGGTATTCTTCAAAGACAAACATCCACTCGTAATCATAAGTATAGTCTTGTAAAAACTTTTCGATATCTCCCAGTCTAGCTATCGCGTAACTATTGAAACCGCGATTGTGGAATACAAATTTGCCGTACGGGGTCAGTATGTTGGGAACTTCGTGGTTATCAATATCGTCACTATCTTCATAGAAGATTTCGAAATCCGCTTTACTCAAATCTATGGAGTTTGAGTTTTGAGCTTGATGATTTATCCCGTTATCTGCAATGATAATATATTCTCCGGGATTAACCGGGTGTTCGGTTCCATTACCCGGTATGGTAAGAATCGCGCTTACAGCCATAGCCTCTTTCATGATGTCTGGCGTGTAGTCTTGTTTGTCCACGGTTTGGAATTCTGATTCCAGAATAGATAATCCGTCAGCGTACAGCACCTTATCCGTGTTATTGTAGATTTTAACGTATTTGTCTCCATTGTATTGTTGTCCTTCTTCCGTCACCGTTCCCGTGTAAAAAATCTCGGCGATAATGAAGTCGGAAGATGTCTGGCTAATGAATAATTCGGTTGCTAAAGAGGCGGTCGTTCCCGATATGTTGACCGATTCTTCATATCCCCGGATTAGTCCTTCATGGCTTTCTCCCTCTCGCTTGTATTGAATAAAACCTTTCATGCTGATATGATACATTCCTTCCGGAAGGGTCACTTGGATTTGATTATTCTCGAACGTCGTGTTATTTGTCACTCGTCCGGTATTCACGTTGGTGAACTTCACGACCATATTGGATATACTGGGTTCTTCGAATCCTTCCGGGAGTGTTGTGTTTAATGTAAATTCGGTTGTGTTAACCGTTTTGTTATCGTCCGTACAAGACAGCACGCTAAAGATCGTCACGATCAGCGAACAGAAAATGATAAAATTGTTTTTCATATTCATGATATATTGGTGTTATAATTTGATGTTCAATTCCATGCCGAAATAGGGGACTGCTTTCCTTCTGATTTTCGCCCCGTTGGCCTCGTAGCTGGGATTGTAGTCCAGTATGTTGTTCACGAACAGGGAGAGTCCTATCTTTTGATTGAAATACTTGGTCGCCGAGAAATTGATGTTGATAGATACGGGAACCGTTGTCCGCTTGAAAGCGGCCTCGTTATAGTTCACTACCAGATGCTGGCGTTCCATGTCGGTTTGGTCGGTTGCCGTGTAATCGTGTTCTTCACCTTTGATGTCCACGTACTTGATCGGTATCCCGTTCTTTTTCATGCTTTCCTGTGCGGTAAACCACATGCATTGTACCGAGGTGGCGAAATTCAGTCCGAGCTTTTGCAGGTACGTGTCGAACATGAAGTTCGTGTTGAATTGTTCCCGAATGTACCCGTCGTCGTCCAGATATAACCCGATGTATTTTAATTCCTTCCCGTTCAATATCACGCTGGGTTTCCTATATACCGGTTGGCTGTTGTGGTAGGTCGATTTGAACCATGCCCCGGTGACCGTGAGGCGGGTGTGTATGGATTCGATGCGGTTGGACGAGTATTGAAACTCAACTCCTTTTTTGACAATCATGCTACCGTTCGTGTTTCTCCCGTACGTGCTGATCACCGTGTCGTTCGCGTAAGTCAGGTCACTTAATTCCGGTGGCCCCTGCAGCGAGGTGTGGTCAATGGTCGAGGCGTCATATTTTTTATACTGGAAAGACCGGTAGTAATTGGTCGTTCTGAAACCGTCGGTCATTTTCTCGTAGAAATAATTCACGGAGAACAGGTGTTTGTCATAATCGAAATCCAGACGTACTTCCCATTTCTTGTTACGGGCGGGTTCCAGATCGTAATTCGTCGGGTCAATAATGTAGGTCATCATGTTTAAACGCCGGAAGTCAGCGTTCGTGTGATAATAGTTCAATTGAGTCAGGTCGTAATAGATCTTCTCCGGGTAGAGTTGTGACATCACGGGCATTTTCCTTTGCCAGCCGATCCCGCCGACAAGTTGGATGTTTAATTGTCGGTCGAAGAGAAACAGGGTCGGGAATTTCCATTGCGCGTTTACCCGGGGATCAAAGTATATTTTACCTTGCATCCGGTAATCCGCGTCCAAGTTGAGCGGGGAGAAGGCACGTATACCCCCGGCCACGATCAGCCGATGCCGGTCGATAGGAATATCAATCCGGTCCTCGATGAAAAACGATAACAGGTGATCTGCCGGAATCTCGTCATACGGTCTGGGGCGATAGGAGGTCGAGGGATAAAGAGGCCGTGTCAGGTCGTACACCTGACCTTCCCCTAGGTTTTTACTCATTCGCCATTCAACTCCCGCTTTCAATTTATTCGTGGTGTTGAAAAGATCGAAGTGAAATTCGCTCATCGTCTTCACGTAAGCATTGATGGGTTTGCCATCCACTTTTAAATGTGCCGTATAGCGATACGGGAGAAAAATCCCGTCGTGTTCGCCTTCTTCCGTGTTGTCGGGAATGGGGGTATCTTTATCCAGCGAGATAAATTTAGTCTGTTTGATTTTGTTGAGCGAGTAGTCCACGGCGGCGGTTAAGTTGACGTATTGCCAGTGCCGGGATTGGGTGAATACCCAGTTCAGCCTGTTTGACACGGACATCCGGTGATAGCTGGATTTGTATTTGTCTATCTTTTTGTAGCTGATGTCCGGATCGCTTTTCTCATCATCAATGGATTGCCCGTAGTCCAAGTCCAAATCCCATGATAATGACCGGGCGTTTGTTTTCCACACCCGTGCCACGTGGGTGGTTGCGGAGAGACGTTTGTAGTTTTCCAGATTGTTGCGGGGATCGATCTCTGCATCCAAGTAATCGAACCCGAAGTTGAATATCCATCCTTTGTTTGTCGCGAATCCTTTACCTAGGTACACGAGTTTACTTTCTGGGTCTGATTTTACGCGGGCTTCCCACGGATGGGCTCCCGCTTTTCGTTGGATTTTGATTACTCCGCTGGTCAGTTCACCGTATTCAACGGAAGGAATTCCCCGGATCACTTCCACGCTTTCGATGAAATCAGTTGACAGCATACGCATATCAACCCCTTTGCCCGTGCTGTTCCGGTAGTAATCGTGATCGCTTTGACTAGCTCCCAGCACGTGTTGCATGTTGGCATCCGTGTTGATCGGAACCCCGTTGACAAGAAAAGAGGTACCTAAGGATGAAATATCGTAATCGTCGCTGGAAACACCAACTTCCCGCAAACGGGCTTGGTTTACGCCACCGAGGGCGGGATCTTTCGTTCTTCCGCCCGGCAGTAATGCCAGTATATCCGTGAAACTTGATGGTTGCAGGAGTTCCATGGCCTTGCGGTTAATCTTGGAAGAGGTTGTAAGGCCTCTGGATTCGGATGCGGTGACAATAATGTCTTTTAGCGTGATATTGTCCGGTTGCAAGGCGATTGCAATTGTCGTATCCCGGTGGATGGACAGGGATTGATGCATTGGGGTATATCCGATAAAAGAGATGCTAAGAGAGTAGGTCCCGGTTGGAACGTTTTTTATGCTGAAACTTCCTTTCGTATCACTGATCGCGTGAAGTTGCACGGAATCATTCTTTAATAATACGGTTGCGAATTCCAGTAATTCGTTCGTCTTGGCGTCTTTTATATTCCCTTGCAGGTGAAATTGTGTTTGACTTTGCGCTTGAATCGGTAGCGCGATAGATAGATAACCCAATAAACAAAGAATCTCAATAATCCCAAATCTGCATTTCATCACTTACTTCTTTTTGTCGACGCAAAGTTATAGGGTAGGATAATATGAATCCATCACCAAAAGTAAGGATATTGGGGGTGCTTTTGGGGGAGAGGTGTCCCCGTTTATGGGGATAAAAAAAGAATGGGGCTGACCCCCAAGTCCATTTTAAACAACTACCCCCACTAACTCCCCCTTACTCAGGGGGAGCTGGAGGGGGTAGTTGTAAATACAAACAGGACTTTTAGTCACCCTCATTCTTTTGTTTATAAGGTTATAAACCCAATGACTTTCTGGTATTTTATTTCTGTAATTTATCGGCTCTTTCTTTTAATCTTGCTGCACGAGCCTCGCTATCTGGGTGGGTAGAAAACATCTGTTGTATGCGAGAGGCTTTTTCACCCCCGGCATTGGAGAGTTCTACCAGTTTTGTCAATGCTTTTGACATGGCGTAGGGGTCAACCTTTTGTTGAAGGCAGAAATCAAAAGCGTAATCATCAGCGGCGAATTCTTGCTTTTGTGAGAATTGTGCCCCCATGAAAGCCTCTGCCAACGCTCCCAGTTGGGAATTGGTCAATTTCGACGCTGTTTCACTTACCGCACCTGCCACGTTCTTGGCGGCCGAGCGAAGATAGGCGTTTTTCATGGCGTGTTTAGTGTCTTGGTGTACCACGTGTCCGATCTCATGACCGATAACAGCCAGCACCTCGTCGTCAGTCATTAATTCCATCAGTCCGGCAAAGATACGAATGCTCCCGTCTCCGCAGGCAAAAGCGTTAACATCAACAACTTCATATATAGCAAAATTCAGTTTCAGTCCTTCAATTTTGGGGAAGTTTGCCGTGATCTTGGCCAAGCGTTTTCCTAATTCACTATCCGGTGCCGCCACTTTATTATGTGTGTCCATCCATTGTATGTATTCCTGGCTCATGTTAGCAATGTCCTCGTCGGAAAGAGTGATCGCCCCGGCCGCGTCCTTTCCGGCTTGAATAGCTTTTTTCGTGTCGATTTTCATTTTGCCGATTTTTATTTGCGCTTGTAAAGTTAAGGTTCCGGCAAGTAACAATACGCACATGAATAGTTTTCTCATCGTTGTAATGAATTTTAATGTTTGATTATTAAATATTTCCTTATTTATCGTCCGATTCTATAATACATGGCGCAAAAGTAAGCATTTCTCTTATATCTTCAACAGGAAAGAATTATTTAAAAATATTCTCGCGAGAAGTGAGCAAGTGAAGAAAATTATATTACCTTTGCATCGCTCAAATGAAAAGGACTCGTAGCTTAATGGATAGAGCACTTGGTTACGGCCCAAGAGGTTGTGGGTTCGACTCCCGCCGAGTTCACGAAAATGTCATAAAATGGCAATGAAAAAATGCCAAACCTTGTAAATCTCATGATATACAAGGTTTTTTCTTTTTAATAAAACGACAAGATAAACCTTGAATTTGCCAATATAGCACGTGGCAAAGTAAATTAAAAGTAACCCGATCTATTACCCGGTAACTAGGTTACTTTTGGCAGAGAAATGTCCCGAATTGGCAGCGTGCAAAATTCTCTCTAACAAATAATTAAATTACATTTAAGTCAAATTATGTTGCTATGAGAAACACGTTTACAGTTCTGTTTTACCTGAAAAAAGAGTCTAAAGAAATCGAAAAGTTGATCTTCACGAGAATTTGAATAAACTCGCGTCGAACACAATTCAGTACGCGATTAAAAATTGAAGAAAAATCATGGGATCAAAAGAATCAACAAGCCAAGGGACGTACCGCGAAAAGCAATGAAATTAACAACACCTTGACCACGTTAAAAAGTAAAATATTACAACATTATAACGAGATCGCTCGTGAAAAAGGATTCGTTAGCGTGGATTACTTGAAAAGTAGCGTGCTAGGTCAAGTAGAACAGAAGAAACAAGCCACACTTTTACAGCACTTCGATAAATTTCTTGTCGATATGGAATCACGAGTTAATATCGATCTGGCGGCGAGAACACTCGGACGTTATCGTGTAACACGAGATCGTGCCTGTATATTCATAAAAGAAACGTGCGGGACGCCAGATTTACCACTCGAAGAAATCAATTATTCACTCGTGGAAAAATTCTATCTTTTTATACGTGAAAAGTACAACAGTGAAAACAACAACGCTTTAAAATACGTGCAACGCCTAAAAACGGTGATTAACGACGCGAGAGCGAACTCGTTAATGACAAGCGATCCTTTCGTTAATTTCAAATTTAAATTCGAGAAAAAAAGACGGGAGATTCTAACTGATGACGAAATAATCCGGCTAATGGAGAAGACTTTCACGATTGAAAGACTTGAAAGAGTTCGAGACTTCTACATCTTTTCTGTTTTCACGGGTTATTCACACGCGGATATTAAGGATTTAAAAGAAACGGATGTCGTGAAATTTTTAGACGGGAAACAATGGATCAACACGAACAGGAATAAGACGGGCGTGAGCGAGGATGTCCCGCTTTTAACTATCCCGTCTAGAATCATTCAAAAGTATAAAGGCGAGGGAAAGGAGGGAAGACTTTTCAATATACCGAGTAACCAGAAAATAAACGCTTACTTGAAAGAGATTGCAGATTTATGCGGGATAAGCAAAAAACTAACATTTCACACTGCAAGGCACACGTTCGCCACGACAATAACCCTAAACCGGGGAATCCCGATCGAGGTTGTTTCAAAACTGTTAGGACACACGAATATTCAAACGACACAAATATACGCTCACGTGTTGAAAGAAACTGTTAGCGCGAAAATGCAAGAACTTGGCGGGAAACTTGATATTTTTAATGATCACGTTTAGGATGAGATACTCGCTATTTTGCAAATTATTGAATAAAATATCCGGGATGATAATACACGAGTGATCACGGCAAACGAATACTTTTTGCAATACCTACCCGGGAAGATTTTTTGAGCCGGATCGAGGGGCTCCGAAACTTCCCGGGTTACCCTCGAAATCATTAAAATCCCGAGAATAACTTGTGAAAAGTTATTTCCCGTCATTTTAACAATTTCTCCACCCGCGTACGAGAACTGAATTTTATAGCGTTTTGCTATTCCACGTTTTCTAAAAAACGACCGATCACGCCTTGAATTTCCATTACCTGATCGCGAGACAAACCGCCTAAACCCTGATCGTTAATTTGTACGTCATATTCAATTTTGGGAGCCACTGTTATTTCTGTCAGTGTTTCACTTTTTAAAATCATCGGTGTATCTTTTATAACGTTTTTTTTCTTTTGAGTGTCATCCTCTTCTAGTAACAGAACATCTAGATTGCTCTTTCTAGATCGTGGCTGTCTGATTTTTCTAGGTTTCACTCCCGGGATCGAGCATTGTATATTCATTTTTTCTACTTGATTCAAAAATGAAAGAAGTGACACGAACAAATCCAATATTACCCAAGAAGGAGTACTTTCTATTTCTACATACAGGGCATCCGCGCTATAATCAGTGCTAAAAATTCCGTCATTAAAAGTGGTTGTTTTCTGAACCATGGTACATTCTCCCAAATCAGAAGATAAATCCTCGCTTGCCATGGGAATTTCATCTTCTCTATCAAAATAATCATCTATTGCGTCATAAAGAGATTCCAAATCCTCGTGAGATAACCCGTGAATCGTTTTTCTCCCGAGTTTTAAATAGTAGCTCTGTCCGGGTTTATCTTGACTCGTGGCAGAAGTGGAAATGTTATCATTTATCATGGTAATTCGTTTTATTGTTATACAAAATCACTTGTTCTCCTGTAAAAAATCAACAAGTAATTGTTCAAATTTTTCAAACTCGGGGGGAGATAATTTGTCCGATCCCTGTCCGTTAATATATAGCGTGTAGTAAAATGTAGGCTTATCATCCCAGCAACCATGATTGATACTCTTTGAAACATCGATGTTATCATCAATTAATTTTTCGCGCTCGTTCGTTAATCCATCTTCCATGATCTTTACCAGAAAATTTTCTCGTTCCTCGTGTACGCGTGTTGAATTATCAATATGTTGAAGACGTAACCGCCTCGTGTTATCCTTTAAAAACGCTTGAAGGGTATCGGAGAGAGCCTTTATTTGGGAGTAAGTGATACATTGAATTTTCCCGGCAGAGGAAAAGACACAATAGCGTGTTTGCAGTTCATCACACGTCTCGTCAAGATTCATGTCCATTTCTATGGAAAACCAAAAATCACCGCGAGTTTCTTTCATCCTCTTGCGTGCTACCTTTTCTTTCTCCCGGAATACTTCAATCCTGCGTTGCAGGTTTTCAAGTTGTTGTCTTGATAAACCATACATTAGCTGATCTCCTGTAACGATACAATAACTCTTCCTTGAATAATCCCCTTCAACAACGGTGTTCACACGAGTCAAATCATCCATGATATGCTGTATTAGTGAAGGCAGAAAAAAAGACGGTTCCGCCTGTCCCGCTGCTCAACACCAAAGGCGTGTGAGGTGCATTAACACTCTCTACGGGGGTACGAAACCGCCGTATCAAGATAACAGGCATAAAAAATGCCTGTCATGGAGTGGCAGGTTTCCCCGCCTTTGGTATATTGAGCATTACAAATGTACAATTAATTTTTAACAACTCGTTATTTTTCGGGAATTATTGAATCAATAATTTTTTCAATGATTCCCGAAAAATAATTCAAGTAACGAGAGAGTATTTAATTGCACGAGCAATTAGCATCCTAAGTTAACATGCAAGTAAAATGAAGAAAAAATGATGATTGATAAACATAAAAGACTATTACCCCCTTGTAATAAGGGATTTACAACTCATTTAGAAAGTATGTATAATACTTCTTTTACGCTCGTCGGGACGAGTGGTCTCGCCCCTTGCCGCTTGGGCGTTCCCCGACCGATGAGTTTTTATATGTCAAAATTATCGGACAGCATACCTTTTCATATCAACAAAAGGAGTTCCTCGTTTTACTACGGCAAAAACACGGGCTACCAATTTATTCCTTATTATATTGATAATAGCCATTTTAGATTTTCCGTCTGCTTGTCTTCTGATGTAATATTCACGCAACTCCGTATCAAAGTGAATAGCTGTCATAGCTGCCAAATGCAACATTCTTTTAACTTGTTGGTTGGCAATGGAACTTACTTGTGTTTTCCCGTGCACACTCGTTCCGGATTGATACTCAAACGGAGCGATGCCGGAATAACATGCAAATTTCCTCCAGTTAACAAAACGAGTAAAATTATAGGTGTACACTATCAAAAAAGATGCAATGATAAACCCGATGCCTTTAATGGTTGTGATCAACTCGAACGTGCTCCGTAGCTGTTCATTTCCCTTGATGATGGCTTTTATTGCTTGTTCCAATTTGCCAATTTCGTCTTGTAAAGAAGTTATTGCACTTTCATAGGAAGAAAACAACTCGGGGATATCCTCCTTTTGCATAACTCTCAACATTTCATTTCGAGATACAGTATATCCTTTCATACTCGTCATTAATCTGTCTCTTAGAGTTAATAGAGAATGAATTTTACGGATGTCAGCAGCTGGAAGCTTTGTTGTGGATATTTTGTCACTAAAGCGATAAGCAAACTCGGCAATACGCTTGGAATCAACGAGGTCATTTTTACCTCTGGTAATACCCAAAGACCTTTTGATTTCCAAAGCAGGAATCATAGCAAAGGGAATATGCCCTGTTTCTAAGAACATGGCTAATGGCAACGAGTAAAGCCCGGTATGTTCAAAACAAATCAATACTGTATTCAAAGAATGACCGACTTGTTTTTTTAACCACTGGGTAAATAACTCAAATCCAACAGATTCATTTTTAAACTGTTTGTGAGCACTATTCTCTCTAACAAAGACATCAAAGCTCAATTTTGAAACATCAATACCAACATAATTTTCAATCATCATGAGTACTTAATTTTTAAATTAATAATAAGTTGCCTGCAACTAAAGCCATTAACAGACCTAAAGTCTAAAATCCTAACTGGTTCCGTGCAACAAAAAAGTAGCTTACAGGGACAAATGCTATGTAAAGGTCGTGAACCTGGCAAGGTGTTATGTTCACCCCGTAGCTACTCTCTAAATATAATTTTATAATAATATTAATGATTACGATAACCCACCGTGGGGGCTACTTACGTTGAAGAGCTTGCTCTTTCATTACTGCAAAGTAATGGCAAGGTGTGTTTTTGTCCGACAAACATTCATTTGTCCGACAAAAAACCTTGCCCGGCTAACAGCCGGGATCATTTACTCCGAAGTCGTAAATCTTTAAATGAAAATAGTCATGAATAATACAAAATCAGTTATTGATTCTTTTCCGATTCATGATAACCGTGTTTATCCAGGTAAAGAAAATAACCTTCGTTCTAAACGTGACATACACTTGTTAGCGGTGGATTCGTGAAAAATAATGTAACAAGTTTCACGTGATTCTAAATAAAATCGCTATATTTGTGATGAGAGAATGTTTGCCAAATCATGACAATTTTTAAGCTAACAAGAGTAACTTAGAAGTAACCGAGTTCTTTAGAAAAATGCTACGTGCAGATTTACAGGATATTGAAAATATGAGTTCGACTCCCGCCGAGTTCACTAGAGAATGAAAACCTTGTAAATCGACTGATTTGCAAGGTTTTTTCTTTTTAATAAACGACAATAAAAGCACCTGCAAAACAGAAGATTTCTATAACTTTGCTTCCAATCAAGGTAAATAAAATAAGAATGGAAATAAAACATAAAATACAATTTGGAACTGATAGCGATGAATTGGCAAAAAAAGTCCTGACAAAAGAAAAGATAGCAACATCTTCCTTGTATGATTATTACTGTATGAACCTAAAAGATACAATAAAAGAAAACGAATATGTTTCTATACTAGATTCACAAAATAGAGAAATATGCATCATACAGATAACTAAGATTGAAATTATTGAATTTCAAAATATCACGGAAGAATTTGCCATAGCGGAAGGTGATGGCAATCTAGAAAATTGGCAAAAAATACATACGGAATATTATTCTTTAATGTTAGAGAAAATAGGAAAAAGTCTTACGGGAGAAACAAAATTGCTTTGTGAGTGGTTCACGGTAATAACTCGTTGATAGATAACTATACAAATCCACCATCCAACATTAAAACACATTTCGTGTATATCTCGGCAGGAGCGCCTAGCACTGTTTTGAGGAATACTCAAATTCAAAATTATAAGATTTCTCCGTGTATTGTAAATCCGGGGAGAATAAAATACTCCTTGGCAATAATGATATGTATATCAATTACTTGTGTTTGATATGTGTAATCAACAATATGTTCTAAAGCTTTGATCACGAAATTCGTGAGTTTGGTCTCGAATGGGTAATGTATACCTAAATTAGGGGATATTACCGGGTTATACATGGGTGAAAATATATTCTTGTTTGCCCGTAGTTTCCTTGTTGCCTAGTAGCATGAAAGTATAGTCGATGTAATTTTCATTTATAGTTTGTTAAAATGGCGGTGAGCATCGGGCGATAAGGCGGCGACAAGGCGGCGAGAGCGCCTAATTGTCGCCTAACAGTCATGCCATAGCCGGGTAATTCTCATGGCTAAGGGTAGAGAATCCCTGTAAAATCCCATGTTTCCCATGTTTATAAAAAGAAAAGAAATTAAACCGGGATGTCATATTTTTGAAACTGATAAATGTTATTTTTGTGAAGATGTAAAAACAAAATGCGATAAATGGAGAAGACGGTTTATTTTTTGGGGTCGGGTTTTTCTAAGGAGGCCGGGGGATTGGTCCAGAACGAGATTATCAAGACTATTTTGGATGAAGATTTTACGCGGGGAAACGAGCGTCTGATCAAGGCCAAAGATAATTTTATCGGGTTCTTGAAGGAGGAATTGCATATTTACGAGGATCATTATTGTAACGTGCAGTTGGAAGATATTTTCACGCCGATTGATCGTTGTGTCTGGGACGGGCTTTCTATCGGGCGGTATAGTGCGCGGGGGTTGGTGGAACTGCGGGAGGAGTTTAACGCGCTGATGGGGGCGGCGGTAAATTACAGTTTTCAGAAGAATAGGGCTTGTTGTGATTATATCGACGAGTTTGCCGAATATATTAATCAAGTTGCCCGGCGGCGCATGGAGGATGGGGTGGACCGGGTGTCGGTGATCACGACGAACTGGGACGTGATGTTCGACCATGCCTTGAAACGGGCCATCGAAAACGGGCATCCGGAAAAATTGAGCGTGGTGGATTATTGTTGCTACGTGAGTTCTTGGGAGGCGAATGATGACACAATCAAGCCGGGATTGCTTGCCGTGGGGTATGGGGGATATAATATTAAGTTGTTGAAGTTACACGGGTCGATGAACTGGTTTCAATGTCCCATGTGCCAGCGTATGTATGTGCGATTCGGCGAGGAGATCGAGATCATGAAGGCTGCCTATTGTCGGCATTGCCGGAAAAATTATGGGATGTCGGAGATTAACTCGATCAAGTTGCAGAGTAATTTGTTGCTACCGACTTATTTAAAGAACTTGAGTAATATCCAGATCAAGCTGGTATGGCAGAATGCGGCGATCGAGCTGTCGGAGGCGACAAGAATCGTGTTTATCGGTTATTCTTTACCTGCTGCCGATTTCGAGATTAGGCAGTTGTTGGCTCGCATGATTCGTCCCGACGCGGAGATACAAGTTGTTCTCTATCCGAATACTCCGAACGTGGAGGCCGAGGCGGAGCGTTATCGTAATTTCTTCGGGAGCCGGATCTCTGAGCGGGACATCATGAGACTGACTGTGCCGGAATACGTGAAGGAGAAAACTAAAAACTAAAAGATAAAAACTAAAAGTTAAAAGATAAAAGTTGAGAAGAGCGGGAGATTGGGAGATACTTGTAACTTTTATCTTTTATTTTTTTACTTTTATCTTAAAAGTGGTATTTATACTCTATTATGGTAGGTCTGAATACTTTATTTTTGTACATATAAAGAAATGTACAATTCAAGGAAAGAATTTATGACAAGTTATCATTTAGAGTCAGCATGTTGCGGGACTACTTTTGAGGATAAAGAGTGGGAGTTGGAATGTCCCCATAAGGATGGTGCGGCTTTGATCTATGCAAATTATGCAAAACGTCAATTCGAAGTGAGAAATGATCTGCCCGGTATTTACAGGTATGCTAACTGGATGCCTATTTGCCGGACGCTGGAAGGTTCCGGTGCTCCCGTGACTTACAAGAGCGAGGGGCTGGCTGAATATTTAGGGCTGTCTAATTTGTACATCACGTTTAATGGCTATTGGCCGGAACGGAATGCCATGATGAAAACCGGGTCGTTCAAGGAATGTGAGGCGTTTACCGTGTGTGCGCGGACGAATGCTTTCAATGACAAGATCATGGTGGTGGCTTCTGCCGGTAACACGGCGCGGGCTTTCGGACGTGTGTGTTCGGAGAATCATATCCCGTTGTTGTTATGTATTCCGGAAGATAATTTGGAGGCAATTTGGGCGGATGGGCCGTGGAATGATTGCGTGAAACTGGTTTGCTCGGCTTCCGGGTGTGATTATTTTGATGCGATTCATCTTTCTAATATTATATGCGAGATGGAGTTTTTCTACCCGGAGGGAGGGGCCAAGAACGTGGCTCGTCGTGATGGGATGGGAACAACGGTGTTGTCAGCCGTGGAGAAGATCGGGCGTATCCCGGATTACTATTTCCAGGCTGTGGGGAGCGGAACCGGGGCTATTGCCGCTTGGGAGGCAAACAAACGTTTTGTTGCTGACGGGCGTTTCGGTTCGCATTTGATGAAATTGATGGTTTCACAAAATGCTCCTTTCTCGTTGATGTACGATGCGTGGAAGGCAGGTTCTCGTGCCTTGTTGCCTTTGGACGAGGATGTTGCCCGGGAACAGGTGAAAGAGATGTGTGCCAAGGTGTTGTCTAATCGTAAGCCGCCGTATTCTTTGAAAGGCGGATTGTATGATGCGCTAGTGGCAACGGGTGGCGATATGTTGTTGGTGACGAACGAGGAGGCGATGGAAGCACAGAAGTTATTCGAAAAATTGGAAGGAATTGATATAGAACCGGCGGCAGGGGTTGCCTTGGCCTCGTTGATGCAAGCTGTTAAAGAACAGCGAGTGGAGGAGGATGCCGTGATCATGTTGAATATCACGGGTGGCGGTGTGGCTCGTTACAAGAAAGAGTTTAACCCGGTGATGCAGAAACCTGATCTGGTATTCCCGGTAAACCCGGACCCGGAGATGGTGAAGGCGAAGGTGAGAGAGTTGATCGGAGAATAACAAACGCTATAAAAACCCCGTGACTTTGGTCACGGGGTTTTTCGTTATGATTTTTTTATTGAATCAGCGTGAAAAGATTCGATTTTTCATTATGTTTGTCTTGATAAATGGAAATTTGGATGAAAATGGGTGTGCCGGATTTGGAGATATTAACAGCTTTTCAAAAGGATATGAACGAGGGGGGAAAATTACTCTTCCAACGTTATTATAAGCCGTTGGTGTTATTCTCCGGGTCAATGCTTAATGATTGCACTTTCCCGGAAGATATTGTACAGGAGGTGTTTTACCATTTTATCAAGAATAATGTTTATCGACAGTTGTCTCCGGAAGCCTTGAGTACTTATCTGTTCCGTTGCGTGAAAAACGCTTGTTTGAACAAGATTCGGGATCAGAGGGAATTTGCACAAGCGGAATTATTGCGGTATGATGCCGTGGAGGAAGAGGCGATGACTGTTTCTCTGGAATTGATCGAGGCTATTCGGAAAGCGATCGAGGAATTGCCGCGGAAGACTCGAATGGTGGTAATGTCTGTTGTCGTTGAAGGGAAAAAATACAAGGAGACGGCTGAGGAATTGGGAGTGTCCGTGAATACCGTGAAGACTTTATTGAGTGGTGGTTTGAAACAATTACGCCAGCAATTTTCCGATGCCCTTTTGCTATTTTTCATTTTGGAGAAAAATAATTTTTAAAAAACTCTCGAAAGTTATTCACCCATTTTTTAATTCTCGTGTTTGTCTTATAAAATATGAATACAAATACGAGATGATGGATAAGAATGAAAAAGAGACACGAATCCGGGAGTATCTTTCGGGAGAATTAGGCGAGAAGGAAGAACGGGAGTTCAATGAGTGGCTTGTCGGTGACGTGGAGGCTCAACAAATTTTTAAGGAGAGGGTGAAACAGTATGATTTGATCCGTTGGGCAAAGCGGTGGGAATATATAGATGACGAGGTCGCTCGAAAACAGGTGGTAGACCGGGTGCGTCGTTATCGCTTGAAGATAGGAATTGTAAGGTATGCTGCCGTGATTGCCGTGATACTGGTGTCCGGGGTAATGGTTTGGAATTGGAAATACCGGTCGGTGGAACCTGCCACTTTGGCTACCGTTTCTGTTCCCTTGACCAATGTACCGATCCTAAAATTGGCTGATGGAGAAGAGATCCCGATTTCCTCTCGAAACATGGAGATTATTCGTTCCTCCCGGAGGGTTGATATTCAATTGGCTGATTCGGGGAGATTGGAATACGTGGCAAAATCGGATTCGATGGTAGGGCAGGTGGAATACAATACTCTCGTTATTCCCCGGGGATGTGAGTTTAACCTCGTCTTGGCAGATGGGAGTCGGGTGTGGTTGAATGCGGGGAGTTCGTTGAAATATCCTGAAACTTTTTCGAATGGTGAACGACGGGTTTATTTGGAAGGGGAGGCTTATTTCGAAGTGGAACATGATGGGAATGCCCCTTTTATCGTGAACACGAGGTCCATGGATTTGCGCGTACTTGGGACGAGTTTTAATATAAAGGCTTATGATGACGAAAGCACGGTTATTACCACTCTCGTGTCCGGGAAAATCAGACAGGAATTTCCGGAAGTAGGTAAGGATGTCACGTTGACGCCCTCACGTCAATCGATATTCGACCGTGTTACCGGAAAGTTAGAAACGAAACAAACCGACGTACAAGCTGCCCTCGCTTGGAAAGAAGGTAAAATTATCGCGAATAACGAACGTTTGGAAGATATTTTCCGGCAATTATCCCGTTGGTATGATTTTAAGGTGGTATACACTCAGCCCTCACTGAAAGATGTCCGCTTTTATCTTCATTCTAACCGGTATGCGGAAGTACATACAATTCTGGAATATCTCCAAACAACGAAAGGGATTCATTTCACTTATGCTGAAAAAACAATTTACGTGAGTCAATAAAATAAGGAGATGCCCTCACATCCCCTTACCTGTTAGCCCCTCAGCTAACACTGTATTAATTTAATAATAAGCTAAACAAAGTTATGAGAAAAAAACGGAAATTTCAACAAACGTTGAGAAAAATGAAATTACTTGCGTTATTTATGCTTTTGGGTTTTTGTACCTGTCACGCTACCATTAGCGCTCAGGAGGCTCGTATCGACTTGAAAATGTCTGATGCGACGTTAAGTCAAGTGTTCAGAAATATAGAACAGTTGACAGAATATATGTTTATTTATAAATCCGAAGACGTGCAATCTATCCAGCACATCAATGTGGATGTACGTCAAACTATGGTGCGGGATGTTCTGGAGAAATGTTTGGAAAATACTGGGTTGTCATTTTTGTTTAAGGAGAACGTGATTATTATTCAAAAAAAGACTACCGATCAAGAGAAGAAAGAGAATCGGATTACGGGTAAGGTAACGGATGAAAAGAAGGAACCTTTACCGGGAGTGACCGTGATTATCAAAGGCACGAAGTTAGGCACCGTGACGGACGTGGACGGGAAGTATACCTTGGCGGTTCCGGTAGGAAATAATGCCCTGGTGTTTTCAATGATCGGGATGAAACAAAAAGAAGAGGTGATTGGAAAACGTACACAGATTGACGTGGTGATGGAGGAGGAGATAAGTGAGTTAGAGGACGTCGTGGTTACCGGGTACTATACGCAGGCGAAAAATAGTTTTACCGGGGCTGCCCGGACCATCACGGCAGAGGAGTTGCAGATGGGGGGAAATCAAAATATCCTGACGGCTTTGCAAAATGTTGATCCTTCTTTCATGAAAATAGATAATAATTTGGCTGGTTCGAACCCGAACGTGGTTCCTGAATTCCAGATCCGGGGAGCCGGGAGTATTTCCGGGATCGAGAGTGAATATGAGGGAAATCCGAACACGCCGGTATTTATCGTTGACGGGTTCGAAACTACGGCAGAGAAGGTGTATGACATGGACCCTTACCGGGTGGCTTCTATTACTTTACTGAAGGATGCGGCTGCCACGGCAATTTATGGATCGCGAGCCTCCAATGGAGTCGTGGTGATCACGACTAATGCCCCGGCAAACGGTAAGATGCAGGTGAGCTATAACGTGGACGCCTCGTTTTATATTGCCGATCTGAGTGATTATAACGTGTGTAATGCGGTCGAGAAGTTAGAAATTGAAAAGTTAGCGGGGATGTATACGTCTAGTTCCGTGACTCAACAACTTACGTTAAATGAATGGTATAGCGAGAAGTTGGCGAATATAAAAAGAGGATATGATACCTACTGGCTGGATAAACCGTTGGATGCTGTGGCTGTAGCTAATAAACATTCTTTACGTTTAGATGGAGGTAATGACAATATTCGATATGGAATCGAACTGGGGTATAGTAATACGCCGGGAGTAATGAAAGAATCCGGTCGTCGTCGTTTGGCTTTGGGAATGGAGTTACAGTACATTTACAAGAATCTGACTTTTAGGAATAATTTGACTTATTCGAATGTAAAAGCGACAAACTCGCCTTATGGCTCGTTTAGTGTTTACACGAAACGTAATCCTTACGTGCGGTATAAGGATGATGATGGTAATTATATTTATAAAGTTGATGAGTATGTTCCGATCGGTGGGGGTGGATTAGGAAAGGATTACTATAATCCGTTGTATAATACGACATTGAATACGACAGATGAGGAGAAATACAATGACGTGACGAATAATTTCGGGGTGGATTGGAGTATTATGGATGGATTGCGGTTAAAAGGAAGTTTTTCGTTTACACATCAAAATACATATAAGGATAATTTTAAGCCAGCCAAGCATACGGATTTTGCGGATTATGAGGACGATGATTTTGATCGTCGGGGATCTTATGTTGGAAGTCGCGGGGAGAATTACAGTTATGATGCCAGTTTGGTAATGACCTATTTTTATCAATTGGAAAAGCATGTGATTAATGCTAATTTAGGTTGGAATCTTCAGGAGAGTGTGACAAGGGAATTTACGGTAAAGACGGAAGGATTTCCGAATGAAAATTTGGACTATATCAGTTTTGCAACACAATACGAGAAAGACGGATCTCCGGCTGGAGACGAATATACTTCTCGTTTAGTAGGTTTTTTGGGTAATTTGAATTACAGTTATGATGAACGTTACTTGTTGGATCTTTCTTTCCGTGAAGATGCATCTTCTCGTTTTGGTTCTGACAAGCGATGGGCGCCGTTCTGGTCTGTGGGTTTAGGATGGAATTTGCATAACGAGGAATTTCTGAAAAACGTGACTTTTATCAATCGGTTGAAGATTCGCGGTTCATACGGTTTGACAGGTAGCCAGAATTACAATCCTTATCAGGCGATGACGACTTACAAGTATTTGACGGGGGAGCGTTATCACCATACGGTGGGAGCCGAGGTGATGGCTTTGGGAAACGAAAAATTAGGGTGGCAGCGCACGTTGCAACAAAATTATGGAGTGGATATTGATTTGTGGGATGAACGGATTAATTTCACGGGTAACTATTACATAAAATTATCCAAAGACGTATTGACTTCAGTAACTTTACCGCCTTCTTTGGGCTTTAGTTCGTATATGGATAACTTGGGTGAAGTGAAAAATTACGGGTATGAGTTGAATCTGCGTGTGGCGTTGGTGAAGAATCTTTCCAAACAATTATATTGGAGTGTAAACGCAACAGCCTTGCATAACAAGAATAAACTACTGAAGATTTCGAATGCTTTACGTGCGTATAATGACGATCAAGATGAAGATACAATGTCCGGATCTAAAAGTAAAGAGTCAAATCGCCCTAAAGTTCGTTATGTTGAGGGTAAATCCATGAATTCTATTTGGGTAAATCAGTCATTGGGAGTGGACCCGGCAACAGGAAACGAGTTGTTTCAAGCTGTGAATGGAGATATTGTGACAACTTGGAGTACGGATAATTATGTAATTGGAGGGTGTACGGATTCAGATTTGGAAGGTACATTCGGGACAAATTTGGCGTGGAAAGGATTTCAATTAAATGTCATTTTCCGTTACAGCTATGGAGGACAAATTTACAATCAAACGTTAGTGGATAAAGTGCAGGACGCGGATTTGCGGGAGAATGTTGATCGACGTGTATTTGAGGAACGTTGGCAGAAACCGGGTGACCAGGTGATGTTTACGAAACTTATCGGTGGTGCTACCGCAAATGCGACAAGTGTGACTAAACCGACATCCCGTTTTATCGAGGATAATAATTGGCTGGAGTTGTCCACCTTGAATTTGTCGTATGAATTTAAAATGCCTTGGATGAAGAAAATCGGATTAAAACGGTTGAAAGCCTTATTCTATATGAACGATGTATTCCGGGTTTCGACAGTGAAACAGGAAAGAGGTATTGATTATCCGTTTGCCCGTAATTTTAGTATTGGTTTACAAGCCCGGTTTTAATTATTTATGAAATAAATAGGTCAGAATTATGAAATATAGAATTGTAAAATACATTGGGTTGGCAGGAGTCCTTTTGTTGGGTGGTTGCAGTGATTGGTTGGATGTGGACCCAAAATCACAAATAAAACAGGAAGCTCTGTTTGAATCAGAAGCGGGCTTTCGGGATGCATTAACCGGTATATATACGGTTATGGCGAGAACGGAAATGTATGGTGGGAATGAGACGATGGGTTTTTTAGATATGGTAGGGCAGGTGTATACGGATGTGTCAATTAATTATGAGGATGCTCTCAAGTATGATTATGAGTCAACTAAGGTTGAAGAATGTATTGATGCTATCTGGCGGGGAAATTATAATGCGATAGCGAATTGTAATCATATTCTTGCTAATGTTGATGAAAAGAAAGGTGTTTTCAGTAGCGGTGTGTATGAGGCCGTGAAGGCGGAGGCTATGGCATTACGGGGATTCTTGCATTTCGATGTGTTACGAGGGTTTGCTCCGTCGTATTTGAGGGGGGCTAATGTGGCTGCAATTCCTTATGTAGAAGAGGTGACCAATAAACCAATAGCCCAATTGACTGTAGCAGAGGTGATCGATAAGGTGATTGATGATGTGGAGGCTGCACGAAAATTGATCAAGGAGGTAGATCCGATCGGGCCATCATTTGATTCGTATACAGAGAAAGGTTACGAGACAGAGGATTATATTCAGGGAGATGGTTTTTGGCTGTATCGGAAATCCCATTTAAATTATTACGGAATGACGGCCTTGCTAGCACGTGTATATTTATACAAAGGCGACAAAACGAAAGCTTTGGAATGTGCAAAGGAAGTTATTGATGGGGAAAAGTTTACTTTGTTGGAGGAATCTCAGTTGGGGGATGGTAATACATGGGGAAATTTGTGTAGTGAAAATGAATACATATCTTCTTTGTACGTGTATGATATGGAAGAGGGGCGTTCGGATGTGTATTTTGGAGAAGAGAGTACCGTACAATGTCATATTTCTGATACTCGCCGGGCCAGTGTGTTTGGAACTCCCGGCGTGGATATAGATTGGCGGAACCAGAACACGTTTTTTTTGAAAACCGGGGAAGCTAAAACATATATTGGTAAATATCGAGGCGTGAATAGGATTCCTTTATTGAAATTGTCGGAGATGTACTTGATTGCCGCAGAGGCTTCGGGTGACAAAGGTTATTTACAAACCTTGCGTGATCATCGAGGATACGTGAATTATCCGTTGGAGGAGAATTGTGATCTAGCCGCGGAAATCGAGGCTGAGTATCGGAAAGAGTTTATGGCAGAAGGACAATTGTTTTATTATTATAAGCGGCTTGATTATAATACTTTGCCCGATATGGGTGTTGTGATGACCGGTAATTACGTGTTCCCGATGCCGGATGATGAAATGGAGTTTGGTGATATTAAATAAAGCGGAATTATGAAAAAGTTATATTATATTTTCTTGTTGTTAATTGTCTTTGGAAGTTGTAAGGATAATGCAGATTATCCTTTTACCGGGAAAGATGCCGTTTACTTCCAATTGCAGACTGAAAGTTATTATTGGACAAAGACGCTGGACAGTATAGTTTATTCTTTTGCAGGTAAAGGAGTTGACGAGGATACATTGTGGGTTCGGGTAAATTTGGAAGGAAATGCTGCACCTGAAGGTCGTCCGGTGATTGTTGTGGTAGATGAGGAAAAGACAACGGCAGAGGTAGGTTTACATTATGAGGCGTTGAAGGCAGAGTATGAGTTGCCTTGCGATTCAGTATACGTGAATATTCCGGTGATTATTTATAATAAGGATAAGTCATTGGAAAACAGACAAGTTGTCGTCGCGCTAGCTTTGAAATCTTCAGAAGAACTGGAATTGGGAATTACCGAGCGTTTAAGTTGTAGACTGATTGTTTCCAACATGTTGAGTAAACCGAGTTATTGGGAACAGACGATTAAGTATGATTTTGGTGATTATTCCCGGAGAAAACATGAGTTGTGTATACTTGAATTAAAACGGGATTTCCCAGTAGAAGCGAGCGAATATTCCAATGAACGTACGATGTGGCAAGTGTATGGGGCTTATATGAGTGATTATTTTAAAGAGAATTATCCGGTAAAGGATGAGAATGATGTTGTTATAGAGCCTTGGTGATTTTTGTATAATTTGGTAAATGAAAAGTATAAATGAAAAAAATATATTGTTTATTAGGGTTTATCATGTGCGCCTTTTATGCCTGTTTGGAAGATAAGGGGAATGATGTGTACAGAGAACTAAATGATGTTACTATCGAAAGGATAAAAGACACGACGGTGGAACAATTCACGCATTTGCAGATAACACCGGAAATTACTGTACGTGATGGAGATTTTAATCCTGAAAATTACACTTATTTGTGGCAGATGTATATTACTTACAGTGGGGTTGGTAGTTCTACGAAGTTGGATACACTCTCTTTTGAGAAGGATTTGGACGTGGAAGTTACAAGTATACCAGAGACATATTCTCTTGTTTTCGAGATAACGGATAAAGAAACGGGAGTATCATATGTTCCTGATAGACGGGCACAAATTACGGTAGTCAATTCTTATTCGAAAGGGATGATGGCATTGAGTAACGTGAACGGGGAGGCTAACGTGACTTTCGTGAATGTTGTCGGTTCGGTGGTGGAGGATGCCTACCAGAAGGTAAATGGGGAAGTAGCCGGCAAAAACCCGACCGGGGTTCGTTATATAACAAGTATGATTGCTGGTGCGGAAAAGATGGTGGTGATTATGACAGATGATGAACGAGGTGGTGTTGTTGTCAAACCTTTGGATATGTCGTATGTGATGGATTTTAAAGATATGTTTTATTTCCAGCCAGAGGTTGTAAAGCCGCAGTCTTTTGGTACGCATAGTGTTACATTGTACGAGTATGTGAATAATAATGGAATTCTTTACCGGAGAGAGAATCGAGAGAATGGATATCCAAAGTATGGAGTTGCTGTTAAAGGTGACTACGAAAAGATTGCTCCGTTTGATTTCTTTTTTTGTATGACTAATTATAGGGCTTATTTTTATGACCAAGGGAAAGAGCGCTTTATTTCCATGAAATGTCCTTTACAATGGGATGAAATTATCACTTTACCGGATGATCTGACGGGAGAGTTTAATCCTAATAGCGTGGGAATGCAGATGGTGTGGGGAGGATTGTTCGGTAACGAGTATTCTATGAGTAGCGGACGGGCTGTCATGGTTGATGATGCGGGTGAATATTATATGCTTTCTTTTGAGGTGGGTAAAGATAAGGACGGCAATCCTCAGTTTTCTCCGAAAAAGAAGAGGCAGTTGTCTCATCCAGGAGGTAGGGAGGCTCATACTTTTACGACTTCCCAGAAAGCAAATTTCCTATATTATGGTTATGCCGGAAAGATAGCTTGTGTTAGTTTTGATACGGGAAATTTGTTGATGGAATATGAAGTGGGAGGAGGAAATGTTGATTACATTGAATGTGATCAGGTTGGAAATACTAACCAAATGTGGGTTGGTGTCAGCGATGGTTCGGGTGCAAAGAATTCGGGTTCTATCGTGGTGCTGGAGATGAGTACGGATGGTTCGTTAAAAGAAGTTGCCCGTTATAAAAATGTATGTGGGAAAGTGGTCGATTTCGAATATAAAAAATAACGATTAAAAAGATGAAAATTAGATTGATATTATGGGCCGCACTTTTGTGCGGTACCATCTTTCGTGCAAATGCTCAAGGAGTGGAATTTCGTGATCTGACTTTCCGGCAGGCTTTGGAACAAGCCCAAAAAGAGGGAAAGTTAGTGTTCATGGATTGTTATACCAGTTGGTGTGGGCCTTGTAAAAATATGTTGAACAATGTATTTACATTAGCCGAGGCAGGAGTGTTTATGAATGAAGAATTCGTATGTGTGAAATTCGATATGGAAAAGGGGGAAGGAATAGAACTCGGAAAACGTTTTGAAGTGCGTGCTTTTCCAACTTTCTTCATATTACGACCGGATGGAACGGTACAACATAAATTAGTGGGTGGTAGCCAATGGGAGCGATTCCGGATGCGTGTGGAGAGAGGTTTAAATGAAAAGACTTCATTGCTCTACTTGGAGGGGCGTAATCAAGCGGGCAAATTGTCTACAAAAGAATATGCCGCCTATGTAAATGCATTGAGAGATGCTTCGCATGATAACGAAATTGAAACTTTTTGTCAGAAAGCGTTTGGTAAATTGAATGATAAGGTGAAATGTCGCAAGGAGAACTGGTATCTTTTTGAACAGGAGATGCAACCGAATGATGAACGATTTATTTATTTGGTAGAAAATAAGTCGGATTTTGATAAAAATATTGGAAGTACAATTGTAGATGAACGGATTTGTTCCGTGTATTCGGATGCGTTGAATCGTTTACATAGTGATAAAGGGAATACGTGGGTTGAAATGTATGGATTGATAAAAACTCAATCGGGAAAGATTGAGTTTGATGGAAAGGATAAGATTAGTTGCCTGTTGGAGTATATTGTTGCTTTGAAAACCCGGGATGTAGAGAACGTGTTGCAATGTTTGGAGAAGAATAAGGAAAATTTACCGACTTATGTCGAGTTTGATATGCTCGGAGGCTTAAATTTTATCATGAATCTTGGTGATAACAGTCAAGTTGAGCGTTATATTCAATTAGGAAGAGAGGCGGAGGATAAGGCTGAAACTCCACAATTGAAAGAGATTATAAAAAGAGTTTTCGATAAATTACAAGGAGAGTTGACAGATCGTACTACTTATGTCGAATTGAAAGGAAAGGTGACGAAGGATAAAATGGAGAATGTAAATCTGTATGAGGTGGTGGATGGTAAGGAACGTTTGGTGGCAACAACTCATATTAGTGAAGATGGGCATTATGGTTTTTCTTTTCAACCTGCATATCAGGGATTTTATACCGTGGGAGGAGAGAAAATTTTAGATCGTGTACGTCTGTATCTGGAGCCGGGTGATCGGGCTGAGGTGAACATCTTAGAAGATACGCTGATGATAACTGACCGTAATACTCCAGAAAATCTTTTACTGGCTCGTTGGGAATCAATGATGATACCTGTGAGGAAAAGGTTGGATGATATGAAATATGTTTTATTCGATTACAGGGATTTTTATCCTTATTTCGTGGCTTTTTTACCACAGGCGGAGAAGTTTAAGGATGAAATCTCTTTCCGGGATGCGGCTTTCGCGGCTTTAGTTAGGCAAACGGTTGATTATGATTTGGATTATGCTGCGTTTAGAATATTGAATGCTTTAAAAGCGACGAAAGAAGTTTATATGCGTGATGGCAGACCGACACATATTCCAAGTCGTCCGACACCGGCAGATTATCCGGAATATTATAAGACAATCGTGAAAAAAGGAAAGTTGTCGGATGCTTCGATATTAAGGCAACCTTATGGCTATGATTATTTACAACGTTATACGACTTTTGCTTGTGGTGGAGAAAAAGAACGGATTGCTTTGGAGAATCGTTTGGAATGGTTGTCAAGCGATCCGTTGAAAGCTGAAATGATTCTTTGGGAGATGGAAAAGTGTAGGAAGTATGAAGATTATATCGAACTTTTGGATACTTACGGGAACTATTTGACAACAGCCAATCATCAACAACGAGTTGATGATGTTTCGGCTAAATTATACAAGGGTACTGCCGGAAAATTAGCATCTGATTTTACCTACCCGGATCGGGATGGAAAACTGGTTTCCTTGTCGGATTTTCGAGGAAAAGTAGTTGTCGTGGATGTTTGGGCTACATGGTGTGGGCCTTGTCGGGCAGAAATCCCACATTTGCTTAAACTAGAAAAGGAGATGAGGGGAAAAGACGTGGTCTTTATCGGAGTATCTGTCGACGAACAGAAAGACTATAAAAAATGGTTGGAGGCATTGGAACAGGAAGGATTGGAAGGTATTCAGCTATTTGCTAATGGTAAGAACAAGCAAGGTAGGGATAAAATAATGAATGATTATAAAATTAAAGGGATACCTCGGTTTATGGTATTTAACAAAAAAGGAAAGGTCGTTACGATTAATTCGCCCCGTCCCTCAAGTCCGGAACTGAAGAGCTTGTTGCAAAAGTTGTTGAAATAAAAAGAACTCCAAGGACAAGGAAATAATAAAATATATTAAAAACCCCGTAACGGAAGTTGCGGGGTTTTTCGTACCTTTGAAACTTGAATATTTTCAAAGAAAAGGGATATGAATAGATTGAAAGAGCATAAGGGGATAAGTCTGTTGCTTCGATATAAAAAAGAGATGCTCCGTCGTATGGATTGTCTGTTGGATTTGGATTATCATTACATGGTTTTGCGCAGGGATTATGGGAATCGTTTCGTGATCACGGAGTTCTTGCAGAAGGCGTTGTCTATCGTGGTGGTTTCTTTCAATCGTTTTATCAAGGATGCGTGTACGATTTCGGCGTCGGCACTCACGTTTTATTCGATCTTGTCGTTTATCCCGCTGATGGCGTTGGCTTTCGCTTTGGCTGCCGGGTTTGGTGCCCGTGAGGCTTTGGAGAAGGAGTTTATGTTGCAATTGGGCGATAACCAAGAGTTTGCCGGGCAGTTGCTAGGGTATGTCACGAAAGCGATTGATCATGCCAAGGGCGGGGTGATCACGGGTGTCGGTATCGTGATTTTGCTTTGGTCGGTGATCAAGGTGTTGAATAGTACCGAAATGACGATGAATCGTATCTGGGGGGTGCGAAAGGGAAGGAGTTTACGGCGGATGTTCACGGATTATTTCTCGATTATCTTTATCGCCCCGATTCTGATGATTCTCGTGAGTAGCCTGAATTTGTTCATGACAAGTTCCGGGTGGCAGGAGAATTTTCCGTTGATCAGTTCTTTTCTCCAAATTGTGATCAAGTTACTGCCTTATATGCTGGTGTGGATGCTGTTTATCTTCCTCTATATGTTTATGCCGGCGACCCCGGTGAAGTTCAAGCACGCTTTCGTGGCGGCGATGATTGCCGGGACGGTTTACCAGATCATTCAATGGTTTTACATCCGTTTCCAGATCGGCATGAGTTCTTACAGTGCCATATATGGTACGCTGGCCGCCTTGCCGTTGTTATTGGTGTGGTTGCAGTTAAGCTGGAGTGTCGTGTTGTGGGGGACGGAATTGTGCTATATTTTCCGGAACAGGCATTTCATGTACAAGAACGAGTTGTTCGGGGATACGGCTTGGATGGAGACGTTGGAATGTGCATTGAAAATCATGAGGTTCGTGGCTCGGGTGTACGTGAACGGAGGGGGTGGTCCGAGTTTAGGGATGATTAACAAGGAATTGAAGATTAATACCGGGAAATTACGTATCGTGTTGCAAGAACTGGTGGATTTACATATTCTGGTAGAGGCGAAGGAAGAGGATGATTACTTCTATTACCCGGCCTCGGATTTGCACACGATGTCGGTGGGAGATATTATCATTCGTTTTTCCCGGGTAGATGAAAGCCGGGATGAAGTCTGGAAAAAACAATTCAAGGAAACCGTGTTGTCCGGTTTTGCCGGCGATCGGTTGATTGAGGATTCTGAGGTTCAGCAATAACGGGAATGTATTCATTTTAAAGTCTCGTTTTTTCTTGTATATCCGGTAAAACTTTTATATATTGTCGGGCAAATTGAAATGAAGTATGAGGAAAAGAATCGATTTAGAGTACATTTTCTCATCGTCGGTAACAATATTGTTCTCCCGTCTAAGTTCTGCTCCCGGTTTGGCGGAGTGGTTTTCCGATGATGTGAAACATGATGGAAATATCTTCACGTTTGTGTGGGATGGTATTGGTGAAGAAGCGGAGTTAGTGGATATGAAGAAAAATTCTTACGTGCGCTTCAAGTGGCTGGACGCGGACGATGAGGAAGAATTTTTTGAATTTTCGCTCCACGTAGAGCCTTTGACGGAGGAGGTCGCTTTGATCATCACGGATTTTGTGGATGCTGATGAAGAGGGGGATACCATTGAATTATGGAATAAACAGGTCGAAATGTTACATCGCACGGTTGGTGGATAAAGTTTTTTTCTATCTTTGTGAATTCGTTTATCACGAGTAAAGTAGAAAAATAAGAAAACCAATATAAGGTGCTAAAGATGAAGAAGCTCCACCTGTTTATGCTTAAAAGCTTTGTCGGTCCTTTCGTGGCCACCTTTTTTATCAGTATGTTCGTTTTGATCATGCAGTTCTTGTGGCGATATATTGATGATCTGGTGGGAAAAGGATTGGAAGGTCATGTTATTTCAGAATTACTTTTTTACGTGTCATTGACACTCGTGCCGATGGGTTTACCATTGGCCGTGTTGTTGGCCTCCATCATGACATTTGGTAGTTTAGGGGAGAATTACGAGTTAACGGCGTTGAAAGCGGCAGGTATTTCCCTGTACCGGATTATGAAACCGTTGATCGTGCTGATCGTTATTTTCACGATTGCGGCATTCTTTTTTTCCAACAATGTTCTTCCTTACGCTAACTTGAAGGCAAGTAGCTTATTGTACGATATAAAACGACAGAAACCGGAATTATCCTTGAAGGAGGGAGTGTTTATCAATGATATAGAGGGGTATAGTATTAAGGTGGATAAGATCGACAAGAAGTCGGGTATGATGTACAATATGTTGATTTACAATCATACGGATAGAAAGGGTAATTATGAGATGACAATTGCAGATTCCGGTATCATGGAGGCAGACCCGACGGGGCGTTTCATGGAGGTGGAATTGTATCACGGTTACACGTACACGGACGAGGGGTTGAAGTCGAATAATAATAAAACCTATCCTTTCCGGCGAGTGCAGTTTGACAAACAGTATTTTGTTATCCCCTTAGGCGATAAGGATTTGCAGCGTACGGATGAAGACTTGTTCAAGAATAGCTACGGGATGTTAAATATTGCCCAGCTGGATAGTACGGTTTCGGCCTTGTCCCTACGATTGGATGGCCGTAAACAAAGGAAAGCGCATGATATGCTCCGGGAGAATTACGTGAGGAAACAGGAGAGAAACCCCAAGCGGGATAGCGTGATTCGTGAAGAGACGAGAGGGGTTGTCAGGAATCTGGATAGTCTTTACCAGACTTTTGACGTGGAGGAACGGAAAAACACGATTGACCAGGCCGTGCAGCTTGCCCGGGGGGCTCAAACGAGTCACATGAATGATTTATCTATCAATAAACGGGACGAAGAGGCCGTTCGTAAATATAATATCGAATGGCACAGAAAGTTTACTTTGTCATTTGCCTGTTTTATTTTCTTCTTTATCGGGGCCCCGCTGGGGGGGATTATCCGTAAAGGAGGATTAGGGGCTCCGGTGGTGGTTTCGATCTTCCTGTTTATCGTGTATTATATTATCTGGATGATGGGGGAACGAGCGGCCCGGGAAGGGGTGTTGGAGCCTTGGCAGGGAATGTGGATTTCTTCCGTGGTTCTGTTACCGTTGGGGGCAGTGTTGACTTACACGGCCATGACAGATTCGGCTGTCATGAGTAGTGAATCGTATACTAATTTCATCAAGAAGATCATCGGTTTCTTTAAAAAGAAAGATAAAAATGCGTGAATTGAGAATCGTGTACATGGGAACACCGGATTTTGCGGTGTATCCGTTACAGAAGTTGCTGGAGGCCGGACACAAGGTCGTGGCTGTCGTGACCAATCCGGATAAACCGGCGGGAAGGGGACAAAAGATTCAAGAGTCTCCCGTGAAGAAGTTTGCCGTGGAGAAGGGGATTCCCGTGTTGCAGCCGGAGCGTTTTCGGGATGAACGGTTTTTGGAGGAGTTGAGGGGTTTTCAAGCGGATTTGCAGCTCGTGGTGGCATTCAAGATGTTGCCGGAGGTGGTTTGGAATATGCCTCGGTTGGGAACGGTAAATTTACACGCGTCACTGTTGCCGGATTACCGGGGTGCGGCCCCGATCAACTGGGCGGTGATGAACGGGGAGACTTGTAGCGGGGTGACGACTTTTCTTTTAAAACACGAGATTGATACCGGGAATTTGATTTTTCAGGAGCGGGTGGAGATCGGACCGAACATGACAGCCGGAGAGTTGCACGATCAATTGATGTACACGGGTGCCGATTTGTTGGTGAAAACGGTGGAGGCTATGGCTGCCGGAGATTACCCGTTGCAGGATCAGGTCGGGTTGTTGGCCGGGCGTGAACCGAAACACGCACCTAAAATATTCAAGGAGAATATGAAGGTGGATTGGTCACTAGGTTTGGACGCTATTTTTAATCATATACGAGGACTTTCACCTTTTCCGACGGCGTGGACCGAATTCCGAAACAAGAAGAACGGGGAGGTCGTGTCGTTGAAGATTTTCGAGACGGAGCGAATCGTGAAAGATCATGGGAAAGACGTTGGTTTATCAACGGATAATAAAACTTACCTGGACGTGTTGGTAGAGGGGGGAGTCATTCGGATAAAAGAGTTACAGTTGTCCGGGAAAAAGCGAATGAAGACAGAAGAGTTCCTGCGGGGATTTCATATAGAGGATTACTCTTTGTAATCAATTTACTATGCGTGTCGGGCGAGAAACTATGCGAAGACTGATCCTAAGGTTAGGGATCGGGGGGAGTGTGTTGCTTGCCTTGGTAATTGGGTGGTGGTATTTTCTACCAACCCCGTTGTTTACTGTGCCTTATTCCACGGTGATTTTGGATAAGGAGGGGGAGATTATGGGTATGACGGTGGCGAGTGACGGGCAGTACCGGGTGTCGGGCAGGGGGTGCCTTTCCATGAAGTATATGGCCGCCTTACTATGTTTCGAGGATAAGCGGTTTTTGACACACTCCGGGGTGGACCCGCTGGCGGTGGGACGGGCGTTGTGGTTGAACGTGCGGAGGGGTTCGGTGGTGAGTGGCGGGAGTACGTTGACGATGCAGGTAATTCGGCTGTCACGTGACAACCCGCCCCGAACGATTCCGGAGAAGATATTGGAAATGTTGCTGGCGATTCGTTTGGAACAGAGTTACACGAAATGGGAGATTCTGAATATGTACGTGGATCACGCCCCTTTTGGTGGGAATATCGTGGGAATACAGGCGGCTTCGTTGAAATATTTTAATCGTCAGCCGGATGAACTGAGCTGGGCTGAGGCGGCATTACTTGCCGTGTTGCCCAATGCCCCGGCTTTGATGTACCCGGGAAAGAATATGCCCGGTCTGAAAGGAAAGCGAGATGCTCTGTTGCGTGAACTTTATGAACAGGGATATTTTGAGCAAGGGGATTTAGAAATGGCGATGGCGGAACCTTTACCGGAACAGGTGTATAGTCCGGAGTGTATCGCACCTCATTTGCTGGCAAGAGCTTACGGGCAGCGTCGGGGGAAGATCAGCCAGACGTTTATTGATTCCCGGTTGCAGGAACAGGTGAACGGGATTGTGAGGCGGCATATTGACGTGTTGAAACACAATCATATCTATAATGCTGCCGTGTTGGTAGCGCATATCCCGACCGGACAGGTACGGGCTTACGTGGGAAACGGGCCTAAGGTGCGTGATGATGGGGGAAATCAAGTGGATATTATCACGTCGAACCGTAGTTCGGGGAGTATTTTGAAACCGGCGTTGTACGCGCTGATGCAGCAATCCGGGTATATCTTGCCGGGGACGATCGTGTCGGACGTGCCGTCCCGTTTCGGGGGATATGTTCCCTCGAATTTTAACAAGGATTTCCAAGGTATTGTCCCTGCCGACAAGGCGTTGTCAATGTCTTTGAATATTCCTTTCGTGCGCTTGTTGCGGGAGTATGGGGTGGAGCATTTCTATGATGATTTGAAAAAGATGGGGATCACGACGTTAAATCGGAAGGCGGAGAATTACGGGTTAAGTTTGATTTTGGGAGGAGCCGAGTGTAAGTTGTGGGATTTGTGTAATATGTACGGGGGGATGGCTTCCATTTTGAGGCACTATAACGAGTGTGACGGGACGAGTTTTAACCACGAGTTTCGACGTTTACGACTTTGGGCAGGTGAACAGGTGGATAGTGTCGAGGTGCAGAATAACGTGGTCAATGCCGCGGCGGTATGGCTTACACTCAAGGCTTTGCAGGACGTGGAACGGCCGGATTTGGAGTCGGGATGGAAGAATTTTGCCTCTTCGATGAATCTTTCTTGGAAGACGGGAACGAGTTTCGGTTTCCGGGATGCTTGGGCGGTGGGGGTGAATCCGGAGTACGTGATTGGCGTGTGGGTTGGAAATGCGGATGGCGAGGGACGTCCCGGGCTGATCGGGGTACGGGCCGCGGCACCGATTTTGTTTGAGGTGGCCTCTTTGGTGAGGACAGATGCTCGTTTCTATATGCCGAAGGAGGAGTTGTCTGCGGTTGCCGTTTGTCGTAAGAGTGGGTATCGGGCATCTTCAATATGCCCGGAAATAGATACCGTTTATATTGCCCGTGCCGGGGAGAAAACAGAGGTTTGTCCTTACCATCGATTGGTGAATCTTGATCGGACGGGTAAATTCCGGGTGGATTCGGAATGTGAGTCCGTGTCACGCATGAGGATTGAACCTTGGTTCGTGCTGTCTCCCGTACAGGAGTGGTATTATGCCCGCACACATTCGGATTACAAGAAATTACCACCTTATCGTGCCGATTGCCAGCGAGGGCAGGATGACGTGATGGAAATGATTTACCCGCAGCGGGGATTGCGGGTGTTTATTCCCAAAGATTTAGGGGGAGTGGTACGTGGTGTTGTGTTTGAAATGGCTCATCGGGAGCCTTCCACGTTGGTGTACTGGCATATCGACGATCAATTTCTGGGAACAACCCGTTATCATCACCAGTTAGAGGTAAATGTGGCCCCCGGACGACATACGCTTTATCTCGTGGATGCGAAGGGAAATTCGCTACGGCAGAGTTTTGTTGTCGTGGATGGGGAAAAGGATTATAAATGAATTAATGTTTGTCGAGTTTTAGAAAATCATTTTTGCTGATCTTGGTGCGATGTTTTTCTTTGTCCCCGGATTTTACGACAATAGTTACCGAATCTTTCCATTGCTGAAGGTTTACAAGTGATGAAATATCACATGATACGGTTCCGTGGTCGGTTAGAGTTTTTGACCAATCATCGGGAATATTCGGATTATAGTAAAGTTGCAATTTCAGTGAATCTTGGGTTTGTTCCTGTGGGTCATATACGATATTGATTTTACCTTGAATTTTCTCTCCGGTTACCGAGTTTACCGTGGAGAAACCTGCATGTAGATCAAAATAACCATGATACCCATAACCTACACCTAAGAATGATGGTAATTGACAATTCTCGGCTATGTTTGTATTATTGGCTTCCTCTTTGCTAATCGGGTGAATTATCTCGTATTTTGACCACGTGACGACATGGGCATTGTTGATAAACTTTTCACCGTTTGCGGAGGTTTCCCAGTCTTCCTCGTTATAATAAAAGCCGAAATAGCCTCTTTCCGCATCAGCAAGGTTCTTGTTGTAAGAGATCACTAATCCCCCGCCATCCAGATAGCAATGGAAACCGTTTGTCGTGTCCCCGATAATCGTGGCAACACACATGAAACCTCTTGAGCCGTCATCTTTGTTGTCATTGCAACTAGAGCCTATTACTAGACATGTCAATAGGGTAATGGTGGTCAACAAATTTGTATTCATAGATATTGATCGTATGATTTATTGCTGTAAATATAATAAAAATGCACTTTTACAGTGCATTTTTTCAATGAATACTTTTGAATACTCCTATTATTTCCTGTTCACGTCTCTAGAACTAGCTTGAGCGGTAGGCATAATCTGAATATCGTTCAAACAGATGTGAGCCGGACGGGTTACGGCAAACACGATCGTGTCGGCGATGTCTTCTCCCGTGAGGGGGGTAACACCCTTGTACACGTTGTCTGCGGCTTGTTGGTCACCTTTGTAGCGCACTACAGAGAATTCGGTTTCAACCATTCCCGGAGCGATGTTGGTTACCTTGATGTTGTGTTTCAACATATCGATGCGCATGGCTTTGGAAAGGGCGTCCACGGCGTGTTTGGTGGCACAATACACGTTCCCACCGGGGTAAACTTCCTTACCTGCCACGGAGGCGATGTTGACGATATGTCCTTTTTCATTTTTGATCATCAAGGGGGCTACTTCGTGGGTGATGTAAAGAAGACCTTTCACGTTGGTGTCGATCATGCGTTCCCAATCATCCAAAATTCCGTCTTGGATAGGAGAAGTTCCCACGGCAAGACCTGCATTATTGACTAAAATATCTATATTTTGCCATTCTGCCGGTAGGTTGCTGATTGCGTTGTGAACTTCCTGTTGGTTACGAACATCGAATTGAAGAGTCAGTACTTGAATGCCTTTTGTCTTTAATTCGTCTTCCAGTGCGGTCAGACGATCGCCCCGGCGTCCGGTGATAATGAGGTTATACCCGATTTCGGCCAATTTGGTCGCTGTTGCCTTTCCGATACCGGAAGTGGCTCCTGTGATTAACGCTATCTTGTTCATAGTAGTAATTATTGTTTAAATCTGTCGTGCGAAGGTATGATTTTTTTCTTATTTTCGCACGAAATAATAGTTGCAAGTTACAGGTTATAAGTTGCAGGTTAATTACCGAACAAATAATTTTGAACTTGTAACTTGTAACCTGTAACGTGGCGAAGCCACCATATTTATGTATAAAGAGATAGAATTGAGGATTACGCCGGAAGAGGCACATGATCGGGAGATTGTCAATGAACTGTTGGCAAGGATGTTGCACGTGGGGCAGGAGAGGATTGTGCATGTGGAGATTTTGCGAAAATCAATAGATGCCCGTCAGCGTAGGGTTGTTATTCAACTGAAAGTCGGTGTTCATCTGGATCGGGTGGAACAGAAGGAACGGGTATTTACTCCCCAATACCAGGATGTTTCGTCTGCCGGGACGGTTGTCGTGGTGGGTGCCGGACCGGCCGGTTTGTTTGCGGCTTTACGCTTGATCGAGTTGGGGAAAAGACCGATAGTTTTGGAGAGAGGGAAATGCGTGGAAGAGCGGAAACAGGATCTGAATCGTTTGTACAAAACCGGGGTGGCGAATGAAGATTCGAATTACGGTTTCGGGGAAGGAGGCGCCGGGACGTTCTCGGATGGTAAATTGTTTACCCGTTCGAAGAAGAGGGGGAACGTGGATCGTATTTTGGAAATCCTGGTCTATCATGGGGCGAATCCTAATATATTGATTGATGCACACCCGCATATCGGCACGGATAAATTGCCTCAGGTGATTGTGAATATGCGTAAGACGATCGAGAAGTATGGTGGGGAAGTACGTTTTAATAGTCGGGTGAGGGATATTATTATAGAGCAGAACCGGGTAAAAGGAGTGGTGACGGGTGATCAGGAAATTCGGGCTGAACATGTTATTCTTGCCACGGGACATTCGGCCCGTGACGTGTACCGGATGTTACGGGCCCGGTCCGTGTTGATGCTGCCGAAGGATTTTGCCGTGGGGCTTCGACTGGAACATCCGCAAGAGTTAATTGACCGGATTCAGTACCATAACCCGCAAGGGCGGGGAAATTTTCTACCTGCGGCCGAGTATAGTTTCGTGACGAATGTGGATGGGCGAGGGGTATACTCATTCTGTATGTGTCCCGGTGGGGTGGTCGTTCCGGCTTGCACGGGGCCCGAACAACAAGTGGTGAACGGTATGTCTGCATCCGGTAGAAACACGGCATGGGCAAATTCGGCCATGGTAACCTCGATTGGGGAGAGTGAATTGACTGGAATGAGGTACAAGGGGTTATTTGCCGGGTTAGAATTTCAAGAGGATTTGGAGCGGGCGTCTTGGGAACAGGGAGGAAAGAACTTGCATGCTCCGGCTCAACGATTAACTCACTTTCTGAGAGGACATTTAAGTGAAAATTTACCAAAAAGTTCTTATAAACCGGGGGTACGGGCAACCTCTTTTCGGGAATGGTTACCCGAAGTCGTTTACCAGCGTCTTTGTGGAGGGTTGGAGCAGTTCGGAAAAAAGGCCCGGGGGTTTATCACGGAGGATGCCCTTCTGTTGGGCGTGGAGAGTCGTACTTCTTCTCCATTGAGGATTCCGAGAGAAACAGAAAAGATGATGCATCCGGAAATTGTCGGGTTATATCCCTGTGGAGAAGGAGCCGGATATGCCGGGGGAATTGTCTCGGCCGCAATGGATGGAGAAGGCTGTGCAGAGGCTATTTGTTAAGAAACAAGAAGGGGAGGGACTGGTTATAACCGAATGTGTTAAAGTGACTTCGTTTTTTTGGTAAAAAATTTGCATTCATCAAGAAAATATCTACATTTGCGAATGTATAAAGAATTTATTAGTTCTAATCCTAAAACTGTCTATTATGAATAAAGCTCAATTAATTGACGCGATTGCTGAAAAAGCTGGATTATCAAAAGCTGATTCTAAGAAAGCATTAGAGGCTTTTGTAGCTACGATCGGAGAATCTTTGAAAAAAGATGAAAAAGTAGCATTGGTTGGTTTCGGATCTTTCTCTGTATCTGAAAGAAGTGCAAGAGCAGGTAGAAATCCGCAAACCGGGAAAACAATCCAAATTCCGGCTAAGAAGGTGGTGAGATTTAAAGCTGGTGCTGAGTTAGAAGGCCAACTATAATTACCATTTAAGAGATTTAAAGGGGGGTGTTTTGAGACACCCTTTTTTTGTTCATCATCAAATTGATTTGGTGATGAACAAGTTGCAAGTTACAGGTTGTGAAAACCGGAGCGAAATGAACTTGTAACCTGCAACTTGTGAACTTGTAACTTTTAACGTGACGAAGTCACCTTAAAATAGCATTATGCATACTGTAAGAGAGCAGGTTGAGTATCTGAGTGAGTTTGTGACGGATTATAAGAATGATTTGTTTCGTCGGTTAATTGCGGAACGAACGAGTTATGTCACGATGGTACTTGAGGATTTTTACCAGCAACATAATTGTAGTGCCGTGTTGCGTTCGTGCGATTGTTTCGGGATTCAGAACGTTCATGTGATTGAAAATATGAATTCTTTCATCGATAATTCCGAGATTTCGATGGGAGCCGCCGATTGGTTGACCGTTCATCGGCATCGGAAGAGAGAGAATAACACGGTGGAGACGATCGAGATGTTGAAATCACAGGGGTACCGGATCGTGGCAACAACCCCGCATGAACGAGATACTTTTATTGATGATATTGATCTTTACAAGGGAAAGATGGCTTTTTTCATGGGAACGGAGCTGACAGGATTGTCGGATGACGTGTTGTCGAGGGCCGACGAGTTCGTGAAAGTACCCATGTATGGTTTTACGGAGAGTTATAACGTGAGCGTGTGTGCCGCTTTACTGATGTATAGCGTGGTACAGCGTTTGCGACAAACAGATATAGACTGGCATTTACCGGAGGAGGAACGTTACGAAGTGTTATTTGCTTGGTACAAGCGTTCGATCAAGGCTTCGGCTCAGATATTGGAAAGGTTTAATCATAACAAGTGAGAGATGTATTATTTGAAATGTAAACATTGTAATCACCTGAACGAGGTGAAGTCCGAGTACTTGGTGGTATGTGGTTTGTGTAACCGGAAACTGGAAGATAATTATAAGGATTGGAAAGTGAAACACCCAGAGAAGTCATTCGAGGATTTCCAGCGAGAGGTTTGTTTGACGGAAGAACAGGTGAAGAAGGGAAATATGATGAAACCGACCGGGAAGAAAGGGAATAAGAAAGGTTTGATTGCCGGGTGCATCGGGGGAATACTGGTTATATTGATGGTAGCGCTTGTCATAAACGGGATGAAGGATAGTTATGATGCGTTGTATGGAGATGATGATACCCCGGTGTTGGAGCAGCAATGGTACACGGGAACATACGCGGGAGGGGTGTCCCTTGCCACGCCCAAGGCGATGAAGTCTGCGGGGTCCATGATCAATAAGTTGCCGGAAGAAGTGCGTCTTTTGATTAAAGAGATGCAAACTTTTAGTTATAAAGGGAACGGTTTGGAGTTTATGTATTTATATACCGAGTACACGCCTGAAGTCGGGCAGGTTGATTTGGAGGGGGCTGTAAACGGGGGATTGAATCAGTTGAAGAGTCAGCCGGGAGTGTTCGATCTGAAAAATGATATTGCTTACGTGGAGGAGGGTGATTTGAGTGGGGTCGTTATGCAGGGAACATACGTGCAAAGAGGGACGGAATATGAATTTAAGATTACTTTATACACGACCGGATTGAAACTTTATCAATTTATTTCGAGTAATAAGAAAGGAGATGACACGGCCAGAGGTGTTGTGCGTCGAATATATGATTCGTTGAAAATCAACGGACATGGAACATCAGAAACAGGAGGTGCAGAATGAAAGAACAAGTGTATTTATTGGAACAGTTTGACGATATAAAGATATTGCGTTACGATGTCCCCGCTTTTGAGGGATTGTCCTTGCGGGAAAAGTTATTTGTTTATTACTTGAGCCGGGCGGCTTTGGCCGGAAGAGATATTCTCTGGGATCAGAATAATAAATACAATCTTCGGGTCCGGGCGGCTTTGGAAAGTATTCTTCGGGCATATCAAGGAAACCGGGAGACGGAAGAGTTTCAGGCTTTTTTGGTGTACGCTAAAAAAGTGTTTTTTGCTAACGGGGTACATCATCATTACTCGATGGAAAAGTTTACCCCTTCCTTTACTCCCGAATATTTTAAGTCACTTCTTCGGGAAGTGGGAGCGGAACAGTTGTACGAGGAAGTGGAACGTGTTATTTTTGATCCGGAATATATGGCCAAGCGGGTGGTACTGGACGAGGGGAAGGATCTAGTGCAGGCGTCTGCCAATCATTATTACGAGGGGGTGACACAAGAAGAGGTGGAGAAATTCTACGGGAAAAAGAAAAAAGAGGATGCGTTGCTTTCTTGGGGATTAAATTCTACGTTGGTACGTGATGAAAAAGGTCAGTTGCGAGAACAGGTGTGGTTTGCCGGGGGAAAATATGGGAAAGAAATTCGCCGTATTGTGGAATATTTGAAGAAAGCCGCGGAATATGCTTGTAACGAGCATCAGAAAGAGGTGATCGAGTTATTGATCCAGTATTACGAGACGGGGGATTTGTCCTTGTTTGACCGTTACTCTATTGAATGGGTGAAAGAGGTGGCAGCCCCGATAGATTTTATCAACGGTTTTATTGAAGTGTATGGAGATCCGTTAGCGTACAAGGCCAGCTGGGAATCCGTGGTTCAGATTATGGACGAAGAGGCCTGCAAGCGTACACGTAAATTGGCGGATAATGCTATGTGGTTTGAACGGAATGCACCGATTGATGAGCTTTTCAAGAAGAGTGAGGTAGTAGGTATTACGGCGAGAGTAGTACAGGCTGCCATGCTGGGAGGGGATTGTCATCCGGCAACTCCGATCGGGATTAATTTGCCGAATGCCGAATGGATTCGGGAGCGTTATGGCAGTAAGTCGGTAACACTGGATAATATCACGTATGCGTACGACCGGGCTTCACTGAATTCTGGGGTACTGGACGAGTTTGCCTATTCGGACGAGGAGAAGGAATTGGTGAGAACGTACGGGTATATCGGGGGAAACGTGCATACCGATTTGCATGAATGTCTGGGACACGGTTCCGGAAAGATGCTACCGGGCGTGGGACAGGAGGCGTTGAAAAATTATTATTCCACGATAGAAGAGGCTCGTGCGGACTTGTTCGCATTGTATTACGTGATGGACCCGAAACTGGTGGAGTTGGGGGTAATTCCCTCGTTGGAGGTGGCAAAGAGCGAATATTGCAATTATATCCGCAACGGTTTGATGGTTCAGTTGACCCGGGTGAAGTTGGGAAATAATTTGGAAGAGTCGCACATGCGTAATCGCCAGTTAATAGCCTCTTGGGTTTACGAAAAAGGCAAAGCGGATAACGTGATCGAGCGGGTAAGTCGGGATGGAAAGACGTATTTCACGATCCGGGATTACGAGGCTTTGCGGAAACTGTTCGGGAGATTATTGGCCGAGGTGCAACGGGTGAAGTCGGAAGGTGATTTCGAGGGGGCTAGGAATTTGATCGAGAATTACGGGGTACGGATTGATCCCGTGTTGCATCAGGAAGTGCTGGAACGTTATCAAAAACTGAACGTGGCTCCATATGCCGGGTTTGTTAATCCGAAATATAGATTGGTGGAGGAAGAGGGAAAAGTGGTTGATGTGAAAATAGAATACCCGACAGATTTTCTGGCACAGATGCTGGAATACGGGGATAATAAATAATAATGATGTTTATGTTGCAAATAACACTGGCCGCGATAACCCTGCCGTTGACGGACCCGGTTTTGAAGTTCTTGTTGATTTTGGTAATTATCTTGGCGGCTCCTTTATTGTTGAATAAGTTGAGGATTCCCCATTTGTTGGGATTGATTATTGCCGGGGCAATTATCGGGCCGAATGGTTTTAACTTGGTGTTGCGGGATAGTAGTATTATTCTTTCGGGAACAGCCGGGCTTTTGTATATCATGTTCTTGGCGGGGCTGGAGATTGATCTGGGGGATTTTAAGAAGAACAAATGGAAGAGTTTGACCTTCGGGATGTACACTTTTTTGGTGCCGATGGCCTTGGGAACGCTTGTCGGGCTTTACGTGTTGAATTTCTCCATGTTGACTTCCATATTGCTGGCGAGTATGTTTGCCTCCCACACGTTGATTGCTTACCCGATTATCAGTAAACTGGGGATCACGAAGGATAAGGCCGTGGGAATTACCGTGGGAGGGACGATGATCACGGATACTTTGGCGCTGTTGGTGTTGACGGTGATCGTGGAGATGGCCGTGGGGGATGTGGATGATTGGTTTTGGTACAGGCTGGGGGCGGCAATTATCCTCTTTTTTGCTTTCGTGATGATCGTATTCCCGATCGTGGGACGTTGGTTTTTCAAACGGTGTGAGGATAACGTGTCACAATATATATTCGTGCTGGTCATGGTTTTCTTGGGGGCTTACTTGGCGGAATTGGCCGGACTGGAGTCTATTATCGGGGCTTTCCTTGCGGGGATGGCGTTGAACCGTCTGATTCCTTCGACTTCTCCTTTGATGAACCGGGTGGAGTTCGTGGGGAATGCGATTTTTATTCCTTTCTTCTTGATAGGGGTGGGAATGTTGATCGACTACCGGGCGTTCTTTACCAATTGGGACACGATTAAAGTGGGGGCGGTGATGATCGTGGTGGCTACCGTGGCTAAATTCGTGGCGGCTTGGCTCACGCAGAAGACGTTCCGGATGTCGGTGGACCAGCGGCGGGTGATTTTCGGATTGAGTAATGCACAGGCAGCGGCAACTTTGGCAGCCGTGATGGTGGGGTATAACGTGATTCTGGGAGAGACCCTGGCGGGAGAACCGATTCGTCTGTTGAACGAGAGCGTGTTGAACGGTACGATTTTGATGATTCTGGTCACTTGCACGATGGCATCTTTCTCCGCACAGAAAGGGGCGCATAATATCGCGATGAATGACGTGTCGGAAGAGAAAGAGGGAACTGGGGAACATCAGGAACGCATCCTGATTCCGGTGTCCTACGAGAAGAACGTGACCGAGCTGGTGAATTTGAGTACGGCAATCAAGTCGAAGAAGAATAAGAACGGGCTTTTTGCCTTGAACGTGATTAATAATCAGGCATCGGACGATAAAGCCTTCAAGCAATCCAAGAAGGTGTTGAATATGGCCGTCACGACGGCTTCGGCCACGGATAACGTGTTACAGGATTTGTTGCGGTACGATCTGAACGTGGCGAATGCTATTATCAGCGTGATTAAAGAGCAGGGTATTACGGATTTGGTTCTGGGATTACATCAGGGAAAAGGTGTCGTGTCCTCCTTCTTGGGGAATATGACCGAGGCGATTCTGGGGCAGAGTAACGTGACTACATTAATTTATCGCCCCATACAACCTATAGCCACGGTGAAACGTCATCTGGTGGTGGTTCCGGCCCGGGCGGAAAAAGAGGTCGGATTCCCGATGTGGGTGAATAAGGTATGGAATATTATCCACAATTCGGGTGCGAAGGCCGTGTTCTACGCGTCAGAAGACACGATGGTGTACTTGAAGGAGATGTATAAAAAAAGGCCGATCGAGGCAGAATTTTCGTCCTTTGATGATTGGGATGATTTCTTGATCATGTCCCGGGAAATAAAGAGTGACGATACGTTGTGGGTGGTGATGAGTCGTCGGGAGCGGCTGTCTTATCATGCCAATATGAGTAGGATTCCCAATTATTTGAACAAGTATTTCCAATCCAATAGTTTCGTGTTGGTTTACCCTATACAGGCGGGAGAGACGAATAATCGGTATTTGGTATAGTTGAAAAGTAAAATTTAACACGCTGTCCACTCCCTATAATTGGGGAGTGGACAGCGTGTTTTTACCCGATTTTGAGGATGTGGGTTTTCAGGATGTATTTGTAATTTTGAAAGCTTGAAATATCATAAATAATTCTATAAACTAATGAATAAACTTGGTGTTGAATCAATTATTTCCAATATTTGCGGTAAAAATAAGGATATGAATTCACATCTATTTTCCGCGGATATGAAACTGGCGGACGTCATTCATGCCGATTATTCACTGTTGTTGCTGTTACATCGGTTTGGAATAAATCTGGGATTCGGGGATAAAACAGTCCGGGAATGTTGCGAGGCGAATCATGTTTCGTGTACGTTATTCCTGATGATTTGTAACGTGTACAGCAACGAGCAATACTTGCCGACGGAGAAAGAGATCGAGGGAATAGGGGGGAACGTGGACCAGTTGATTGCTTACTTGAAAAATTCTCATTCTTATTACTTGGAAAACCGGATGCTTTCTATCCAGGAGCAGTTAAAAGAGATTTCTGAAGGGTGCGAACAGCAACATCAGCAAATATTGAATCTTTTTTTCAATGAATACAAGAATGAGGTGATTCGTCATTTTGATTACGAGGAAGTGACGGTCTTCCCTTATATCTCGAATATGGTGAAGGGCGCTCGTCCGGGAGATTACGAGATCGGGGTGTTCCGGGAGAATCATAGTAATATTGATGATAAACTGAATGACTTGAAGAATATCATCATGAAATATTTGCCGGGAGATACTTTGTCGGATATGCGTATCCGGGTGTTATTCGGGATCTTTGCCTTGGAAGAGGATTTGAGTAAACATTCTTTGATTGAGGATAAAATACTTATTCCTTTAGTAATGAAATTAGAGCAACGGTATGCAAAACAATAATAAAAGTTACAAGATTGTTATTATTGAGCCGTCAATGATTATTTCAACCGGACTGAGGAAGTTGATCGAAATGAGGAATGAGTTTGAGGTGGTAGCGGTTATTGCCGATTGTTTTCATTGTCTGGAGAGGATTAATCATTTGAATCCGGATATTATCATCATTAACCCCTCGGCCGTGGAGCTGAAAAAACGGCAGCATCTGGAAGAGTTGTTTGAAGGGGTGAAGGATACGGCTTTCGTGGCGTTAGTTTACCAGTATATCGATCCTGAGATTCTGAAACAATATCACACGACGATTGATATTGCCGATGATGGTGATAAGATTGCCCAGAAGTTACTACATTCAATCGACGCGTTAAGTGCCCCGGCTGATTTGCTTGATAAGAATGAACTCTCCGAACGGGAGAAAGAGATTTTGATTTCCCTTGCGAAAGGGAAGATTAACAAGGAGATCGCGGATCTGCATCATATATCGGTACACACCGTGATTACTCACCGGAAAAATATCATCCGGAAAACCGGGATCAAGTCTGTTTCCGGGCTTACGGTGTACGCTATTTTGAACAATCTCATCGATATTAATGAGGTGGAGTGATATTTTGATTGAAATATCCCCATTATAAGGGATTGCGGGAAAGGGTGGAATTGTTGATCTTTGTAATGTTAATAATAATATGATTTTTTTCTTTTCAACGTAAGCCATTGAAAGAATTTTGCCAAAAAAGACTGTTTAACTATAAAAGTTATTCAGTCTTTTTTTATTTGGGGAGTCCCCGTGTGTCCCCTTGGGATTTTGGGGGTATGAAAGCTGCATACCCGTGGTTGAAGGAATATTCTAGGCTTGCTAAATCTGAAATAATTTAAAATATAGTTATTAAATGATCATCAAATTCTTATCATATTGTTAGCCGCTCCCATTCCGCTCCCATTCCTCCCCTATTCCGCTCCTATCATAATAATGAAATATTGTAGAGTTATAGGATATGTTAACATTCAGATAGATGTATAATAGTAACTTGATCACGTGAATATAGCTCTATCCGGTAGAAACTTTACCCGACGATTGATTTTACGAGGATAAAACCTCGCTTTCCCTTGCGGTTTGCATGGGCGAGAGCGGATGGTTACCTTTGTTAGTTTTCCATCAATTTCGAGCCTTTATAAGCGATGGCGTACAGGATGAACGTGAGTAGAATCAATCCGGCGATAAAACATTGCCAACCGAAGTGGTCGAGAACGACCCCGGTGGCTGATCCCCAAACACTGGACCCCATGTAATAGAACAGGAGGTAGATGGAGATGGTGACCGAACGTTTTTGGAGGTTGTAGTCACTGACGATTCGGTTACAGATCACGTGTACCACGAAGAAATTAAACGTGAAAATGGCCAGTCCGAGCGTAACGATCCAGAAGTTGTTAATGTAAAGCAAAAGCAATCCTGCCACGGAAAGGGCGATGATTGTTTTCAGTATTTTGAAATGGTTGTACAATGCTGTTAATTTTGCCGTGGCGATCGAGCCGAATACCCCGAACAGGTACATGAAATAGATATAGTGAATCAAGTACGGGGAGAAGTTAAACGGTTCTTTTACCAGATAAAAACCGAGGTAGTTGTACAAGCTCACGAATATCCCTAACATGAGGGAGCCGATCAGATAGAAGGGGATCAGTTTCACGGAGACGATCAAGTGAAGATTGGAAACGATCAATGATTTGAAATTCTCCCGTTTGGGCTTGAAATTGACAGAACGGGGACTGAATATCAGGAATGATATGGCGAATAAGGCACATAGTACACCTATGGAGACGGAGGCGATGCGCCACGAGAATTCACTACTGAGGTAGGAAGAAATTACTCGTCCACCCATTCCCCCCAGGGCGTTTCCGGCAATGTAAAGTCCGGTAATTTTTCCTTTATTCCGGGGTTGAACTTCTTCTGATATATAAGCCAGTGACACGGAAGTGGCTCCCGATAGCAAGAATCCTTTCAGGGCGCTTAATGCGACCAACAAGAAGAAGGAGGGTGAATAAGAGCAGATCACCGAAAAGACGGCCGACGATAATAGTGCCGCGCTAATCAGTTTCTTCCTTGGAATCGAGTCTGCCACGAACATTGCCGTGAACAGTCCTACTACCATTCCCAGCGTGGAGAATGATATGGCCAGACTACTGTAGCTGGCTGATAATCCGAACTCTTGAGCCAGATCGGGCAGGAGAGGCTGGAAATAGTATAACTGGGCAAAACAGGAGAACCCGGACAAGAAGACACAAATGGAGATCTTGCGGTCCTTGGTCATATTCTCCGGTGTGATAATTACTTGACTTGTATTCATGACTTTTCTTTATCCGGTGCAAAAGTACGTATTCTATGAGCAGGTTATTCTTTCGCGGAGAAGTTTTTCATCGGAAACTTTCTTTTCTTTTTCTCGTTAGAATGAGTATCAGAAAATAAGATTGTTAAACAGATAAATTTGAGAAAGATTATGAGAGGAAGGATTTTAATGGTGACGCTATGGATGGCATCATTGTTTGTTTTTGCCGCTTGTCATGATGATGACGACGATGATGATAAGGGGTACACCCCGGGAAAGAGTGTCGTGGCCGCTTTTGAGGCGAAGTTCCCGAATGCCGTGGCCGTGAGCTGGGAGAAAAAAGGAGAGTATGAAAAGGCGGAATTTCATCAGAACGGGCAGGAAGTGGATGCTTGGTTTGATGCATCCGGAAAATGGATGATGACGGAGACGGACATTCTGTTTGCCAATCTCCCCACGGAGGTAAAGACGGGTTTCAACGAGAGCATATATAGCGCTTGGCAAGTGGAAGATGCCGACGTGCTGGAGCGGTTGAATATGCCCACGGTTTACCGTTTGGAGATCGAGAAGGGAAACGAGGAGATGTTGATTTATTTCAACGAGAAGGGGGAGCTGGTAAAGGAGGTAAATGAAGAGGCTTCTACTTTACCGACGGCGGTGAGTAGTTTCATTACCCAGCAGTACCCGAAGGCCTTGGTTGTTACGGTTGACCGTTGGCAGGATGGTATGTTGGAAGTCGGTATTCTGGATGGTAGCTTGGTAAAAGAAGTTTTGTTTGACCGGAATAACGGTTGGATGAAGACTTCTTGGCCGGTGTTGAAGGCCGATGTACCTCAGGTGGTGCTTGACGTGTTGAAGGGCGAGGCGTATAACAGTTTTTCTATTGCCAGCGTGCAATACATAGAATACGCTTCCGGTAGTGATGTTTACCATTTTGTTTTGCAGAAAGAGCATTCGATGGATATAAGTGTAGAAATTGATCCTCAAGGGAATTTGGTTTTAGATTGATACTATATTTTATGGGAAGAGGGCTGTCCCAAAAGTCATTTTATTTCCAAAAACTCCTCCGTCACTTCGTGCCACCTCCTCTATAAACAGAGGAGGTGCTGGTGACTCTTCTCGAAGACAGGGAGTATTCCAGCTCTCCCTCTGTTTATAGAGGGAGTACCCCGCAGGGGGGAGGGAGTTTGAAAAATGACTTTTTGGGACAGCCCATTTTGTTTTATTTTAAAATTCAAGATAAAATCGTACATTATTGTAATATAATTGTTTATTTTGTGGAATCAATCTATGTGAATGAATCGATCAGAAGAAATATTGGCCGCATTGAAAAAAGGAGAAAAGAGCGCGTTTCAGGCTTTTTTCTCGGAGTATTATGAGGTGCTGGTCTTGTTTGCCACGGGGATATTGAAAGACGTGGATGCTGCCGAGGACGTGGTGCAGGATTGTTTCGTGAATGTTTGGGAGAATCGCCATTTTGAAAAGCTTGCGGACGGGTTGGATCGTTATATGTTTCATCTGGTAAAGAATGCTGCGTTAAATGATCTTCGAGGGACTCAACGTCGGGAGTTACGACATGAAAAGGTCATGGCGGAAATGGCCTTAGAAAATGAAAACGGGGGAGAAGGTGAGCTACATGAAATGGAAATTCTGTATGCAGCTATTAATCAGTTGCCCCTTGAACGTCGTCGGGTTTTTATGATGATCTGTGCCGAAGGCATGAAGTATCAAGATGTTGCGGATACGTTGGGTGTCAGTATTAATACCGTGCGAACGCAAATGGGGCGCTCTATGAAATTTCTTCGGGAAAAATTGAAAGATCAGGTGTTCTCTTCTTTGCTTTGTTTCTGGTTGAAGGTGAAGAAACAATTTAAAACAATTCGATAGGGTTTATTTTTAGAAAATCAGCATACGGAATCCCGCCTGTGCCTACGAGTAATACCTTTTCCGGATGAAATTTTTGGGCAAAAACGCTCATGCCGGTATTATCGGAATGTATGCCGCTTTTTACTTCTAGGGCTATCGTTTTATTTCCTTTTTCCATGATAAAGTCAACTTCTTCATTTCCTTCTCTCCAATAATAGAGATTGTACCGTTCGGATATAGAATAATTAATCAAATGGGCTCCCACGGAGGATTCCACTAAACGTCCCCACTCTTTTGGATTTACACGTGTCTCTTGAAATGTCGTGCCATTTTGAGCTGTTAAAAGGGCGTTGTTGTGGACTTGGAATTTTGGAGAAGATGAACGTTTACGAATGACATCTCCGGCATATTTTTCTAATCCGCTTAAAAGTCCGCAATCAGAAAGTAATTTAAGATAGTTGGCTAACGTTGTTACATTACCGGCGTCTTGTAGTTGTCCTATAATTTTCGTGAACGATAAAATTTGTCCTGAATACAATGAACCCAATTCAAATAATTGTTTTAATAATGCCGGTTTGTCAACACGGGTGAGCATTAGAATATCTTTGGAGATACTTGTTTCAATAAGTGCATCATTGATGTAATTTTTCCAGCGATTTTCTTCTTCAATTAAAGATGCTGATCCCGGATAGCCGCCGAAATATACGTATTGTTCAACGCCCCATCCGAAAGCAGCCTGCATTTCGAGATAAGACCAATGTCCTAGATACAAAGTTTCGAATCTTCCTGTTAATGATTCTGTGAGTCCTTTTTGTATCAGAAGTCGTGATGATCCTAGTAATATAACTTTAATGTTTGTTCGTTCTCGGGAATCTTGATCCCATTGTTGTTTGATTACTTCACTCCAATTGTTGATTTTTTGGATTTCATCAATGACTAATAAATATTCATTTGTTTTACTGACCTTCATTTGCAATCGGGCTGTTTCCCAAACCTGTAATAGCCAAGTTGAGTTGGTTGCGGATATCGCATCAGCTGATTCAAACGTGTAAGGTATATTTATTTGTGATAACAATTGTGTCATCATGGTTGTTTTACCTACTTGTCTGGGGCCTAATATAACTTGAATGAATTTTCTTGATTCATTAATTCTTTTCTTAATAGTCTGTAAATGAATTCTTTCAAACATAGGTAACTAATTTACTCAATATCTTGAGTAAAATTACTCAATATGTTGAGTAAATCAAATAATAGGATTGATATTTTTTTGAAAAAAAATCACTTTTCCTGTCACATGATTTTGAATCTGCGGTGTTTTATGGGAAATATTGCAGATCATGGAAGATGAGATTTATGAAATTATAGCCAAAGTGGTCGCCGGGGAGACGCTATCGGACGAAGAGCGACAAGATTTGAAGGTTTGGAGGGAGGAACACGAGAGGGAGTATCAGTTGTTGGTTCGGTTGAAAGAACCCGTGCAATTCATCCAAGAGCGAGGGGGAATAGTTCGAGACGTCGCCTATAAACGGGTAGCAAGGCGGCTTGAACGGGGTAAACAAAAGAAGATCAGACGGTACACGTATATTTCCGCGGTTGCGGGTGTGTTGTTGGTGATAGGAATTGCCTTGACGTGGTGGGGGCTACCGTTTGGAGAGAAGGGGACGATGGAGCAACCGTTCAGACCGGGGAACGGGCAGGTGATGCTTACATTGAAACACGGGGAAGTGGTTCCGTTGAAAAGGGATGTGAAGGAAGTGATCGTGGCTGATACCGTGTTGCGTGTTACTAACGAGGGGAATACTCTCGTGTATTCCGTGATGCAAGGTGAGGTGCAGGAAGATACTTACAACGTGTTGACGGTTCCGGTCGGTGGGGAATTTCGGGTTATTCTATCCGATGGAACAATGGTGTTTTTGAATTCCGGTTCGGAGTTACGTTACCCGGAAGCTTTTCGTGACGGGCAGAGGGAAGTCTTTTTAAAGGGAGAGGCTTGGTTTGAAGTGGCGAAAGATAGCGTGCGTCCTTTTCGGGTACACGCGGGAGAAATGGACGTTCGGGTACTGGGAACGTCTTTTAACGTGAAAGCGTACGAGCGGATGGAATCGATAGCCACAACGCTCGTGACAGGGAGTGTTGAAATCACGTGTAATGATGAATCATTCCGGATTGTTCCGGGTGAGCAATTCGAATACCGTAAAGGGCTAAAATTGGCAAGTGTTAGGGAAGTCGATACCGAGTTATACACTTCGTGGAAAGACGGGTACTATAAATTCAGGCAAGCCTCATTGGAAGAGATTATGACAACTCTTTCCGTGTGGTATGGTTTGGAGGTCTTTTACCAGAATGAGGAGGCGAAACGGCTGGAGTTTACGGGAAAAGTGAAACGGTACGAGGATGTCGGGAATTTACTTCGAAAATTTGAACAGACGGAGAACGTGGTATTTAATCGAAAAGGAAATAACGTTATTATTCAGTTGAAATAAAAAGCTGTTCACGATGGACGGGAACAGCTCTTAAAAGTAAAGCATGAGGGTAAGTCTGGTGGTACATGCAAACCCTGTATGCTATGTGTAACTTTCAAAGTATAAAAGTATGAAAAAAAATCGAATCGGCACAAGATCCGATGGTTGGATTTTTGTCCGAAAATGCGTGTTGATGATGAAATTTGTATTTATTTTTATGATGTGTTGTCTTTTTCAGATTCAGGCAGCGGTGTATTCTCAGCAGGCGAAAGTGTCTGTGGAGTTTCGGAACGTGTCGTTGGAAAAGGTGTTTCAAGAGTTGGAACGACAATCTAATTGTAGTTTCCTTTACAATCACCGGGTGGTGGAAGCCCGGGGGAGGGTGAGTATTCAAGTTGTTGATAAAGAGTTAAGTCAGGTTCTTGACGAGTTGTTGACAAAATTGGGACTGGGATTTACTTTCGATGATAATCTGGTGATTATAAAAGAACGTACTTCGATGTGGGGGCAAGATTCTGTTCAAAAAGGATTGCGGATCGTGGGGAGAGTCGTTGACGAGAAAAAACAGGCCATGCCCGGCGTGACGGTGAAATTGACGGGAACGACTTTAGGAACGGCGACGGATTCCAAGGGAATTTTCAGTATGATGTTACCTTTGGCCAAGGGGGCGTTAGAATTTTCTTTCGTGGGCTATAAGACGCAGAGCTTGACTTTTTCGGCAACCATGAGAGATACGATTCGGATCGTGATGCAAGAAGATATACAGGCTTTGGATGAGGCGGTTGTGGTGGCATACGGAACGACAACCCGTCGGGAGGCAACCGGGGCAATCTCGGTGATTAAAGCGGATGAATTGAGGGGAATTCCGTCGGGGAGTATTGCCAGCCTGTTGCAGGGACGGGTTGCGGGGATGGACGTGACGAACATTACCGGGGCGCCCGGGGGAGGTGGAACGATTATTACTATCCGGGGATATAATTCTTTGGACGTGGAACAGAAGAGTCGCCAGTTTTCGAATCCCTTGTGGGTGGTTGACGGGGTGCCATTGAATTCGTTTACTTCACCGATTACGGGTACGAACCTGTTGGCCGAGATTAATCCCGATATGATTGAATCCGTGCAGGTTTTGAAGGATGCCTCGGCAGCCTCTATTTATGGATCTCGTGCCGCAAACGGCGTGATTATCGTGACAACGAAAAAAGGACGAGCGAATCAAAAGGCTACTTTTTCAGTCAATGTTTCCCAAACGTGGAGCGTGTTACCCAAGTTACCGACGCTGATGGTCGGACGGGCTGAACGGTGGTGGAGGCTGAAGGCGTTGCGGAATATGCCTAAAGCTTATCTGGATTGGGAAAACAGGCAATATAAATACCCGAGTTCTATATCCGAGATGGAAAAGAATCGATTGTCTTTTTTGGATTGGTTTTATCCTAAAAGTGATTCACAACCGGCAGACGGGATTATTCTTCAGGATAGTTTGAATGCGTTTTATAATCATGCTACGAATTTTTTTCCAATGTACTTTGAAACAGGAAAAGTGACGAACGCGAATATACAGACCTACGGGGGATCGGACAGAATAAATTATGGTATCGGTTTGGGATATTATAATGAGGCAGGCGTGTTGAAAGGAACTGGATTTAATCGTATTGATTTGACTACCAATCTGAATGTAATCCCGGCGAATCGTTTAAACGTGGATTTGCGTTTCTATCTTTCATTGACGAATCGTAAAAGAAGTTCCGAGAATCAAATGGAGGGCTTTCAAACCAGCGCGAGCGTGGATGTTATTCCCGGTGATCCTTTTGAATTGACAACCCTACTTCCCGGTAAAGGGAGCGTGGTGTGGGATGAGGTGTTGAAATCTCTTCAGGGGATAAAGGAAAAAAATCGATCCGTGAGGGGAAGGGCCAACATAAAGATCGGGTATGATGTGCTGGATGGCTTGAACGTATCGACCTCTCTTGCCGCGGATTATTCGATTCATAGGCGGCATTATTTCTCTCCGTCTTACCTGGATACGGATGGGTATTCCATGAGTATAGGAGAGACCGGAATTAACGTGATGGCTTTGAGTGAAACCATGTTAACCTACACGAAGACGATTAAAGAAGATCACACGTTTAATTTACTTGCCGGTTTTTCCTACCAATATGATCAAGAGGAATATAATGGTGGAAGTGGCCGGAATTCTCCCAGTGATAAGATCCAGTATGTACCAAGTGGCTTCCCGACGTTAGCGGAAAAAGAAATTTACGATTATAAGGAGGTAATTCCCTTGCAAGCATACGAATCAGACATGAAAGAAAAATCCTTATTATCCTGGTTTGCCCGTTTGGAGTATGATTATCAGAAAAAGTATTTCATTTCAGCAAGTTTTCGTCGAGATGGAAGTTCAACCTTCGGGGCGAAAAATCGTTGGGGAACCTTTCCTTCCATTGCCGGGGGATGGAATTTTAGCGAAGAGAGTTTTATCAAGGATAATTTGGAATGGTTGAGTTTTGGAAAGATCAGGGCCAGTTGGGGACGTTCCGGGATGCATTTCGAGGAGTGTTACTTGGCTTTGGGATCGCTGTATTCCGGGCAACCCTTTATGGGAGAGAGTACTTTGTCGTGGGGAAACGGGTTGTATAACGAGGAACTGTCCTGGGAGAAAACAGACCAGTATGATTTCGGGTTGGATATGGATATGTTCAATTATCGCTTGGGTTTGACGTTAGATTATTACTATCGCTATTCAAGTGATAAGTTATGGCAGATTGAATTGCCGGGGGATTATAACGGTTTTGCTTATCAATGGAGAAATGCAGCGTCGGTATCTAACGAGGGGATTGAATTGTTGATCCGGTACGAGATCTTCCGGAAGGATAATTTGTACTGGAAAATTTCAGTGAACGGGGCCAAGAATTGGAATCGATTTGAGAAGTCATACACGGGGGAGGATATTCCTCGAATTGGTATTATCGGGAAGGCTTTAAATGGGATATATACTTTGGCGACAGATGGTTTTGTGAATAAACAGGATGAATTGCCTGTTACTTACAATAATGCGGGAATCAGTTCTTATTTGAATAATGGAGATAAAAGTACATTTTATAAGCCGGGAGATTATAAATTTATAGATGTAAATGGGGATGGAATTATCAGTGAAGAAGATCGGATTTACCAAGGGAGTGCCTTACCTGTCGTGACGGGAGGTATCGTGAATGAGGTACGTTGGAAGAATTTCGATCTGAATATGTCGGTTACCTTCCAAATCGGCCGACATATCGTGAATACACTGGTAAATTCCTCTCTAAAGACAAGTTATCCGAACGAAATCTTACATCCATTTATGATGAACATGAATAAACAACATTTTTGGCAGCAACCGGGAGATACGGGAGCAAGGTATACACAATGGCAAACCGATCAAGGGGTAGGGAATTATAATACTACGGATCGGGATGTGGAAAAGGTGAATTGGTTAAAGTTAAAAACATTGTCTATCGGGTATACGTTGCCGGCATCTTTAATGAAATCTTGTAAATTGGAACAGGTACGTTTCTTCGTGAGTGGGGAGAATCTTTTGTCTTGGCACAATTATTCCGGTCTCGATCCCGAAATCGTGGACGTGCGTACGGGATTCGATACGGGGAAAAATTATCCCTTGGCACGTAAGTTTACATTGGGTTTAACGGTTAAATTTTAAGCAGATGAGATATTTTATTATTTTAATAACAAGTATTTGGTTTCTTGTCGGGTGCGAGGATCTCTTGGATATGGAACCCAAAAATTCCTTGACTTACGGGAATAGCATGACTGAGAAAGAGTTGGAGGCATCTGTTCGGGGGGCGCAAGCGATTATCAGGACTTATATGATGATGCACTATAATAATGGTTCAAATTACGTGAATGGTAGTTACGCTGATGAAGTAGAATATACCCTTTCTTTGAGACGGAATCTGGACCCGCAAGTAATTCCGGGTGGAGATTGGGGACAACACTATAACGTGATTTCCGTGGCTAACCGGACGATATATTTAGCGAAACATAGTGATCTTGATCAAGATCGGAAGAATTTGTATCTTGGTCAAGGGTATTTTTTGAAGGCTTTTATTTATTATGACTTATTGAAAGAATGGGGCGAGTGCGTGTTGATTAAAGATGAGGTCGAACCCAAGCCAGTGGCTAAATCCCCGTGGACGGAAATTGCAGATTACGCGATAGAAGTGGCACAGGAGGCCGTGGATGCTTTACCTGATTTCTCGGAAATAAAGGATTCCAAAGGACAATATGCTAGTTATAAGTCAACTCCTTGCAAGGGAGCAGCGAATGCTTTGTTAGCTCATTTATGTGCGTGGAAAGCCGGGGGAAAGTATTTTGCCCGGGAAGACCAAAGAAATTATGACGAACGGGAACTTTGGCTAAGAGCGGAACGGGCTTGTTCGTGGGTAATCGATTCATCTGTTTATCAATTGGCCTTGTCCCCGGAAGAGGTTTGCACGGAGGTCATGGTTGGGGGTAGTAAAGAAAGTATTTTTGAATCAGTGTATAAGGATCAGTGGATAGAATTGGGAGGTATGTGGCAAATGTTGAAATTTAATCCTGCAAGAGAGTACGAGAATTGGCCGATTAATAATCTTGCCACGCCTTCGGATAATGAATGGAATACTTTTAATATCAAAACAACGACTGTACGGGAGATGTTCCCGGATGGTGATTTGCGTAAAGACGCTTATTTTTATAAGTTTGAGGAAATGGCCCATCCGGATAGCGTGGAAATAACTCATGGCTTTGCTTATCCCTATAAATGGAGATATGGTTACTATCAAGATGATGGATGGATGAAATTTTTGAGTAATATTAATCAAAACAAAATCTGGTGGCGTTTAGCTGATATTATCCTATTACGAGCAGAATGTCGAGCCCGTTTAGGAGGGGAATATATTGCCGGAGCGATGGAGGATTTGAACACGATTCGTTGCCGTGCAAATGCTAAACTCTATTCTTCTTCAGAATATGGCGGGGATTTACGTTATGCAATTTTTAAGGAACGGGAGAAAGAGTTGTTGATGGAGGGATACCGGTATTATGACGTGATTCGGAATGGATACGTGCGGACGGAGTTGGAAGAGGGTTTCCGAAAAGCCTCCGATCAGGATTTTATAGACGGGTGTTTCTTTAATGCAATTGGAAGTGGCGCGTTTAGTAAAAATACGTTGATGCGTCAGAATTCATACTGGTTGCGGTATATGTAATTTAGAATTTTAAAATTTAGAATGATGAGAGCTATAATATTGATATTGTGTTGTGTGGGGATATTGAGTGCTTGTACGCAACAGGATGTGATTAATTCGGGAGTATCGTCACCTTACCATGATTGTAACATGATGGATTATATGCGTGGAGATACCTATAATTGGGAATTAACAGTACAAATGATTGAACACGCCGGGTTGACGGATTTGTTCGAGGGAAAAGTGGACACGATGCCGGAGATCACATTTTGGGGAATACCTTCTTATTCCATACAACGTTTTATTTTTGATTCACACGAGAATGAAGATTTGACGAAGGTGTACACGAAGGTTTCGGATATTCCGAAATCGCTTTGTAGGGAATTCCTGTTGAAGCACGTTACGAAAGGAAAGATTTTAAAGGAGGACATTGCTTATAAAAATAAAGAGTTCGAGATCAATGAATCGGGGCAGGACGGGGGAACTTGGATTACCTGTTTGGCGGGGAATCGTTTTATCGCTTACCGGGAGGGTAGCGATTACGCCGGGGTACCGGATGCCGGAGAAGTCAGTTTGAAATGCTGGTCGCTTTCATGGGGAAAGATTCCCATGTCTTCACCGGATATTCAACCGACGAATGGCGTGGTACACGCGTTGAATTACTCGTATCGATTAGGACATATTTAATAGGATGGTTATGAGAAATATAGTATGGATATTGTTTGTGGCGGTCTTGGCTTCTTGTCAGGATGTGACCATTGGGTTCTTAAATGTTGAGAAGGCCGGTTATGAAATTGATTCATTGGAGGTAAAGGCTGTTTTGGATAATGCTGTCCCGGAAATTATCCCTAACCCGGAATACGAGCGGTATGTTGATATGGGATTTGATCCTGAAAGGTGTATTGAAATGGGAATTTATCCCACGCTTGAAATAGGAGGAGGAGAGGATTATACACGGGATAAATATAACATCCCGTGGACGAGTACCCCGATTGAAGGGGTGGACGGAACTGCACCGATTTATGTTTCGATTAAAAACGTGGCGAGTAATGATGGAGATGTCGGGAAATTGAAAGCCGTGTTGACCGTGAAAGGGGATGGTATGTTGAATGTGCCTTGTCATCATGATATTCCCGTGGGACGTTATGTGATTTCACTTACGTTTTCGAACGAGGGGTACTCTAAAGACGTGGATAATTGTTTCACGATTATCGTGAAGTAGTGTGTTTTTAATTTTGACGTGGTAGATTTGAAAGTCGGGTTAGCATAATATGCGGCCCGACTTTTGTTGTTTTCTTTGTTGGAATACGGGATTTATCTTCGTGTTGGCTTGGCTGTTCTGTGAGATTGACGGTTGAAAAATTTATTTGAGGGGGACGGAACAAGATATTATTAAACTACGTATGTTTGCGTAGTTTTAATATACAAAAACAAAAAATGATAAAGGAGAGATTCCAAGGAATCTAGCAATTATGAAAACAGGTGTAAGCGATTTGCCCCGATCGATGAATCAGGGAAATGAGTTCTTAATGTTACGGGAAAAAAAGCACAGGGTTAGGATTGAAGGTGAGGGATTCGTGGTGCGTGAATGGCGTTTTTCGGATTGTGATTCTTTAGCCGAAAATGCCAATAATGAGAAGATTTGGAATAATGTTATGGATCACTTTCCACATCCATACACGAAACAAGATGCTTTTGATTATATCAGTATGGTTCATGCCATGCCTGCTCCCCCGATGCGATTCGCGATCGAGGTGGATGGGAAAGCAGTAGGAAGTATCGGGTTTGGTTCAGAAGGTGACATTGAACGGGTAACAGCCGAAATCGGTTATTGGCTGGGAGAACCTTACTGGGGACGGGGAATCATGCCTAGAGTCGTGGCTGCCGTCACGCGATACGCGTTTGAAACGTTCGGTTACCAAAAACTTTACGCTTTGGTTTTTGATTACAATCCGGGATCAATGCGTGTATTGGAGAAAGCAGGGTATCAATTGGAGGCGGTGTTGCACAAGGCGGCCGTGAAAAATGGGAAGGTGATAGATTTCTATTATTACAGTATCATGAAAGAGAATTAATTAAAAAAGCAGTATCCTTGCAAGATGCTGCCTTTTTAATTTCATGTTTACCAGTTGATTTCTTGAATACCCTTACTTCGTAGAAAAGCATTGGCTTTACTGAAATGTTTACAACCGAAGAAACCATACTCGGCAGAACGGGGAGAGGGGTGTACGGTGGTTAACGCAAGATGTTTACGAGTATTGATAAGTGACATCTTTTGTTTGGCATAACTTCCCCATAACATGAAAACCAAGTTCTCCCGTTCATCACTTAATTTTTTGATCACGGCATCGGTAAAAATTTCCCAGCCTTTGTCTCTGTGAGATCCCGTTTCGTGCGCCCGAACCGTGAGTACCGAGTTTATGGGGAATACCCCTTGGGCTACCCAATGGTCCAGATTCCCGGAGGTCGGGATGGGTGTCCCCAGGTCCATGTGTATTTCTTTAAAAATATTTGCCAGAGAGCCGGGAATAGCTACCCCATCCGGTACGGAAAAACATACCCCGTAATATTGACCCGGATTAGGATAAGGATCTTGTCCCAAGATGACAATTTTTACTTTTTCAAAGGGGCAGGCGTTGAATACATGAAATATCTGGTGTCCCGGAGGAAGTACATGAGCTTTCTTGTATTCACTCTTGACAAACGCCACTAATTTCTCGAAATAGGGTTTGTCAAATTCATCCTGTAAGCGTTGTTGCCAACTTTCTTCTATTTGAACCTTCATAGATGCGTTTGGGTTGCTAAACGAAGACAAAAGTAAACATATTTTTCATTCGTTTATTTCCATTTTTTCAGAATTTTATTGTTTTACAAAGCTTTGATGTTCATGATTGGTTTGATCGTGTCGACGATCGTTGCCGTGTCTTGTATCGCCTGCATGATCAAATCTTTATCTTTATACGCCATCGGGGATTCATCAAGGGTTTGTCGGCAGACGGAGGTGGAATAAATGCCTTCCATTTCTTTCGTGAATTCCTCCATATCCAGTGTTTTCAGTGCTTTGTTCCGGGCAAGTACCCTTCCGGCTCCATGAGGGGCGGAACAGTTCCAGTCCGGGTTACTTTTTCCTTCGCAAATCAACAAACCGTCACGCATGTTGAATGGGATAACCATTTTTTCACCTTGATAGGCTCGAATGGCTCCTTTTCGAATGATCCAATCGGTCGTGTCGATGAAATTATGCATGGAGTAAACCGTGTCCACGGCTCGGTAATTTTCACCCAAGTCTTTGAATATGGCTTTCGCCATAGCCTTATGGTTAAATTGCGCGTAAGTTTGAGCAATAACCATATCGACAAGATATTCATACATATCTTCTCCTTCAAGCATATACTCCTTTTTCCCGACGTGGTAACGTTTGTTTAACTCTTCCAGTTTCTGGGGAATATCACTTGTCGGTAGTGTATCACGCGTGATAGACTTGAATTCTTCATGGTACTCTTCCGGAAGAACGGTCGTTTTATGCATTTTTTTGGCATGATAATTACACACCTTCAACCCGAAATGACGAGAACCGGAGTGAATGGTCAGGTAATGTGATCCATCCTTGGTAGATTCTCCCAATTCGATAAAATGATTTCCACCGCCTAATGTTCCCACGGAACAATAGAAGGTACTTTCTTTGATACCGATTTTTTTACACAAGCGGGAGATATATTCTTTATCGACTTGAATGGAACCTTTGGTTTCCCCGAATCGCTGGAACCATTTTTGTTGAAAGGCATGAAGGTTATTATTCACGGTTTCAAAATAGGGGGTAATCCACCAGTCTTCCAAATTCTTTTCCTTTCGGATATGCATTCCCATGGGGATGGAACGCCGGATGGCGTGGTCCAGTGTCGGGAATCTTTCCTCTTCGATTCGCTGGTTTAATTTGAACGTGGTGACGGAACAACCGATGTCCACGCCAATATAGTTCGGGTTGACCATTCGTGTCACGGGCATGGTGAATCCAATCACGATACCCTTACCCACGTGGGTATCCGGCATGATTCGTACTTGTACTCCGGCAGAGATTTCCTGGTTTAGAATGTTCCGGACCAATTCGATGGCCTCGGTTTCCACTTCGTCGATGAAAATTTTACAATCTTGATTGTATGTTCCTTTTAATTCTATCATAATTTTTGTTTTTAATATACGCGGAGCAACGGGCAAACAAGGATCGTACGGGATTCGAACCCGTGGTGACCACTTTAACGAAGTAACCCTGTTTTACGGCATCCGCGTGAGTTTCATTTGTAAAAAACAGGAGTAACAAGCGAGAAAGGAAACGGGGCATGACTTGCCGGAGTCGAACCGGATAGTCTCGTCGATTTTACGACCTCACTATTCCTCCCCTAAATTGAGTCGAAGTAACCCTTCTCTACGACATCCTGTTTTAGTAATTTAAAAGCAAGGCTACAAGCGATAAGAGACTGTTTCCTGCTCTACCCACTGAGCTACACTCCCTTGTTCGTGATTTACAGATCGTGGAAGTGGCGGGATTCGAACCCGCGACCCGGGCGTTATATGCGAAGTAACTCTTGTCTACGGCACTTGCTTTATATTGTTGTTTCAAAGAACGCTTTTATATTTCTATTTTCATTATTTCGTTGACAACCGAGGAACCTTGTTCGATATAATATATCATATCGAATATTTTTTCACTCCACCCGCTGACGAGGATCACGTTGCCGTTATCTTTGGTCATGCTGTTCCCGTAACCTCTCAAGTCAACCGTATAGACCCTCACGTCCGGGTTGATCTTCAGGTATTTCTGGAAAAGGCGGTTGAAGTTTTCTCCCCGATTTCCTTTGTGATCGTACCAGTTGCATCCGTCACCAACTTGACAGTCAGAGAATATAACGATTCTGTCTACAATCGTTTTTGATTTTATCAAATATTCCATGTAGTCGAATATTCCTCTTTCCGTTGCCGGGCCGCATTTCTTGGCGGCTTGGTTAATGATGTTGAAATTCTCGAACACGTTTACCGAGCGACTCAAGTTCGCATCAATTAACCGATCACCAAACAGCCCGACGTAAGTGTCTTTGCATTTGTTCCAATACAACACGGCAAATAAGTTGGCAATATCCGAAGTTTTCCGTTCGCTCATGGCTGACACTAGGGATTTCCCACCCCGGTCCCCGTACATGCTTCCGGAGTTATCGGATAGTATCACGGTTTTTCCCTTGCGGGTCGGGATATTGTCACAACTGATTACCAGCGCTTTTTCCAAAGCTGCCAAGGCTTTCTTTATTTTCGCTTTTTCTCCTTCGAATATAGAGGTTTCTTTGGCCAGTTTGTCTATTTCCAGGAATGCTGACAAATAACGGAAAGGCATTTGTTTTGCTTTTCTGATCCGGTATTCGTTTGTCAGGATATTCAAGGTCATATCTAATGCTTTATCAGAGCTTTTCGTGACGATATTCCGCAAGTTTCGCAATAAAGCCATGTAACCCACTTGACCGCTTGACACGAGTTCCTCCCATTTTTGGGAAACGGCTTGGGTTTTCGCTTTCTCGTTTTCGAACGCTTGTTTACCCAGTTCGGATAATTCGGTTTCCCACGTGTAAGGAATAGCTAGTTGCCCCGATACTATTTTGTCAAATACAGCTTGTTGTGCTTCATCCTTTGCTTTCGGGTGAACCAGAAACAAAGCGTCTCGCAGGCTTACAGCCGAGTCTGCATTGTATTTGGCGAATTGATACTCGTCAAACCTGTTGAACGATTCGATCAATCCTTTTTGTATTTGTTTTGACAATCGGTTCAACTTTTTGCTCCCTTCCCGTTTGTTGGCGATTTGGTAATAAGCGAGAATCTCGGTGATTTCGTCAGCTCGTTTTACTACACCCGCAACGGTACGTTTCACAATTTCGTTACCGGAATACAATCTTGCCAATTCAACAGCCAGTATCATCGGTACCGAACGCAAGTTCATTTCCGTGCGAGCGTACACCGCGAGTCTGGCTACAAACTCGGGACTGCATTTTGCGATTAGGTTTTTGATCCTGCAAACCCTGTCCGTGTTTGATTCATAGTATGAATCATCGACCACGCAGGTGACTACGGTTGAATAGAGTTCCATTTCCGGCGTCATTTTGTAAGCCTTGGCTCCCATGTAATTCACGGTAGTGTCTTTTCCTTTGTTTGTAAAATTGAATTTCATAATTGTATCTTTTTTCGTTTTACACCACAAAGATGCATAGGTGGATGCGCAAGCTTTTTGCGTAACTGAAATTATTTTCATATTTTTGAAAAAATAATTTTTATCCTGTTTTTATGCCAGCGAATCGTAATGCCCTAATCCGTTATAAAACAATAGATAACTGCCTGCGTAACAAATATAGAAGATGGACGCTTGAAGATTTGATTGATGCGTGTTCCGATGCCTTGTACGAGTACGAGGGGATCACGAAAGGAATCAGTCGACGCACGATTCAGATGGACATACAGATGATGCGTAGCGAGAAATTGGGTTATAATGCCCCGATCGTGGTATATGATAATAAATACTATAAATACGAAGACGAGGAGTATAGTATCACGAACACACCCTTGTCGGAACAGGATTTGAAAGTGATGTCGGAGGCCGTGGAGGTGTTGCACCAGTTTAAAGGGTTCTCTTATTTCTCGAATATGGGGGATATTATCAGTCGTTTGGAGGATCATGTGACTTCAGCCCGTCAGAAAACAATCCCGGTGATTGATTTCGAGAAGAACGAGAGTCTGAAGGGGATTGATTATCTGGATATGATTTATCATGCGGTGGTGAGCAAACAAGTGCTGCGGATGAAATACCGGTCTTTCAAGGCCCGATCCGCGTCCTCGTTTTTGTTTTATCCTTATTTACTGAAAGAGTACCGGAATCGTTGGTTCGTGTTCGGGGTAAAACAAGGAACGTCCGTGCTTGTAAACTTGGCACTTGACCGTATTCATAGTCTTGAAATCGCTAAAGAGGAATCTTACAGGGAAAACACGGTGTTTGATCCGGTCACGTTTTTTGACGATCTTGTCGGGGTAACTAAAAACACAGGATCAAGGGCTGAAGTGGTTCGTTTTTGGGTAGATCGACTCAACGCTCCATACGTGGAAACCAAACCTCTGCATAAGTCGCAACGGGTGGTGGAAAGACAAAAAGATGGGTCTATCGTGTTCGAGATAGAGGTGGTTATAAATCAAGAGCTAAGACGGGAGATTTGTGGATTTGCCGAAGGGATTCGGGTGCTATCACCACCTATGTTGGTGCAACAGATGGTATCCAAGTTTCAACAGGCAAATGATCTATACCGGCAGAACTGATTTTTATATTCCTTTTTTGATGATGGTATAACCAAAGAATCCTTTTTCCAAGGTTAGAGTTCTGGTTGCGTTAGTACGTGTCTTGTTATAGGTGGAGAGTGAAACCGGGAGTTTTTTTCGTGTCCCGTTTTCGAAAATTACTTGCAGGTAATATTCTTTTCTTTCCCCGGCTGGAACATAACGGTGGTTTCCGACTCTACGGGTTTGCTTGTGTGTTTCGATATGTTTTGAGAGTACGGTTACTTTTTCTTCCCGGGTAGAAGACGGATCTGCGAGCATGAAGTTTCCGCCCAAAATCATGAGATAACAGAAAGCGCTTGCGTGAAACAGATGGCATATACCATTCAAGATTTTATTATCGGAACGAGTTAGCCATTGCCATTTTTTTGCGAAAAACAGAGTTGCAATAGCGAGTATAAGAGCCATCGAGAGTGGTTCCCACCAAGCAATCAGTGTTTCCTTGTAAAGGACAGACCCGAAAGCCCAGGCCAGTATGGCGAGTAGCACAGTTACGTAAGGGATGATTTTGGAGAATAACGCTTTCATACGGCTACCTCCATGTCTGCCCGACTTTTACTACGTGTTACTAGGAAAACTCCGGAAAAAACGCAAATAACAGCGATGATTTTTAACAGGTTGAACGAGTCCATACCCCAATAAACGGCAACACAGCTTGCGACAATCGGTTGAACATAGCAATACATACTTACCACGGTAGGACGTAAATAGCGTTGCCCGATAGGTGCTAACAAGTAACTGACGAACGTGCTACCCAGCAGGATAAAGCTGAGACCATACCATATATTGGGTTCAAGTGACAACCATTCCAGATGTGTTATGTCTTGAAAAGAAAATGGAATGATACATATTGCCGCATAAGTGAACATCCATTTCATGAGTGTGATAGGAGTGTAACGACTGATGAGTTGTTTGAACAGAACAAGATATAGGGCGAAACTAAGTTCGGCAGTGAGGCAAACAATATCTCCCCAAATATTACTGTTATGAGTCGCTCCTCCGGTATTTTGGTTACTTACGATCAATAATAAGGCTCCGGAGGCACCTAAAAATATACCCGATACTTTCTTGCTTGTGATAGGCTCTTTCAGGTAGATTGCGGCAATGATCATTGTTAGAATAGGAGTACTTGTTGTGATGATGGAGGCATCTACCGGGGAGGTCATGCCAAGTCCTATGGTGAACAATCCTTGGTTGAAAAGCACTCCTAACATGGAGGCGAAGAATAGTTTCAACAGGTCAGGAGGGGACACGTGTTCCCGTTTGGTGAAAATGGAGGCAATCCAGAATAAGATGGCAGCCCCGATAACCCGGATTTCGACAATAATGAAAGGTGTTATGATGCTGGTAATAAGTACCATTTTCGAGATGGGTGACATCAATCCCCACATCATATTGGCTGTGGTCATGGATAAATGGCCTTTTAATTCATCCTTTTTCATCTTCTTGTATTCATTTTGCGGGTACAAAAGTAAAATAAGAAAAAAAAATTCCAGTATAATTTGAATAATTTATGTATTATACTACCGAAATAAGTTGCAGGATATTGGACAAAACGAAGATAAAGACGACTTAAAGCCGAGATATAGCTGAGTGGAGTCATCTTTATCTTTTAGTTATCCCCTTGTTACGTGTTGGTTGGGGGATGTCCTAGAATAATTAAGGGATTGATATTGAATGATTCTTTTTAGTGGTGAGATGAAATTTTCATTCACATAACCATTCATCCACCTCGGTATACAATTTCTCGACTAGATCAGGGCGGTCGATACCCGGGAGGTTTTCATTAACGGTCATACCGTTTCTTTTGGTCATGTAAATAATGCTGGCATAACTCTGCCTGTATTTCGATATTTCGTCCGTGGGGATATGAATGTTATTGTTAGGAAAAACAGGTGTGATCGAATCTTTTTCATATATAGATTCAAAACCGACAATATACCATTGATCATTAATTTTTTGCGTGCGGAAAATTAGTTTCGTGTCAGAGGATATTTCCACCGGGTTCCCATCAAGTTCCATGCGCATCTGAATCGTTGCCATCATGATCGTGACAGCTTTGTTGCCATTAAGCCATGTTTGTGTGTTGTGAATTTTATGTGGAGCATAATTTTTCATTTTGCTGGAAGCCTCTGCAAACCCGCGTCCTGTTCCTTGATACCATGAAATATTCACGTGAGAATCGACTGCATAGCATCTAGCCATTTCATCCCATAAGGCATTGTCCCGACAAAAACGTTCGAACTCTACCAACTCTTTTATCGCTGCTTTCTCTAAAACAGCCTTTTCGCTTTCTAAAAGCGGTCTTTTTAAGATAATCTTTGTCATTGCATGATGAATTTGGGAGTAAATATAAAAAATCGTATATAAGTTTTTTAAAAAATGATCAACAAATTGTTGCATATAACTTAAATTTTCATGTTTAATTTAGGCTAAATAGTTTGACTTTAAAAATAATCTTTGTAAATTTGTATAGGATCTAACAAAAATCACGATTATGAAACGCGTGTTTATTTATTGGTTATTCAAATTATATTTTTGGGTGTATTATCTGCCCAAAAGATGACTAGATCTTCAGAATACGATTTTTATGCAAAAAAGAAATTATGGGGAAGGTTGTTTCTTGATTCGGTAAGATTGAAAGAACAAAAAGAAATATATTTTTCATTTTCCCGTGATAGCACACTAAAATTAGTTTCCGCAAAAGATATTTTTACGCGTGGAGATTCAATATATTTGAACAAACTGACTCTAAATAAATTTGATGTAAATTTAGATTTATTTCCTGGAGTTGATTTCAAGTATACCTTACCCGTGAAACCCTTGCTTTATATTTCATTGCTGGATTATTCCTCGAAACCAGTTCTCGATCGCTACTCGCATTTTTATAACCCGTTTGATAGAAACAGAAACTCAAGGGATTTAAAATACTTGTGTGGAAATTCCAATGTAATTGACCCCTAGAATCCAACTTAAATTGCCCCCCTTTAAATTTTCCCCAGAAATAGCCAGATCATCCCTTTATACACGTGCATAAAATTCTACAGGTATGCCATTATTATTATTAAATTTTATTCACAAATATAGTGATTTTAT